>JBBQJJ010000026.1:0-36667 GCA_038325805.1 Haliangiales bacterium
TCGACGATCGGCTCGGCGGTCGGCTTCTTGTCGTCTTCCTTCACCACCGCGGGCTGCGGCGACTCGTCGATCGGCGTGACCGTAGGCTTGGCCGGTGCCGAAGGAGGTGGGGCTGTCTGCACTGGAGCAACGGCAGGCGCCGGGTCGGGCTTGGGGTCGACCTTCTTTGCGTCGCTCCCACCCGAGAGGGCGAGCTTCCAGATCACGAACATGATCGCGATGCCACCGGCGAACGCGAGCATGATCGCGATCCACGGCGTGCCACGCTTCTCGAGCTGGGGGACCACGAGGCCGCTCTCGATCGCGGCGAGATCTGCCGACGACACGGTGAGACCGGCGGCGGCCGCACGCGCGGCGGCGAGCGCCTTCGCAGCCTTCGCCTCGGCGATCTTGACGCGCTCGTCGGCGTCGTCGTCAGTGAAATTCGAGGAGTTGCTCCGGTCGAACGCGATCGGCAGCGGCGCAGACACCTGCGTCTTCGCCAGCTCGAGCTGCTTCGAGAGATCGTGCTGCTTTGCTTCCGCCGCCCTGATCTTGGCCTGCGCGGCCTCGACCTCACCACGGAGCGACGACAGCGCCGCGTCCTGTGCCGCGACGGCGGCGGTGGACATCGCACCGCTGTTCGACGCCGACATGGCGACGGCGGCGCGGGCCTCGGCCTCGGCGAGCTTGCCCTGGAGACCATCGAGCTGACGGCGCAGCGACTGCTCGCGCGCGTCGCTCTCCTTCATCTGCGTCTCGGCCTGCTTCCAGCGCTGCGCATCCTGCTCGCGGCGCTTGTCATCGTCTTCCTTGGCCTGCTGATCGGCAGAACCCCAGTTCGAGACATCGACCAGCGTCTGGTTCGCGCGGGCGATGAACTCGTCGAGCGAGTGTTCGACCTTCGGCAGCGCCGACGCGGTACGCATCAGCGAGGACGTGCGCTTGGCGCGCTTGTTCAGCCCGGAACCTTCGGCCGTTGCCGTGGCGGCGCTGTGCGCACCGTTGGGCGGAACGGCTCCCATGCCGAGCGTTGTTTCTCCGAGCTTCGAATCGACAGCCATCATGACTCTCCCGCGGAGCTCGCCGCCCAAGGGGGGGTGCGAGCGAAAGGACTGTAGGCGATCTAGGTGCGTTCGTGCGCGAAAACTACGTCGAGCACGGTTTCAGGCGAACGGGATTGGCAGGGTGGTCCGCTCCGAGCGCGGAATCACCTCGACGACCTCGAGATCGTCATGGAACGCCCGAGCCTCGGCCTCGAGGACATCGGCGCTCAAAAAGCCCATCTCGACGATGGTGGTGCCGATCTTACGGCGGCGTGTGGCGCTCCAGTGGAACGCCAGTGCTGCCAGCCATTGCTCGTCGGAGATCAACGACCGGTCGCGCAGGAACTCACCGAAGCGAACGGGCTCGAGGGTAGCGACGGAGGATTGTGCAGTACGCATAGGAGGGCTAAGGCGGCGCACAGTACGAAGCCGATCAGGGGAGATCAATACAAACTTTGAAGCCCACACAGTTTGGAACTGATCTACCGGCGAGGGTAAAAGCTCCTGGAAATGGCTAGAGAAACACCGCGGCGCAGATTGGCGCGTGGGCTGCCCATCGTGCGCAAGAACACGGTCCGGCTGTCCCCCGACGTCGGGCACCGCATCCGCGCCGGGCATCCGTGGGTATATCGCGAAGCGCTCGGTCCAAGGCCGCTCTCCGTCGAGCCGGGGACCGTGATCGATCTGGTCGATGTCGACGGCGAGGTCGTCGGTCGCGGCCTGTACGACGCGGACTCCGCGATCGCGGTGCGCGTGTTCGTCCGGCGTGCGGACACTGCGATCGACGACACGCTGATCGCGGCCCGGATCAAGGCGGCCGTCGCGCTGCGCGGCAAGCTCCTCGACTCCTCGAAGCTCGGCAACATCCGCCTGGTCAACGGCGAGTCGGATGGGCTGCCGGGCATCGCGGTCGATCGCTACAACGACTGCCTCGTCGTCCAGCTGTTCACGGCTGCCGTCACCGGGCTGCGCGACGGGCTCTACAACGCGCTCGAAGCCGAGCTCAAGCCGGCTGCGATCTACGAGCAGCGTCGCTACAAGTCCTTGGCCGGCGAGGCACCTCGGCAAGCGGCGGCGGAGCTCGTGCGCGGTAGCGCCGCGCCCGTCGAGCTCGAGGTCGTCGAGGACGATCTCAAGTTCCATGTCGACGTCACCGCACCGCTGTCGACCGGCCTGTTCGCCGATCTGCGCGAGGGCCGGCGCGCCGTGCGCCACTGGGCGAAGGATCGCCGGGTCTTGAATCTGTTCTCGTACACCGGCGCGATCAGTGTCTACGCGCACGCCGGTGGGGCGACCGAGGTGGTCGCGGTCGACGTCGCCGCGAAGGCGCACGCGCGGGCGCGCCGCAACTTCGCGCTGTCGGGGTTCGACCCCGAGAAGCCGGAGCACGTCGTCGGCGATACGTTCAAGGTCCTGGCCCGCTTCGTCGAGCGCAAGCGCCAGTTCGACATGGTCATCCTCGATCCACCGGCGTTCGCGAGCGCGGCTGCCCGCGGTGGCAAGCCGTGGAGCGCGGTGCGCGATTACTCCGAGCTGATCAGCGCATCGCTCGACGTGCTCGCGCCCGGCGGCATGCTGATCGCCGCGAGCTCGACGCACAAGATGTCGGCGCAGGAGTTCGAGCTCGCGCTCGCCGATGGTGCCCTCAACGCCGGGACGCGGTTGCAGATCGTGGATCGCCGATCGCTACCGCCGGACTTCCCGACGGTGCCGGGATTCCCCGAGGGCAACTACCTCAAGTTCGCGGTGGCCGTTCGCGGCTGATCTGGATCAGGTTCGGCGCGGCCTTGTCGGAGGTCGGCGCGCGGCCCGGGACCGGCAGCAGCGTCTCGATCTCGTAGCGCGCGGCCTCGGCTTCGCGCTCGCCGAGCGCACCGCGCTGGACGTCATCGAGCGTCGCGCACGCCATCGCGAGCGCAGGCAGGGCGATGCCGGGATCGACGCGCCCGTCGCCCACGAGCTCGACGATCGCCGCGATCGCGAGCGACAGCGGCGTGTCGATGGCTCGCAGCTCGGCCACCAATCGTTCGACGGTGGTGTGTTCGATCACGGGGGCGCGCTGCACCAGCGACGTGATCAGCGCTTGGATCACGAGACGGTCGACTCGACGTCGACCTTGCTAAGCGCGGGCGTAGGCTCGGGCTCGGGTGCACTGCTGCGATCGTCGTGATCGTCTGGGTCGTCCTTGTCCAACAGATCCAGCGAGCGCTGCTTGAGGAACTCGAGGAATGCGATCGCGGTCGGCAGCTCGATCGCCGGGATCGTCTCGATCAGATCGCGCGCTTGACGGCGCAGGCTCTCGCCCGGGGCCTCGGTCCCGTGGAGGACGGGGCGACCCACGGTGGGCAGCTCCTGCGGTGCGTCGACCTTGCCCCACGGCGGCTCGTTCGTCGTCGTGATCTCGTGCTGCTCGAGCCAGTTCTGGATGTGCCAGTGCAGCAGGTCGGCGCGATACGAGAACCAGCGCTCGCGCTCGGCCGGATACGCGAGGAGCACGTCCTTGAAGCGACGGAACGCGCCCTTGCCGTCGATCGAGATGATCAACCGCTCGCGCAACGCCTCGTCGACCACGCTACCGACGAACTTCTCCATCCATCGGTACTGCTCGCGGCTCGATGCGGGCTCGATCCGAAGAAAATTTCGGATGTTCTCCGAGACGGTCTGACGGTTGATCGCGGCTTCTGGATCACCCGTGGTGATCGTCAGGATGCGGCCGGTGGTGAGGTCGAGGTAGCTATCCGTGTCGGGCGAGTTCCGCTCGACGGCGATCTCGAGGGCATCCCAATCGAGCTCGATACGGACCGGACCCCGTGCGACGGGTACTGGAGGACGAACAGTCATAAGTTAGGAGCGGTTCCGCCTACTTGCCGGTAGGTGGGTCGCTGAGGACCTAGCCTACGGGGAACCGTACGCTCTGGCAAGCGGTGGACTTGACACCTGCTGGGGACCGAGTAAGTTCCGCCGTCCATGGCACGCGTTACCGTCGAAGATTGCCTCGACAAGATCCCCAACCGCTTCGCACTCGTCGTGCTTGCGGCAGAGCGGGCTCGCCAGTTGTCGCGCGGCGCGACGGCTGGAGTCGATTGCGACAACAAGCCCGCCGTGACTGCGTTGCGCGAGATCGCCGCCGGTCAGGTGTCGTTCCGCGAAGACGTCAAGAGCGTCGTCACCGAGTTCATCGTCGAGCGTCGCAAGGCTGGCTTCATGTGATCGCTCTCTCGGGACTCCGGTCCCGAGCTTTTGGGACTCCGGTCCCGAGCCCAGCTGCTTATCGAAGCAGCTGAAAAATTGCCCGCTTGATCGGCGCTCGTCATGGTCGAGCGCGATGCAAGCTGAATCGCTGCGGCGCACCCTGGTGCGCGGAGAGTTGCCGCGGCTGCTGTACCGGCTCGGCCATGGTGAAGCCACCGGGATGCTGACGATCTGCGCACGCCTCGCGCGTGCCGAGGTGTTCGCGCTCCGTCGTGGCCACGCGGTGATCGGCAACGACGAGCTGTCGAGAAGGACCCTGACGGCGCGGCTCGCGCGACTCGCGTCGCAGGATCTCTCGCTGGTGTTCGAGGGTGGCGTCGCGGGCGTGCTGCCCGTCGGACCGACCGCGGGGGTGCCTCTCGCGACGTGGTCGCGGACGCATCTCGAGGCGCAGCTCGATGGTGCGCTCGCCGACACGATCGTGCGCGAGCTCGCCGGGGTCAGGATGGTCGCGCGCGCAGATCTCGCACCCGTCGCAGTCGATGAAGCGGATCGACGCATGCTCGTCGCGATGGCGAGCCCGCGCCGGCTCGATCAGATCTGGCCGCTCGCGAGGACCCCGCGGTTTCGGTTGCTGGCGTTCGTCCACTTCCTGCGCTCCGTCGGTGCGCTCGACGTCGAAGGCATCGTCGCGGAGCAATCGCGGCCGACCCGGTTCCCGCAACAGCCGTCGGTGGATGCCCGCCGGCAAGCCGCGCTGCGCACGCTCGGGCTCGACCAGGATGGCGACCCCGACACCGTGAAGCGCGCGTATCGCAAGCTCGCGCGTGCGCTGCACCCGGATCTCCAGCCCGAGGTCGATGTCGTTCGTCGCCGCTTGCTCGAGCGCAGGTTCGCCGAGCTCACGGCTGCGTACGAGTCGCTCAGCTAACCCAGTTTCGCCTGGGTCGATCCTTCGACCGAGGCACATCGCCTCAGGCGAATGATGGGGAACGGGGTGGGGTTAGGGCGGCGGGACGACGATGTGGCCGTCTTCGTCGTCGGTGGGCGAGGGCCAGCGGTCGTGCGCCCAGCGATACGCCGTATAGGCGCTGATCAGCGCATCGAAGCAGTGATCGTTCTGCAGCACGTCCTCGCGCGCCATCCGCGAGCGCGGCGCGAACGACAGATCGCCGAGTCGCTCGAGGATCATCGCGCGGGTGCGCCACGGATCGGCGTCGCGCTTGTAGCCACGCGACGCGCGCGTGCCGCACAGCGCGGCGATCGTCGCGGCGGGCGAGACCTCGATCAGGTTGCGATGGAGGATGAACCCGGCACCCCGCAGCCGCCGGCGGACGTAGCCGGCGCGTGCGGCGATCGCATGGTTGCTCGAGCCCAGCGTCTGGATCGGCAGCAGACCGCGGCGGTAGACGACGTCGACCTCGGTGGCGCGGTGCGCGTACGGCGCGAGCTGGACCTGGGCGACCTGTTTGATGGTCCGCATCCGATCACCGGACACCGCTTCGGCGACCTTGCGGACCAACGCTCGACCCTCGGTTCGCAACCAGACCACCGCGGGCTCCTCGCACGCCTCCATGCCAGGACACACGGGCCGCTCGCACCGCCCGCACGCGGGTCGGGTCAGCGGGGCGTCGATCGCGATCGCGGCATCCGTCGCCTCGCTCAGGCGCTGGATCAGCGTCTCGTCGGTCCACGGCTGCTTGTTGGCGCGACTCGCGACCTCGAGCACCTCGACCCCATCAGGCGTTGCCCTGAGCTCCGCTACCGCCGTGGTCTTGCCTCGGCCCCCGCCGAGATCGACTCCGATGAATCTGATAGACGGTCGCTCCACCGTGGACTGTCGGCGACGGTAGCACGATCTGCCGAGCCGAAAATCGTCATAGCAGACTGGCCTTTAACCCGGGAGTTTGCTTATGGTGCGCCGCCCTGTAAGTAGTTCCGGCCCGCCGCGTTATGTCGCCGGGCCCTCTGCGCCCGACGTCTGCTTCGCCCTCCCTATTTTATGGATCGCATCGCCACCTTCCAGACCTTCATCGCGAAGAGCCCGAAGGATCCGTTCCCTCGGTATGGGCTGGCGATGGAGCACAAGACTCGGGGCGAGCTCGAGCTCGCCTGGGCGGCGTTCCAGGAGTTGCTCGGCGGGTTCCCCGACTACGTCCCAACGTACCTGATGGCCGGCGGCACGCTCGCTGCCCTCGGCCGGGCCGGTGAGGCGGCGGACGTCTATCGCCGGGGCATTGCAGCCGCGAAGAACGACTCGCACGCCCGTGGCGAGCTCGAATCGGCGCTCGCCGAGTTGTCGTCGGGGGCTTCGCCCACCGCTTAAGTTTTTCGGTCGCCGTTCAAGCGGTCGACCAGTTTTTGGGAGTGCTGAAGCGCTGTTGTTTCGACGGACCCAGAAAACAAAGACCAGAAAAGGACCTAGACCAAATGAAGAAGATGTTTTTTGCAGCAATCGTGATCGCGTCCCTCGCCGCCTGCGGTGGCAAGAAGACGAAGACCGGCGACACCACCATCAACAACAACATGGGCTCGGGCTCTGCGATGCCGATGGACGGCTCGGGCTCGGCAGCTGGTGATGGCTCCGCCGCCCCCGAGGCTGGCGGCGGCGCGATGTAAGGTACCGTTTCCAAAAATCCCAAAACCAAGACGCGCGCTGGTTCGCCAGCGCGCGTTCTTGTTCGTGCTAGAAACGACGACGCTTCCTTTAGCCGGGATGGCGAAATGGTAGACGCGGTGGTCTCAAAAGCCGCTTCGGTAACACGAATGCCGGTTCGAGTCCGGCTCCCGGCACCCCCTCACCTGACAACGCGTGCGACCGGCAGCAACCAGCGCGCCGGTCGTGCGAGGACCGCGAGCACGCCCTCGACTCCGAGAACGATCGCGGCTCCGTAGAGCAGAAACAACCCGATCAACATCACGGTCGTGTCGATCCACGTGCAGTGGATCGGCGTGATGCCGTGATGCGGGCCGACCGGGAAGGCGAGCACGGTGCTCACCGCGAGGCAGACCGCGAGTACCAGGCCGGCGAGGCGCATGATCCACATCATTGCGCCTCGAAGATAGCAGTCGTCGTCGACGCGGTGTGTGCCAGACTGAAGCCACGTGGAGTCGTCGTCGACGTTCTGCTGCGTGCAATGCCGGCTGCTCCAGCCGCCGACCACGGCCTGCGTCGAGTGCGGCGCGCCGATGACGGCCCCGGTCGAGCTCGTCCGCGAGCTCCTCTACTACCGCGACATGCGGATGATCGACCGCCGCGACTGGGGGCTGATCACGGCGTTTCTCGCCGGCAGCTCCCTCGCGCTCCCGATCCTGGCGCCGTTCGCCGTCGGCAGCCTGGTCGTGCTCGCCTACGACAAGGTTCGCAAGCTGCGCCGGCAGCACGCGATCGCAGGCATCACGCTGCCCGCCCCGACGCCGGCTCCCGGCGCGACCACGCTGTACGGCGTCGCGCGCAAGTTCCGGAGCACCGTGTCGTCGTTGATCTCGGGCGATCCGGAGGTGCTGCTCGAGCATGCGATGATCAAGGATCGCCGCGGCGCCGTGCTGCTCCGTCGCAGCGAGACCACCCCTTTCCTCCTCGATGTCGCGGGTCGTGGCCCCGTGCTGGTCACCGGCGTCACCCGCGTCAAACCGACGAGCGTGCTGTCCCACCGGAGCGTGGTCGACCGCGGCGATCCGCGACTCTCGAAGATGGGCGTCCCGAGCGATCTCGCCGTCACCGGAGATCTCGAGATCTCGTCGATCGTCGCCGACGGTCCCGGGCTCGCGGTGACCGGTGTGCTCGAGGACGAGTCCGTCGCCGAGATGGCGTTCCATCGCGACGGTGGACGCATCCCGACGATGCGCGGCCGGATCGGTGCGCCCGTGATCGTCGAAGATCCGCGTCTGATCGCCGCTGCCCTCTGACTGTCGCCCCCGGCGAGTAGAGTCGGGGAATGACGGCTCCGGTGCTGCGCCCGTATCAGCGCGAAGCGATCGAGGCCGTGGTCGCCGCACGGAAGCGCGGGATCCGCCGGATGGTGGTGTGCCTGCCGACCGGGGCGGGCAAGACGGTGATCTTCTCGGAGCTCGCGAGACTCGCGAACAAGCAGGTACTCGTGCTCGCCCATCGCGAGGAGCTGCTCGCGCAAGCCGTCGACAAGCTAGCGCGCGCGCTCGCCGGCACGCGGGTGGTCGGGCTCGAGCGCGGCGCAGCGCGTGCACCGCTGGATGCGAAGGTGCTGGTCGCGTCACTGCGCTCGCTGCATCCCGATCGGATCGGCAGCGTGCTCGCCGGGCGCGACCTCGGCCTGGTGATCTACGACGAGTGCCACCACGCACCGGCCGACGACAACCAGCGCGTGCTGCGCGTGATCGGCGCGTTCGAGCCGGACTGGCCCGGCACGCTCGTCGGCTTCACCGCGACGACGATGCGCGGCGACGGCAAGGGACTGGACGCGGTGTTCGAGGAGATCGTGTACGCGCAGTCGCTGCCCGATCTGATCGATGCGGGCTATCTGGTGCCGCTCAAGGGGTTCCGCGTCGCGACCACCGCGGATCTGACGAGGTTGTCGTCGGGTGGCATCGACTTCGATGACGGCGAGCTCGCCGAAGCGGTCGACATCGAGGAGCGCAACGCGCTGGTGGCGCGCTCGATCCAGGAGCTCGCCCGCGATCGCCGGACCATCGCGTTTTGCGTGACCGTCAACCACGCGCGAAACCTCTCGAAGGCGCTCAACTACCTGGGCGTGCCAGCCGGCATCGTCTACGGAGAGATGTCGGCCGCCGATCGCGCACGTGCGCTGGCCGAGTTTCGCGAGGGCAAGATCCGCGTGCTCGCGAACGTCGCGGTGCTCACCGAAGGGTTCGACGATCCGGGCGTGTCGTGTATCGCGATGGCGAGGCCCACCCGATCCGAGGGCCTGTACGCGCAATGCGTCGGCCGAGGGACGCGGCTGTTCGACGGCAAGCAGGACTGCTTGATCCTCGACTTCGTCGACGTCTCGGTGCTGTCGCTATGCACGTTACCGTCGCTGTTCGGTTGCCCACGTGAGCTCGACCTCGATGGCGGAGACGCGAACGACGCGAGGAAGGCCTGGCAACAGCTCCAGCTCGACGAGCTCGAGCTGCAGATCGATGGCGGGGCACTGACGCTGCGCGAGATCCAGGAGCGCGCGGAGGCCTTCAATCCGCTGACGCTGCAAGTCCACCACGACATCCGCGCGATCAGTCGCAACGCGTGGTTCTCGCTCGGACGGCACGGCGTTGGCCTGCTGTTCGCGCGTGCCAAGAACGTCATCAGCTCGGTCACCGTCCTCGCACGAGGGTTCGGGACACGGTCCCGAGAACCCCGCGGTCGGCGGTGGGAGGTGGCGATCGACCAGCGCGAGATCGAGCGGTTCTCGACGCTCGAGGAGGCCGTGCAAGCGGTCGACTACGAGATCGCGCGACGCGGTCCGGCGGCGCAGGCGTCGGCGCTCGACGATGCCGGGTGGCGGTATGCGCTACCGACGGAAGACGTGCTTCGCCGGATGCGCCCGCACGATCATCCGCACACCCAGGCAGAAGCGTTGCAGCTCCTCGTCTGGTACGCGGTGACGCGCGCGCGCTAGCGATCAGCAGCTGAGACGACGATGCACCTCGTCGCGGATGGCTTGCGCGACGGCCTTCGTCCCCGACCTGCCGCCGAGATCACCGGTCAGCGGCTCGCCCTTCTCGATCAGCGTCGCGACCGCGGCCTCGACGGTCTGATGCGCGCGCAGCAAGCGATCATCACCATAGCGCCGGCCTAACCACGCCATCATCTCTCCGGTGGCGAGCATCATCGCCATCGGGTTCGCCTTGTCCTTGCCGGCGAGCGGCGGTGCGGAGCCGTGGATCGGCTCGAACATCGCGTGGTCGTCACCGACGTTGCAGCCGACCGCCATGCCCATGCCGCCCTGCAGCACCGATGCGAGGTCGGTGAGGATGTCGCCGAACATGTTGGTGGTGACGCAGACGTCGTAGCGCTCGGGCTGGGTGAGCACGAACATCGCGAACGAATCGACGATCGCGACATCGGGCTCGACGTCGGGGAACTCCTTGGCCACCTCGCGAAACACGTCGACGAACAACCGGCAGCCGGTGAGCACGTTGTGCTTGACGATGCAGGTGACGCGCAGCGTGCCGTCGGCGGGCGCACCCTTCGCACGCTGCTTCGAGATCTCGAACGCCTTGCGGATCACGCGCTCGCTGGCCTTCCGCGTGATCACGCGAAGGTCGGTGGCGCGATCGGTGGTGCGCTCGCCGATGCCCGAGTACAGCCCCTCGGTGTTCTCGCGGAGGATCACCATGTCCACCTTGTCGGGTGACCACACCTCGGAGAACTTCCCCGACAGTCCGTGCTTGGTGCCGGGCAGACAGCGCACCGGGCGAACGTTCGCGTAGAGGTCGAGCCGGATCCGATTGCCGATCACCGGGTTCCAGCCCGCCATCTTGCCGTCGGGCAGATGCACCGGCTGGCCGTCCGGGCCGCTCCAGCCGACCGCGCCGAGCAGGATCGCATCGGCGGCGCGGCACTTGGCTTCCGCGTTGTCCGGCCAGTCGGAGCCGTGCTCGAGGAAGAACTTTCCTCCGCACGGAACCTCGTCGAGGGCGAACCCGACGTTGGTGGCAGCGGCGATCAGCTCGACCAGCGACCTCGCCTCCGCCATCACCTCGAGGCCGATCCCATCGCCGGGGAGGAGGACCACGTCATAGGTCGACTTCGGCATCGGCGGAAACCTAACACGCGTTACGGCGACACCGGGGTCGGTGGCATCGGCTCCTCCTGCTTCTTCTTCGTCATCATCGTGAGGAACGCCTCGAACAGGTCGTTGGTGCGCGCGCTGCCCTTGAGCGTCACCTCGGCGCTCGCCGAGCTCAGTGCGATCGCGTTGATGATCTTCTTCGCGACCGCGGGCGTCCGATCGCGACCGGCGGTCTTCGTCATCTCGCGCTTGAGCTCGGTGACGAACTTGCTCGCGGAGCTGGCATCCGTCGCGGTGCCGACGAGCGTGGCGGAGAGGGTCGTCCCAGCCAGCACGAGGTTGCCGTACGCCGCGGTGAACGGCACGTCGCGATCGAGTGGTTTTGTCGTCCTGATCGCGCCGAATGCGGCCGCCTTGGTGTCGAGCTTGCCGAACAACGAACCGACGGGCGACTTCGCGAGCCCCTTCTTGCCGAGGAAGCCTTCCAGCCGCGGCTTCTTGTTCGGCTCGAGGTTGAACGCGACGACCTGCTTGTCGACCCACGCGAAGTAGGCGACCTCGTTGCCGACGGTGACCTCGGTGAACATGCCGGTCTGCTGGACGGTGATCTGCTTCCGCTTCTCGATGGTGCGCAGCATCGACTCGATACACGTGCTCGCCTTCGGCCGGTCGATCTTGAGCTGGATGAACACCATGACATCGTGGTCGCGGCCGTTCGGATCGCCCGCGACCACGAAGCCGTCGACTACCTGCGTGGGGTCGAGGTTGCACGCGCTCTTGAACAGCTCGAGGCCTTCGCGGACGTCGCGCTCTTCCTTCTTGACGAGCTCGAGGAGCCTGCCAAACGCCGGCTGCTTGACCGCCGCCGCGACGTCGACGGCCCCGATCGCAGGGATCGTGTCGGGCAGGTTGTCCTTCGCCGCTTGCCACGCCTTGCTGACATCTGCCCCGGCAGACGACGCCGACGATAAGGAGGCAACCGCGATCACCGCACAAATGCTTCGCATCCGCGAAGCGTATCAGCCGGCGAGGGCCGGTCGAACTGGGTGTCCCGCCCGACGGCGGGGCAGCCGCACCGTGAACGTCGTGCCGATCTCCGGGCCCGATACGACCTCGATGTCGCCGTCGTGGCCGCGCGCGACTTCCCTCGCGATGTACGTGCCGAGCCCGAGGCCTCGAACGCCGTCGCTGCGGCGGCGGAACGGATCGAAGAGGCCGGGCAGCAGATCCGGATCGATCGAACCGAGGTTGTGGATGCGTACGACGACATCCGCGTCTTCCCGCTCGACCCCGATGCGGATCGGGGCTCCCGACGTGCCGTGCTGCACGGCGTTCGCGATCAGGTTCGAGAACAGCTGCAAGAGCCGCGCGGCATCACCGATCGCGGTGCACGGCGGACTCGACGACACCTCGAACCCGCACGCGGGGTGGGCGACGCGCAGCTCCTCGACCACGCGTTCGACCAGGCTCGCGATTTCGACCTCGTCGTGCGCGTGGACGAGCCCGACGCCGCCGCCGAGCCGCACGCGTGTCAGGTCGAGCAGCTGCTCGATCATCTCGGTCATCCGCCCACCCGCAGCCAGCATCCTCCCGGTGACCTTGCGTGTCGCCTCGTCGGCGTGCCGCATCTCGAGAAGCTGCGCACCGGCGGTCAGGGTCGCGAGCGGATTGCGGAGATCGTGGCCGAGAATGCCGATGAACATCTCGTGGAGGCGCAGCACGTTCGCGAGCTGGGCGCGCTGGCGCGCGAGCTCGAAGAACACGCCGGCCTTGCTGACCAGGATGTGCGGATCGAGCGGCTTGTAGAGGAAGTCGACGGCGCCGGCCTCGTAGCCCTTGAACGTGCGCAGTGGATCGCGCGTGCCGGCCGTGACGAAGATGATGGGAACGTGGCGGGTACGCTCGGTGCCGCGCATCAGCTCCGCGAGCTCGAAGCCATCCATCTCGGGCATCTGGACGTCGATCAACGCGAGCGCGATGTCGTGTTGCAACAGCAACTCGAGTGCCTCGGGACCCGACGATACCAGGAGAAGCTCGAGGCCCTCGCGACGCAGCAACGCTTCCATCGCGATGAGGTTTTGCGGCGTATCATCGACCACGAGGAACTTCACGGTGTCCTTCATGCAGATCCTCCGAGCTCGAGGAGGAACGTCCCGATCGCCTCGGGCGCGAGCACGAGCTGGGTCAAGCCGAGCCGAAGCGCAGCCTCGGGCATCTCGGGCGACGAGGCCGTGCGCGGGTCCTGGACCGCGATGATCCCGCCGGCGTCGCGGATCCGGATCAGACCCGCCACGCCGTCCTCGTTCGCACCCGACAGCAGCACCGCCGCCAAGCGCTCACCATACGCGTCAGCAGCAGACTCGAACAACACGTCGATGGACGGTCGCGAGAAGCGTACGGGTGGATCGATCGACAGCGCGAAGGTCCCGGTGCGCTCGACGAGCAGGTGATAGTTCGCAGGCGCGATGTAGAGCCCGCGCTCGAACGGCTGCTTGTCGTCGACCTCGCAGACCGGGATGGCGCAGCGCGCCCCGAGCACGTCGACCAGCAGGCTGCGCCTCGTCGGTGGAACGTGAAGCACGAGTGCGATCGGCACGCCGAGCTCCGCGGGCAGCACGGGCAGGGCCAGCGTCAGCGCCTCGAGCGCACCGGCGGAGCCTCCGATCACGATCGCATCCACGCGCGGGCTCATAGGCGCTGATAGATCCGATCTTGCGGAACGAGCTCGCTGAAGCCGTTCGCGTGGGAGGAGAATCGCAAGCTCTCCTTGCTGCCGAGCCCGAGGAAGCCCTTGCGACACAGCGCATCCCGCAGCACCCCGATCGCGCGCTCCTGGAGGGCCTTCTCGAAGTAGATCAGGACGTTTCGGCACGACACCAGCTCGACCTCGGCGAACGCGTGATCGGTCGCCAAGCTGTGGTCGGAGAACAGGATGGACGACTTGAGCTTGCGATCGAACACCGCCGAGCCGTACTGCGCGGTGTAGTAGCTCGACAGCGACGAGCGACCGCCGGCCTCGAGGTAGTTCTGCGAGAACCGCACGAACCTGTCGATCTCGTACACCCCGTCCTCGGCGGCGCGCAGACTGCGAGGGTTGATGTCGGTCGCGTAGATCAGCGTGCGATCGAGCAGCCCCTCCTCGAGCAGCAGGATCGCCCGAGTACGCCTCCTCGCCGGTCGAGCACCCGGCCACCCAGACCTTGAGCGACGGATAGGTGGCGAGGTACGGGACGACGACCTCGCGCAGCGACCGGAAGTACGACGGGTCGCGAAACAGGTCGCTGACCTGCACGGTGAGGAACCGGAGCAGCTCGTTGAACTGCTCGGGCTCGTGCAACACGATCGCCTGCAGGCCCGACAGCGAGCCGCAGCCGAAATGGGAGACCGCCGACGCGAGACGACGCCGCAGCGACGCCTCGGAGTAGGCGCGGAAGTCGTACTGGTAGCGGTGATAGATCGCGTCCAGGAGCAACCTCAGCTCGATATCGTCCTCGCGCGCGTTCACTTCGGCATCCACACCCGGGCGAGGGAGAGCAGCTTGTCGACGTCGAGCGGCTTCGCGATGTAGTCGTTCGCGCCCGCCTGCAGGCAGTTCTCGCGGTCGTCCGCCATCGCCTTCGCGGTGAGCGCGATGATCGGCAACCGCGCGAGTGCGGGCTGCTTGCGGATCGCACGCATCGCCTGGAGGCCATCCATCTCCGGCATCATGATGTCCATCAGGACCAGATCGACGCCGGGCTTGTCGCGCAGGGGATGATCGAGGGCCTCGCGACCGTTGCGCGCGATCTCGATCTTCGCACCACGCGGCTCGAGCACGCTCGACAGCGCGAAGATGTTGCGGACGTCGTCCTCGACGATCAGGATGCGCCGGCCCTCGAACACGGCCTCGCGGTGGCGCGCGGTCTTCAGCATGCGCTGGCGATCGGCAGGCAGATCCGCTTCGACCTGGTGGAGGAACAGGGTGATCTCGTCGAGCAGCCGCTCCGGTGAGCGCGCGCCCTTGATGATGATCGATCGCGAGAACTGGCGGAGCCGCTGCTCCTCCTCGCGCGACAACGAGCGTCCCGTGTAGACGATCACCGGCGGGAACGCTCGGTCCTGACCGGCCATCTCCTCGAGCAGCTCGAAGCCCGTCTTGTCGGGCAACGACAGGTCGAGCACCATGCTGTCGAACGTCGCGGAGCGCAGCTGCTCGAGTGCGCCGGCGGCGGTACCGACTCCGACCACCTCGACGCCGTCGCTCGACAGCAACTTGCACGTGCTGTCGCGGTGGATCTCGTCATCCTCGACGACGAGGACACGCCGCAGCTGCTGCGTTAGCTTGGTCTCGAGTCGAGCGAGCGCGGTCTCGAGCTCCTCGCGCTTGACCGGCTTGATCGCGTAGCCGATCGCGCCCATCTCGAGCGCGGTCTGCGCATAGTCGGTCCCCGAGATCATGTGGACCGGGATGTGGCGAGTCTTCGGATCGTGCTTGAGGATGTCGAGCACCGATAGTCCGGAGCGGTCCGGCAGCCCGACATCGAGGACGATCGCAGACGGATTCGCGGAGCGCGCGAGCTCGAGACCTTCCTCCGCGGTCTGCGCGAGCAGCGCCTGGAACTCGTGTTGCCGCGCGAGCTCGGCGACCACCGTCGAGAACGTGAGGTCGTCGTCGATCACCAGGATCGTGCGGCCCTTCGGGGTCAGCCGATCGCGATCGTCGATCGTCGGTCCACGCTGGGCCGGTGCGGACGTCGCAGCGCCCTTGGTACGAGGTGCTGGGCGGGGCTCGACCGTCGCTTCGGTGATCGGCCCCGTGTACTTCTCGGGGACGACGAGCGTGAAGGTGCTGCCGCGCCCGAGTGAGCTCTCGAGGATCAGCTCGCCGCCAAGGAGGTGTGCGAGGTCGCGCGAGATCGACAAGCCGAGCCCGGTGCCGCCGTACTTGCGGTTGGTCGTGCCGTCGGCTTGCCGGAATGCTTCGAAGATCACGGCGTGCTGCTCGGGTGCGATGCCGATGCCGGTGTCGTGGATGTCGAACGCGACCTTGTCTGCCAGGCCACGAACCGTCAGCGTGACGCCACCGCGCTCGGTGAACTTGAGCGCGTTGGACATCAGGTTCTTCAAGATCTGCGCGAGCCGTATGGGATCGCTGAACAAGGTCTGGGGAGCGGTCGCCCCTCCGTCGATCGCGAGCTCGAGTCCCTTGTCCTTCGCGATCGGCGAGAACGTGCTCTTCAGGTCATCGACCAGGCGCGCCGTCGTGATCGTCTCGGGGCGGATGTCGAGCTTGCCGGCCTCGATCTTCGACAGATCGAGGATGTCGTTGATCAGCGTCAGGAGATCGTTGCCCGCCGAGTAGATGGTCTGCGCGAACTTGATCTGCTCGTCGTTGAGGTTGCCGTCGCGGTTGTCCATCAAGAGCTTCGCGAGGATCAGCGAACTGTTGAGCGGCGTCCGCAGCTCGTGCGACATGTTCGCGAGGAACTCGGACTTGTACGTGCTCGCACGCTGCGCCACCCGCTGCGCCGACTGCAGATCATCGCGTTGGACCTCCAGGGACTGCTGCTGCTCTTCGAGCTGCGAGTTGATCTGCTCGAGCTCCGTCTGCTGATTCTCCAGCCGGGCCTGCGAGTCCTGGAGCGCCCTGGTCTGCTGCTCCAGCTCTTCGTTCTGGACCCGCAGCTCTTCTTGCTGGCTCTGGAGCTCCTCGGCCTGGCGCTGGGTCTGTTCGAGGAGCTCCTCGAGCTGACTGCGGTCGTGTGACGCGCGGACCGCACCGGCGATCGCCTCACCGAGCCGGCGAAGCGCATCGAGCTCGGCGGCCTTCACCGCGTGCAGGAAGCCGAGCTCGAGGACCGCCTGGACGCGACCATCGATCCGCAGCGGAGCGATCACGACCTCGGTCGGCGTGGCGCTCCCGGTCCCCGACCCGATGGCGAGATATCCCGTGGGGACCTCGACCAGGTGGAGCAACCGCTCGTCGACGCTGGCCTGCCCGACCAAGCCCTCACCGCGCGCGACGGTCGCCTTGAGATCCGGGGGCAGGGCATGACCTGCGATCCGTTTGAGACCACCGGGCTCGGTGATGTAGAGCGCCGCGATCTGAGCGTCGAGGTTCGGGACCACCACGTCCAGCACGCGCTGGCCGAGCACCTCGAGGCCGACATCGGACTGCACCTGGGAGCCGAGCTCGAGCTGTAGCCTGCGAACCCAGGCTTCCGCCTCGAGGGCGCGATAATCGCGTGATGCGAACAGGCCGACGACGAGGATCGTCAACAGCAAGACCATCGCGCCACCGGCGGTGGTGTAGCTCGACCATGCGGCCGAGTCCTCCCACTCGGTGGTCTCGCGGTCGAGCGTGGTTTGCACGCTCTCGAGCAGCTCGCCGATGACGCTTCGAGCCTCGTCCATGACCGCACGGCCACGGCCGGCGCGGAGGTGCTCGAGCGCGCCCTCCTTGTTCCCGGCAGTTGCGATCCCTAGAACCTCGGCGATCACCTCGAGCCGCGTCTGCCCGAGGTTCGCCAGGGTCTCGAGCTTGCGGAGTTGCTCGGCATCGACGAGCAACCTCCGCAGCGTCGCGATCTGTGCCGGTAGCGACGCGGTCGCGACCTCGGGCCCTCGGAGGTACGACGGATCGCCCGTCAGCAGGAAGCCTCGCTGCCCACCCTGCGCTTGCTCGAGGGCTAGCGCGATCTTGTTGAGCTCGTTGCGGATCGAGGTCGCCCGCCTCATCGATTCGGTCGACTCCGTGCGAACCGTCAGCGAGCGATACGACAGGAGGAAGATCACGCACGTCGCCACCAAGGCGCCAGCGAGCGAGACCAGAGACTTGGTCGGCAGGAGCGCGCGATTGCGTTGGATTCGGACCACGGGCGGGCTAGCGGGGTGCAGAGGGTGTGCCTGTAGCGCACGGCCCAACCACCCGATTAGGTGTTCCTACCAATGCCTTTGGTCCGTCAATGTGCGCGCGAGCGCACGTGTGGTGTCTGCGCACGCTAAATCGACGCTTGGCAATCGAATGGGCTACTTCAGTGGTGCGGCTTGCGCTCGGGGATCGGGCGGCGCGGCAGCCGGCGCAGCTGTTGACCCACCGGCACGAGGCCTTCGGAGGTCTTCTGCGCCAACAGATCCGTTCGCGGCGGCGACCAGCTGTGCGGCTTCTCGACGTACGGAACGCCGATCTGCTGCAGCCACTTCTGTGGCGAGTTGCCGCCGATCATCGCGAAGATGACGTCGTTCGGCAGATCCTCGCGGCGACCGTCGTCCTTGTGAACGAGGGCGACGTGGGTCTCGGTGACCTCGGCGACCGTGGTGGCATAGCGCTGCTCGTACTTGCCGGCGGCGAGCGCCTCCTGCATGAGCTTCAAGTTCTTCGGCTTGACGCCCTCGAGCTTTGCACCGCGCTGCGAGTGATAGACCTTGTTGCGCAGCTCGGGGCGACCGAGCGCCATCACGACCTCGACGCCGGAGTCCGAGCCGCCCATCACGAGGATGTTCTTGCCCTGCCACTCGTCGGGATCGACCAGCGAGTTCTTCACCTTCGCGAGATCCTCGCCCGGGGCGCCGACCTTACGCGGGTTGCCGAGCGTGCCGATCGCGATGATCACGCGCGCGGCGGTGAGCGTGGCGGTGGGCGGAGCCTTCGCATCGGCGCCGCACGTCACCGTGAACACCTCGCCGTTCTTCTTCACGTCGATGCAGTTGTGCTGATACTTGATCGGCACGTTGTTCTGCGTGCACAGCTCTTCCCACGCACCGAGCAGCTCTTCGCGCGAGCTATCCCAGTGGGGCAGGGTGGCCTCGAGCCCGACGTCGTTGGGCTCGGCCATCACTTCTTTACCCTTGTGGTAGTAGTTGCGGATCGTCCACGACAGCTGGCGCTCCTTCTCGAGCACCACGAAGGACAGGCCCATCTCGATCGCGGTCAGCGCGGCCGACAGGCCTGCGGGACCGGAGCCGACGATGATCGCGTCGTACTCGGCGCCGATCGCGCGACCGCCACCCGGCTTGAAGCCGGCCTGGACGATGCGCTGCACGCACGCGCGGCCGAGGTTGGTCGCGTTCTTGACCTGTGGCACGCCCGAGGCTTGGCCGATCAGGTACATGCCTGCGACCGGGGTCTCGTGATAGGCGTCGACCGACGGCATCGGGATCATCGGCGGTGGCTTGTCCGCGTCGTGCATCCGTAGCGCGTCGAAGGCACACGCCTTCTCGCAGCGCTTGCACTGGATGCAGGCATCGAAGTTCACCACGCGCGACTTGTGATCGACGAGCTCGAGCACGCTGGCGGGACATGCCTGCACGCACATCGAGCAACCGACGCACTTGCTGTCGTTGATCGAGTGGACGAGGCGCTTCACGACCTCGGCCGGTGCGCCGAGCATCTTCTCGACCATCTTGGCCTGCGAGCGGCGACGGCGCGAACGCACGACCAAGCCGAACAGCACGCCCGGGAACACGCCGACGAACGCGATGCCCGCGGCCCAGCCGACCGACGCGATCGGGCTCGGCGTACCGAGCTGATCCTCGCGCTCGGTGGTCACGCGGGCGAGCGTCGCCCGGTGCTCGCCGCCGTGGCAGCTCGCGCAGTTGACGGGCTCACCCTCCTTGGGCTTGTCGTGGCAGCGGAAGCAGACGAGGCCGAGCTGCTTGTTCTCCTCGAAGTTCGTCGGATCCTTGCCCTCGCCATTCGAGTGACACGAGTTGCAGCCGATGCCGACCGTCGGTCCCTTGCCCTGGAGCTGGACGCGCGCGTGCGCGATGTGGAACGCCTGGACGCGGCAGGTGCGAAGCCCCGGCGTCTTGACGTCCTTGCGCCCCTTGGTGAGCACGTCTTCGCAGACCACGGCATTCGAATCGAAGCCGGTCGCGGGCGGCGGTGCATCGGCGAACTCGAGGTCGGGCTTCTTGCCCTGCGCCGGGATCGAGCCCGCCTCGAGGGGGGCCGGACCCATCGACTTGAACGCATCGCCGTGTTGCGTGGTGACGCCCTTGCTTCGGTCCTCCGCGCTCGGATGACAGCCGTCGCACGTAGTGCGCGCCCCGAGCGTGCGGTCCGACGGACCCTCGTGCTCGCGATGGCAATCGCCGCACTTCTTGTCGTCGTGCGCCGCCGTCGAATAGCGATGGGTCCGCGTGGCGAACCCGTCGTGACAGCTCGTGCAGGCATCGTCTCTGAGGGCCGCGCCGGCACCGTGGCACGCGCCGCACACGGTGACGCCACCGCCCTTGTCGGAGACTTGCTCGACGAAGGCCGCGCTCGAGTGGCCCGACGACAGCGGGTGATTGACGAGCGCCTTGCCGCCGCTGAAGAACAGCGCGCCGCCGCAGAGTGCGAGGGCGGCGAGCATCGACAGCACGATCACTCCACGCATCGCGGGGTTGCGCTCGAGATCCGACGAGCCACGCCAGGCGGGTGCACCGCGGCGCAGCTCCTTGGCCTTGATCTTCGCCGCGATCTGCTGGTTGAGCTGGTTCGCGTCGATCGAGAAGATCGTGCGCATGCCCTCGCGGGTCATGAACTGGCTCGCGCCCGACGGCATCCCCATGCCTTCGAGCGGCGAGACCTGGATGCCGCGGGTCAGCATCGACGCGTTATCGCGCATGACCTCGACGGCCGCCTGCGCGAGCACGGCATCGGTGCGCTCCAGGGTGCAGACCTCACCGCGGACCGCGACGCGGAACAGCGTGTCGACGATCCGGATCACGCAGCTCGGCTGCAGCGTCTGCTGGACGATCCGCTTGTCGTCGATGTACGTGCCGGCGCTCGAGGTGTCGCGGCAGATGAAGCCGTTCTCCCACTCGATCACGCAGTGCTCGCGACTCACCGCGGGGCCGTCGATGATCAGATCGCAGCTCGGCGCGCGGCCGATCACGATCTTCTTCGCCCTCATCACGCGACCGTCGACGACGAACTTGCTCTGCGGACCGAGGTCGAGGCCGCCGGGCGCGAGCGTCGTGAAGATCGTGTTGCCCTTGTTGGCGATCGTCACGCCACCGATCAGGCGGCACTCGACCACGTGGCTGCCGATCGCCACGAGATCGCCGGGCTTGAGCGCGGTGCCCTGGAAGATCCGCTCGCCGTTGATGTACGTGCCGGCCTCGGAGCCGAGGTCGGTGGCGACGAACTGATCGCCGGCCTTCGAGATCGCGCAGTGGATCGGCGAGGCGAGCAGATCGTTGAGCACCAGCGTGCAGTCCGCGCGCGTGCCGAGGATGATCTGATCGTTGCCGAGCGGGATCTTCTCGCCCTTGGCAGAACCGGAGATGAACACCAGCTCGCCGACCGCGTTGTTGGTGCTGGCGGCGCTCGCCGAGCGGCCGACCACGGCCATGTTGGTGAGCGAGCCCTCGACGGTATCTGCCTCGTCGGGCGCGGCCACCGTGAAGCGCACCACCGACGTGCCGATGACCAGCTCGTCACCGTGGGCGAGCACGCGGCTCTCGGCCTGCGCGCCGTTGAACTGCACCAGCGCCTGCGCGTCCGCGCGGAAGCCGAGTGGGGTGGACGTGACCACCACGTGCTCGTTGGCGACGTTCGGATCGTTGAGCACCAGATCGCAGTGCGCGCCGGAGCCGATCCGTGCCGGACCGTCGATGTTCACCGACGTACCCGTCGAGGGACCGGAGACGACGATGAACTTGACCTCGGCCTCGGCGACCCCGAGCTCGATGCCGCCGAAGTTGAGGCGATCACCGTTCGCGAGCTGCTGGATCACCGGGCGACCCTGCACCGCGGAGATCGGATCGCCGTTGAGCGTGGAGGGGCCGGTGCCCATCACCTCGAGCGAGTACCCGCCGCGCACCGAGCGCTCGATCACCGCATGCTTGCGCGAGACCTTCGGGTTGGTGAGGAGGATGTCGTTCTGGCCGGGATCGCGGCCGAGCCGGATCTGCTGCGCGCTGGTAACGATATGGATACCTGCGAGCGGACCGGAGTCGAAGGATAAGCGGAGTGGCATTAGAAGATCGTCAGCGCGGTGAGGATGTGGAAGACGACGAGGATGACGAGCGCGGTCGCCGTGGCGACGTGCACGATCAACCACCGCTTCAGGCGGCGATGCAGCAACAGCTGCGCCTTGATGTCGACGAGCCGGTACCGGCTCTCGAGGACGCGGTCGAGCGTCAGGCGATCGGCCTCGGACATCGGGATGTTCTGGAGGGCATCGGCGAGGTGCTTCTTGCCCGCGGCGAGCGCGGTGGGTGGATCGTACGTGCCGTTCATCCGGTCGTTGATCCCGCCGGTCGACGCCTCGACGCGACGCTTGATGTCGTTCCACGACTTCGCGTTGATCGTGCCGATCAGCTCGGTGACGCTCTGCTCGGTGGTGGTCTCTTCACCGTAGAGATCCTCGACCAGCCGCGATAACCCGTGGCGTTCGAGCCGCGTCAGCGCACTCGGCACGGTCGCGTAGATCACTTGCCCGGTGACGCCGGTGACGACCTCGATCGCGAAGACGACGAGCAACAGCGTGGTGAACACGCCGGTGACGGCGAAGCCCGCGTGCGCGACCGCGGCGAAGAAGCCGACGGCTCCGATCACCATGTGGAACTGCGTCCACGCCTCCATCGACCCGAGCTCGAGGCCACCGCCCTTCTTCTTCACCTTGATGGAGCCGTCGGGCTGACGCTCCTGGATGTCGGGCTTCTTGGTGTTGCGCATCCGCTTGCGGATGCCGAGCGTGGCGGCGAAGAACAGACACGCCGCGGCACCGATGCCGAGCGGGAGCCCGACCGCGGAACCACCGCGGAGTGGAGCACCGCCGAGGAACGCGAAGGCGACGATGCCGCCGATCGCGAGCAGGCCGACGATGAAGCTCGCCGGGATGAACCAGGTGGAGCGCCCGCGGACGCGCTGCTTGTTGAGGAGGTTGTTGAACTTCGCTTGCCCGCGCGCCCACTCGATCGCGTCGCGCTGCTCGGCTTCCATCACCAGCGCGAGCTCTTCGAAGAACTTCAGCGGATCGACGCGGAGGATCGCGCCGCGCGGACACTCGTGGACGCAGTTCGAGTACTCGTAGCCGCGGCACAAGTTGCACTTGATCGCGCGCATCACGACCTCGGGGTTGTCCTTGGGCCGATCCTTCTCGGCGAGCGGCATCATCGTGATGTTGCCGTAGGGACACTTGCGGGCGCAGTTCTGGCAACCGATGCAGTTGTCGTTGATGTCGACGTCGCCATCCTGGAACCGCTGGATCGCGCCGGTGGGGCAACCGATCATGCACTCCGGGTCGCGGCAGTGGCGGCACGACGCGGGGAGCATGATGTGCTCGTGCGCCGTCTTGTCCATCTTCGCGCGGCGGCGGAAGATCGGACCGCGGCGATCGAGGCGTGTGTACTTGTGGCGTGCGTGACAGGCACGG
This sequence comes from Haliangiales bacterium, assembly GCA_038325805.1. GTDB lineage: Bacteria > Myxococcota_A > Polyangia > Haliangiales > Haliangiaceae > JABFXX01. The sequence continues at coordinate 23,275 of JBBQJJ010000026.1, forward strand.
ACGCAGTTACCGCAGCGCACGCAGCGGTCGCGGTAGATGACGAGCAGCGACTCGACCTCGACGCCGGCGCCGATCAGCTGGTTGGCCGCCATGATCATGGTGCCGCCGATCTGCGCCATCGCGCCGCGGCGACTCATGTCGTCCTTCTTGAAGCGCTCCGCGATCTGCGGGTACTTCATCATCATCGTCAGGAACGCGTTGCGCTCCAAAAAGATGATCTCGCACTGACCGACGGCCTCGAGGCCGTAGTCGCGCGTGGTGCCGTCGGACATGCCGACGATGTCGTGGGTGTTGAAGTACGCGAGGATCGAGACCGAGCCGCCCTTCGCGCGCGCGGCCTTGACGACGCCGTCCTTGATCAGCACGACGGTGTTGGCCGGGTCGCCGACCTTGGTCATCTGGTCGGTCTTCTGGAACAGCTTGAGCTTCGCGCCGCGAGCGAGATCGGCGCGCGTCTGGTCATCGAGCTGCGAGAGGTAGCGGTGCGTGCGCAGGTACGTCGAGATCGCGCGCTGGTGGTGGGTGGCCTCGAGGTGCTCGCGGACGCTCTTGTAGCGGCGGGTCAGCAGATCGAAGCGGTGCTTCTCGATCTCGAGGATCATGCAGTCGGTCTCGGTGGTCACCGTCGCGGTGCGCTCACCGCGGCCGAGCAGTGCGGCCTCCCCGAAGAAATCACCGCTGTTGCCGAGCCGACCGAGCGTGACCGGGTTGTCGTCCGGACCGATCGCGTGGACCACGACCGATCCCGACATCAACACGAACAGCGCGTGGCCGTATTGCCGCTGGACCACCACATCCGTGTTCGCCTTGAGCTGACGGACGAGGATGAAGCCCGCGAAGGCGTGGAGATCCTCGGTCGAAACTCCGACGAAGAACGGAAGCTGAGCGAGGAACGACGTATACGCCGCCCCGGTGACCGGCGCCTCAGCTGCGCTAGCCGTAGACATTGAAGCGACACTAACAGAAACCGATCCCGAAGGATCCAAAGCGATGGGTGTTCGTGTAGTGTCAGCGCGCATGATCCGGGTGGCGGTCATTTGTGTATTCCTGTTGGCCTGTGGTTCTCCACGGAGCGCGACGCCGGGAAGTAGCGGTGGCGGAACGGGGCCGACCCGCAAGGGATCGATCGCGGTCGACACCGACCGATTTCCGCACGGCGTGCATACCGGGGACAAACCGGACATCAAGAACTGGCAGGGCCGCGGCCTCCAGTGCTTCGACTGTCACAGCGCCGAGGCGGTGGTAGCGGGCAAGGTCGCGAGGCCGGGTGCCAACCAGCACGCGCCGTGCGACGACTGTCACAAGGCGGAGTTCTTCAAGCCGCCGGGCGCGCTCTGCCGCGTCTGCCACAAGACGGTCGATCCGTTCAAGCCACACCAGACCGCCGGCTGGGAAAAGAATTTGGACCTCCAGCCGTACCCGGAGCGAGGAACCTCGCAGACCCTCGCGTCCACCTTCTCGCACGAGCTCCATCTGAGCGACGGCAAGATGGAGTCTGCCACCGGTGCACACGTCGCGTGTGCCGACTGCCATGAGCGCAACGAGCAGACGCGCGACCCGCAGGTGCCGGGTCACAAGAACTGCATCCGCTGCCACGAGCAGGCGCCCAAGGTGAAGGCTGTCCTCGGCATGGGCAAGTGCGATGGCTGCCACCCGAAGCAGATCGAGCTGGTCCGTGGTCGCCGCTTCATCACGGGTGACCTCCGGTTCGCGCACTCGACGCACGAGAAGAACAAGGATGGTGGCGGCATCGCTTGCGAGACCTGCCACGACAACGTCCGCGACTCCGCCACGCGCCAGGACATGGCGATCCCGAAGATGGAGGTCTGCGCGCAGTGCCACGAGGATTCGGGCAAGACGCCGGACAAGGTCCGCATGGATCAATGTGGTGTCTGTCATGCCGGCGGCACCGACCTCGCTTCGGCGCCGCCGAACCACGGCACTGGCGGCGGCTCGAAGGGTGGCAATCGCCCGCCCGATCACACGCTCGCCTTCCGCAAGCACCATGGCGAGCAGGCCGCGTCGAAAGACGCCCCGTGCCGTCGCTGCCATACCGAGTTGCAGGGGGCGAAGGAAGACTCGTGCTTCCAGTGCCACCAGATCATGCGGCCCCACGATCACAACCTGATCTGGCGCAACGATCACGGTCGCGATGCACAGGCAGACTCGACCCGGTGCGCGAACTGCCATGCCCCGGAGAGCTGCTCGGGATGCCACGCGATCCCGCCGCGCTCGCACACACCGATCGGCGACTTCCGCAACGGCGGCCACGCCGAGCAAGCGAAGTTCAACCTGAGCTCGTGCATGACCTGCCACACGTACGAAGCGACGTGCAGCAAGTGTCACCGGGGGACGCGATGAAGGGGGTAGCTATGAAGAAGAACCCTTTCGGGACCATGTCCCGAGCGCTCTCGTTGCTGGTCTTCACGCCTGCCATCGCAAGCGCGGATGCACCGCGCGGATCGTCGTACGCCGAGCCGATCGTCAGCGACGATGCTCCGGCACCGGTCCACACGATCGTCAGCGAGGACACCAGCAACGCGGATCTCACCGTCAAGGGCATGCCTTCTCGGCCGGTGAAGAAGCTCCGCATGCGCGGTGCGAAGGACGGCAAGCAGGTCGCCGCGGCAGGTAAAGGCGCCGCCGACGGTGCTGCCACGACGACGGGTGATGGTTCCGCGAGCGTCGGCTACAAAATGTTCCCGACCACCTCGCGCGATCTGCGCGAGCGCGTCGCGTTCCGTATCCGCGCCGGCGTCGAGCTCGACAACGCACCGGCGTCGGGCGACACGCTGCGCGGCGGCTTCCCGCTGCCCGATGGCTTCTCCGACAACCGCACGTGGATCGCGGGCGACGCGGTGATCGGTGCACGCGGCATCGTCACGCCAACCCTCAACGGCTACTTCATGTCGAGCTTCGCGTTCGACGCGAGCGATGCCCTCGAGACCCGCGCGGCGTCGATCCGTCCGTACGACAACGAAGCGATCGCGATCAAAGCCGGCTACGCCGAGTACGGTCGCGACGATCGCAAGCCCGATGGTCAACAGCCGGCGTTCTGGCTGCGTGCCGGTCGGCAGTTCCGCCTCGATGGCGGAAACCTGTTCGCGTACTTCGATGGCGCCACCGTCGGGCTCCGCCAGAAGGAGTGGAACGCCTCGGCGTTCGTCGGTCAGCGCGTCGCGCTCTACGTCGATACCCAGCCGGGGATCCTGTTCGGCGCCACCGCGGCGTACGACGTCAAGAAGCTGAAGATCAACCTCGACTATATGGGGCTGGCGATCAGCACCACGGACTTCGACGACAATCTGGACACCGGCGACGCCAACGGTCGCGATGGCGAGGTTCGCCATCTGATCGGCCTGCGCGGCTCCTACAAGGTGAACAACCAGGCGAAGCTCGAAGTTCGCGCGCGGGCGACGGGGCTTCCCGACACGCTCGGCACCGCCGAAGGGGAAGTCCCGGCCACCAAGTTCGGGCTCGGTCGCGTCGGTGCTCGCCTGCGCTACGACGCCGGCAAGCTGATGGTGATCGCGGATGTCGATCAGCGCTTCAAGGATGACATCGCGTACGACCTCGCGGCCTCGACGGCCGCGGACGTCGTCGACATCGCGAACAAGATCGGCATCGTCAGCACGCCGACGGACGCCACGCTGTTCGGCGTCCAGGTCGACTGGCAGACCCCGAACCGCAAGACCGAAGTGTTCGGCATCGCGCGCGCGGAGCTGTCGAGCAACCCCACGACCGTCGAGAACAAGAGCTACGTCGAGATCGGCGCTGGCGTGGCCGGCACCCCGATCGGCGTGCGCGGCGCGGGCGTCTACATGACGGCGCAGTACACGCTGCGGCAGTTCACCAACGAGGGCAAAGACGGCGACATGCGGATCGACGGGGTCTGCAACGACCTCACCGACCTCGATCTCGACGGGCTGCCCGACAACTGCCAGGGCTTCGACAACTCGGCGTCGTCGGGTGTCGATCGCATGCATCAGCTCGCCGGCGAAGCAACGCTGTCGACGCGCCCGAACAAGGGCAAGTACTGGCGGTTCTCCGCCGGTGCGTTCTTCCGCGTGTTCGACTTCGGCACGCCGTATCGCGTGGTCACGAACGACGCTCGCGGTGGTGGACGTGTCGACGTGCAATGGTGGTTCAGCCGAGACTTGCACCTCAACGTCGCAGGCGAGCTCGCGCAAGCCTCGCCCACGTTGTCGCGCGATCTCAGCACCCTGACGTCGCTCCGCGCGGCGCTGGAGGCACGATGGTGACTCGGAGAGCTCTCTGGATCCTGATCACGTTGGTGGCGCTGGGTGCCACGGCCGTGGTCGCAAAGCCGCTCGTGATCAAGTTCGAGGATCGCGCAGCGCAAGGCTGGCACTTCGATCACAAGGGTCACGAGGCTGCCGCGGCGAAAGCTGGTGGTGCGCGTGGCAAGGCTGCCTGCGCCGACTGCCACCAGTGGAAGGCCGACGGCAAGATGAACCTCAAGGGTGGCCAGGAGCACGGCACCCGATGCATCAAGTGCCACGCCGAGAACGTGACCAAGTGCAAGGTCGACGCGATGAACACGCAGCTCCGCTGCCAGAGCTGCCACCGGTTCTCGGCCGGCGATCCTTGCTACGAAGCCACGCCGAAGGCACTGAGCAAGCCGGCGAACTTCCCGTCGACGTTCAACCACGGGCAGCACATCGGCTTCAAGGTCGCGATCGAGAAGGACTGCGCGAACTGCCATCGCAAGAACGCGCCCCCCGGCTCGGTGGCGTTCGTCGCTCACCAGCGCTGCTTCCAGTGCCACGGCACCAAGGGCAACTCGATCTCGACGAAGATCACCTGGGACGAGTGCAGCAAGTGTCACGAGGCCGCGAAGCCGAAGCCGCCGGCGTCGGGTGATCCGTTCCGCCTCGGCAAGTTCGATCACCAGAAGCACCACTCCGAGTCGAACCAGAGCTCGTGCACGACGTGCCACACCAGCATGACAGGCACCTCGGCGACCGACGTGCCGCGCCCGAAGATGGAGTCGTGCTTGAAGAGCTGCCACGACGGCGGCAAGGCGGCCGGTAAGGCGTTCTCTGCGGTCGGCACCAAGTGCACCAGCTGCCACAACAGCCCCGGCGGCATCACGATGCCGGTCACCAAGGGTGTCGTGTTCTCGCACGAGGTGCACTCGAAGCGGAACGTCAACATCAACGACTGCGTGGCGTGTCACTCGGTGCAGGCCGACGGCACGGTGATGGCGCCGAACACCGGCAAGGATCACACGCCGTGCTCGAACCCGTCGTGTCACCAGAACGAGTTCCTCAGCCGCACCACGAAGATCTGCTTCGTCTGTCACGAGGACTCGCCGGTGCCGTGGAAGAAGCTCGCCGCGCGCATGCAGGACCAACGATCTCCGTCGGCGAAGCCGGAGTTCTTCGAGAACATCAGCCACGCGTCGCACCTCCAGAAGACCGGCACCACCAACGCGGCGTGCACCGATTGCCACGGCGACAAGCTCGGCGGCGGCAAGCCTCCGAAGGATCACGCGGCGTGCTCGCAGTGCCACGGCAAGGGCCCTCCGGCGCACTCGATGAACGAGTGCGGCAAGTGCCACAAGCTCGACCCGCTGACGAAGTCGGTCGCGAGCGATTGGTCAGTCGCAGCCACGTTCAACCATCAGCGCCACGCGAACGACTCGCGTACGCGCAAGAACACCAACTGCGTCGAGTGCCACGCGGAGATCGGCAAATCCACGAGCCTTGCCACGATGGCGAAGCCGAAGATGGAGACCTGCGCGGGCTGCCACAACGGGAAGGTCTCGTTCAAGACCACCGGCTTCGACTGCGCGAAATGTCACATCAAGGGGAACGCCGCCCCGATTCCAACCGCGCAGACCACGGGGACCGGGATCGAGCTCGGGTTTTCTGAAAGTGTTGCCCCGGTTTTCTCGAACGCAGCGGGCCCCACATCAATGCTAACAACCTCGCTCGGGATGAGTAATCTACGGTGAAACGACTGCTGGTGTTGGGGGTGGCTGCGCTTGCGGTCAGCCTGTTCGTTGGGGTGTTCGGCGTCGGCGCCGATACGTCCGACGACGCGTGCGGGAAATGGGATCCCGCGGGCGGCCCCGTACACTTCAGCCACAAGTGCCACCACAACCGGACCAACGGCGCGAAGGTCGACACCGAGGACGCCGGCAAGTGCAAGGACTGCCACGCGGTCACGGACAAGGGCAAGGTGCTCGCACCCGCGCAGCAGGGTCACGCGCCGTGCCTCAACGCGGGCTGCCACGCCAAGGAGTTCCTCGGCGCGCCCCTCAACGACGCGCAAGCAAAGACCATCCCAGCACGCACCAAGTCGTTCTGCGCCGGCTGCCATCCGCAGACCCCGTGGGCGTGGAAGAAGCCCGTGGTGACGATCAGCGCCACCTGGCACAACCAACGCGATCACCACATCGAGATGGCGCGCTCGCCGGTCGACCACTTCGGCCACACGCAGATGAAGAAGAAGGACGGCAAGCAGATCGGTTGCCGGGACTGCCACGTCGTCGACGAGGAGGGTGCGAAGCCGACGTTCGCGCTGATCAAGGGCGCACCCGGTCACGCGCAGTGCCTGACCTGTCACTCGAACGACGGCCCGGCGCCGTCGCTCAGCGACTGCGGGAGCTGCCACAAGGACGGCTCGCGGCGCTCGTTCCTCAAGAGCATCCTGGGTGACAAGTACGATTCGGTGAAGGACGTCGAGACGCGTCCGGGATCGCGCGTGCGTGAGTGCGAGAGCGAAGGTGCCGCGCTCTACAACGCGAAGCAGAGGCGCAAGGTTCCCTGCTTCAAGCACGAAACCAAGGAACATCGCAGCAAGAAAGATGGCACCGACGTGCAGTGCGTCACGTGCCACTACTTAGTGACGGACAAGTCGCGGTGGGGCGGGCGTACTCTTAACAGCATCGCCGATCTGCACCGCGGCTCGATCATTCATGCCAACCCGACCGACCCGATGGAGAAACACCATCAGGCCTGTTCGGGACGTGGGTGTCACGCGGGTCAGACCGAGCTCGGCCCGGCCAAAGCCTGCACGAAGTGTCACGCGGACTTGTGAAGGACGTCGAATTTATGAAGCGCATTACTTCATCAATCTTTGTGCTGATGGCTGCTCTCGTTGGCTGTACTGCCAAAGAGGAAACCCTCGAGCCAGCCGACTTCAAGTTCGACGGCACCTGCGTCAACTGCCACAGCGGTCTCACCGCCGGTCACGTGCATGCGAACTACAAGCTTCGCTGCATCGACTGCCACGGTGGTGACGATCAGGTGGCGGTCCCGGAGAAGGCATTCGAGAACAAGAGCCTCGACCCCGGTGGCAAGGGCTTCCGCGATCCCGATCTGATCGGAGCGGCGCACGTGCTCCCAGGCTCCGACAACGGCAAGGCCGGGACGCAGAAGGATCCGTCGCTCGCGCGGTTCTTCTACGCGAACGGCATCGACGACGACCTCGACGGGTTCATCGACGAGACCGTCGATGTCGACGAGTTCGTGGTCGGGGGCACCCTGTCGAATCTCGGCGAAGTGTTCGAGCCGGGCATGCACGGCGACGGCGCCGGCGAGTTCATGGACATGGAGCTCAACCGCGATCTCAACTACACGCGGTTCTTGAACCCCGGTGATCTCCGTGTCGCGACGATCGGTTGCGGTCGTGGTAACCGCGCGGCGTTCGACGGTGGCGGCGGTGGCGCGTGCCACCAGGAGACGATCGACATCGTCCGTCGCAGCATCATGGTGAACCAGGCAGCCGTCACCAACGGCGCCTACTACGGCAACGAGAGCTGGGATCAAGGCTTCGTCGCCCAGCGCGACGGTGACAGCAACGGCGGCATGAAGGCGCGCGATCCGCGGTTCGGCGCGTTCAGCTACGCGCTCGACTACGACGGCAACCCGGATTGCATCAAGCCGCCGCCCGACCTCAAGAATCCGCGCAGCCAGCCGTTCTTCGATCGCGCGTGCCTCCAGGCGCGTGCGACCAGTGAAGATCGCCAGGCCGCAGCTGACCTCGGTGATGAGTGCGGTCCCTCGGGCATCGAACCGTGCGGTCAGGCCGGCCTGCCGGCCCTCGAGATCGCGCAGGGCACGAGCAAGGCCGACCCGGGACTGCTTCAGGGCAAGCAAACGATCGACACCAAGGGTGCCGGTGACTCGCGGTGGGAAGGGTGGGGCGGTCAGCAGGTCAACGGCGACCCGCATGCCGAGCTCGCGCCGCTCCAGGACCGCATCATCCCGGGGACCGACGGTCTCGGCGCGCTCGCGCCGGTCGGCATCCCCGATCCCGTCGACAACATCCTGCGGACGTTCCGCGCCTACTACCCGCTGAACTACCCGGCATCGACGAACAACTTCAACTTCACCTTCGGCACCTCGATCCTCCCCGACATCAAGAACGTCAAGACCTCGAACCCGTACGGGCGTGGTCACTCGTCGGGCTGTACGGCCTGCCACACGCCCTACAACTACGAGGGCAACCGCCGCGCGCAGAAGCTCCGCCAGGACGACGGCACGTTCAAGCTCGTCGACGATCCGACGACGAAGCACCGCGAGTTCGACCCGGCGAACGACCAGGGTCAGCGCGATGACTCGGTCGCCGGCGATGGCTCGTTGATCCGCGAACGTCTGCTCGGCCGCCCGGTCGGCACCGACGAGGTGTTCCGTGCCGGTGGCGTGGCCAAGGGCGCGGTCGACTTCAACAACGACGGCGTCAAGGATGGCGAGCAGCAGAAGACCTACTCGGACAACCACCTGCTGACGACGAAGATCGACACCGACACCTGCGGCCTCTGCCACGGCTTCGTGACGCGCATCAACTACGCGTACCAGGGCGCCGCCGAGGAAGAGCAGCGCGACGTGCTGTCGCGTCGCGGCGCGATCGAGTTCACCACGCCCCAGGGCACCAAGGTCGCGATCCTCGACTCGTGGGTGCGTGAAGACCTCACCGATCCAGCGAACCCGAAGATCATCAAGCCCGCGGGTGTCGCGGTCATCGCGGCAGCACGCGAGCGCGATGCGAAGCTCGCGGCCAAGGGTTGCGAGGACGGCAAGGTGTTTCCGGCCTGCGGCATGATCGCCGGCGCCGGTGGCTGCGCGCAGAACCAGTTCAGCGAGGATTGCAACAACAACGGCGAGCTCGACACCTCGCTCGTCCTCGAGCGCAGAGACGCCGACGGCAACGTGCTGTTCACCGAGACGATCAACGAGGACGCCAACGGCAACGGCACGCTCGACCTGATCGATCGCCTGCCACGCGAGAAGTCGATCGATGGTCGCCAGGTCCGCTACGTCTACGGCGGTCGCAACGGCTCGACGCGCCAGATGGACGTCCACTTCGAGCGCGGCATGCACTGCATCGACTGTCACTTCATGCAGGACGTGCACGGCGACGGCAACGTCTACTCGACGAACTGGGATGCGATCGAGATCGAGTGCGAGGACTGCCACGGCGCGAACAAGAAGACGAACTTCCTGACGTCGGGCCCGAACGGCGGCAACGACATGCGGATCGCGGTCAACGAGAACCTCGAGCCGTTCTTCGAGGAGCGCAACGGTCAGGTGATCCAGCGCTCGCGCGTCAACACCGGCCTCGAGTGGGTGGTGCCGCAGACGATCGAGGCGTCGGCCGCGAGCCCGTACGCCCGTGAAGCGCACGACCCCGAGTACCACCTCGCCGAGCCGGGTGAAGGTTCCGAGTTCGCGGGCGAGCCGGGCTCGACCGAGCTGGTGCGTGCGAAGGTCGAGTGCGCGACCTGCCACAACGGCTTCCTCACCAACTGCCTCAACTGCCATGTCGACATCGATATCGGCGACAAGCAGCGCAAGCTGGTCGACGCCAACACCGGCTCGGTGACGGCGAGTGCCGGCGAGAACGAGATCTGGCTGCGCAACCGCCACAACGCGGGACACATCAACTTCCAGCTGCTCGGTCTGCTGCGCTCGACGTTCTCGATGGGCGTGTCGGGGCTGTCGGAGAAGGGCCGCCTCGGGCTGTTCCGCTCGTCGATGCAGGTTGCCGTCTCGGTGACCGACGCGAACGGCGACTCGCTGCGTGACCAGCTGCCGTTCTCGACGTTCCAGACCAAGGAGGGCAACTCGGGTCGGATGAACGCGGCGACCTCGGGCGTCGCGATGAACCAGACGATGGCGCACACGGTGCGCCCTGACGAGGCGCGCGGCTGCGAGATGTGTCACTCGCTCGTCAACAACCAGGGACAGAGCCGCAACGAGCACCTGATGGCCTACGCGTTCGGTGTCGGCACGGGCTCGATCCCGGTGCTCGGCGACTACGCGTATGCTGCGGGTCAGAACGGCCTCGAGCTGTTCGAGCACAAGCAGGAGCGCGAGCTGATCAATCAGATCGTGCCCGGCCAGTCGAACCGGTTCCCCGGTCTGATCATGAACCCGACCGGCAACGGCGGCGCCGGCTCGGATCGCCACCTCGCGAACGTCGAGCCGACCGGCATCGCCGCCGCCGCGAACGACGTCGTGCTGATCAAGAACTTCAACACGACGCCGCCGCTCGGTGGCATCCAGGCCCCGTCGCTGCGCGACTTCACCTTGATGGCGCTGTCCAACGGGCAGGTCGTGGTCACCGACGTCAGCGCGCGCGCACACCCGAGCGCGGCGCGTCCGGCGCTCGGTAACACGAACCTCGTGCAGGTGTTGACGCTGCCGGGCGGCGCGGTCGGTCGCGCGATGGCGCGGCTGCCGAACGACGTCAGTGACCCGTTCGTCTACATCGCCGCGGGCGCCAATGGGGTCTGCGTCGTCGAGATGCAGGACGCCGCGTTGCTCGCCGGTCCGTTCAGCGCGACCGTCCGAGGCTGCACTGCGGTGCAGGGCACGGCCAACGAGATCTACGTCGATGGCGACCTGCTGTTCGTCGGCACCACCGAGGGCGGGATCCAGACGTTCGACATCTCGACGACGAACGCCGCGCAGATCACGTCGCGTGGCGGCGTCAACGTCGGCGCCCAGGTCAACGAGATCCAGATCGCCGGCTTCTCGATGTTCGTCGCGACCCAGCAGGGTCTGACGATCCTCGACCTCTCGGATCCGGCGAGCCCGGTGCGCCCCCCTGGCGCGCCGCAGTTCGTCGCAGGCACGTCGCCCGCACGCAGCGTCGCGGTCGGCGAAGGCCATGCGTACGTCGTCACCGACAACGCCGTACTCGACGTCGACGCGAAGACGATCGGCGCTCCGAAGGCACCCGTCAATCTCTCGCCTGGCAACGCCGTGCAGCCGGCGGACATCATCATCTCGCAGATGCCGGGTCAGCGCTGGTTGCTCGTGCTCGAGTCCACGGGTGACCTGGTCGGCATCAAGCTCGACAACAAGAAGAGCAAGCTCGAGCGCTGCTTCCCGAACCCGCAGGCGCAGGACTGCCTCCTCGAGGTCGAGATGTACGACGCGACGCGGTCGAGTCGAGATCCGAGCTTCAACCCCGCGACCAACACGTTCGACGCGGCGGATCCGAGCGGCGCTCCGTTCTTCCGCATGCCCGCGCTGCTCAACACGAGCGGCCGCCGCATGATCCGCCCGATCCTGTTCGAGCAGCTCGGCTTCCTCAGCGGTCGCCGGTATCGCGACTCGTTCATGCCGGGCTCCGGCGTGATCTCGTTCCCGGTGATGAAGGCGATGCACGACGTCCAGGTCTGCGAGGTCAGCAGCGACAACTCGACGAACCCGAGTGGCATCGGCGAGCTCGGCTACTTCGACGGCGGCGGTTGCCAGCCGTTCGGTGGCAGCGCGAAGCCTTCGCGCAAGCCGTGCAAGCCGGGCGCGTGGCTCGGGCCGAACCTCCGCAAGGCGGTGTGCCCCGACGAGCCGGACGTGAAGACCGCGCAGCCGGTGCAGCCGAAGGCGCCGCCGATGCCGGGACAGGCATCACCGATCGAGCTGTCGCCCGCGGACCGCACGTCGATGCGCTGATCCGGGCGTGCTCTGGTTTGTCATTGCCCTCGCGATCGCGGTGCTCACCGCGGTCGTGATCGGCTATCTCCGGCATCGCGGGAAACGCGCGGTCGCCGTGATCGTCGCCCATGATCTCGCACCGCGAATCCGTGCGGTGACCAAGGCGTTCGAGAAGGCGGTGCCGCCGTGGCAGCCAGCCTTGGCGACCGACGCGCCCGAAGCTGCGGCGGCGATCGAAGCCGCGCTGATCTCGCGTGAACCGCGGCGTGCTCTCGAGCTCGCCGAGCTCGCGCTGGCAGCGCCGAGTCCGCCGGGGCGGGTCTGGCTCGCGTGGGCGTTGTGCGCGAGCGGGCAACCGATCGCGGCGCTCGATCAGCTCCAGCAGGTCGGCAAGCTGGAAGGCAATGGCGCTCGTGCGCTCGCGAAGTACGTCGCGGCGCGCGCGGAGCACCTCAAGTTCGAGCACGGGGTCGGCTCCGTCGAGGCGGTGCCTCCGCTGGTGACCGCGGCGGATGTCGCGGTGGTCACGCTCGGTCGCGGGCGCGGTGGTGCAGCGTGGTTGACCGGTGGTGGCGACGCGCAACTCTCGGCCCTCGAGGTCAAGGCCGCGGTCGGCGAGCATCGCGAGATCACGGGTCGCTGTCTCGAGGGCGGCCTCGCGGCGCTCTCGCTCCAGCCCGGGTTCGCGGATGCTGCCTACCTGGTCGCGCGGCTCGCGGTGAAGGCTGGCTTCGTCGAGGAAGCCTCGGCGCTGTTCTCCGTGATCGCGTCGCGGATGGTCGGACGACCGGAGCTCGAGGCGTTCGAGCGCGATCGCCGGGACCTCCTCGATCCGAGCACGGCGGTCGCGAACGCACGGATCAAGCAGGTCACGCCGACGGCAAAGCGGTCGCGTAGCCTCAAAGTGCTCTGAGACGCCGCTCGCCCGAATCCCGACGGAAATCTGAGCCGGTGCATCGGCATTCCGGGGAGTTCGACGCATGCGGTGCAGGCGCAGCTCTTGCTGTAGCAAGCGGAACCTATGCATCGCCTACTCGCCGTGATCCTCGTAGCCCTGACCCTGCCGGGTTGTTTCTTGGTCTTTGACGACCATGGCAAGGGTGGCGACGACGACTGCCTGCTGCCTCCGAGCGAGGATCAGCCGACGGCACCTGGACCACGAACGTCGCCAATCGCACCGCAGCGCAACCCGGTGACCTTGAGCTGCCAGGCCATCGGCGGTGGCGGTACCTGTAACCCGGAGTGCGGGCCGTGTCCCGAGACCGCCCTCGCTCCGCCGCCGACCTGGGGCTTCTGCTTCAGCGCGTGCGAATCCCTCGACGAAGCCTCGTGCTCGGACGATCCCTCGTGCCGCGTGATCAAGGATGCCGAGTGCGCGATCAGCGGCACGTGTCTGACGGACTTCCTCGGCTGTGTCGCGACCGATCAGTTCACCGATCCGCAGATCAATTGCACGACCGTGGTCGACGGCGATA
>JBBQJJ010000027.1:0-36502 GCA_038325805.1 Haliangiales bacterium
CGCCCCCCCCCCCCCCCCCGCGCCCCTCGAGCTCCCCGCGTGGGATCCCACGCTGCCAGTGGCGCGAGCGCTGGGTGACAACGCGCGAGGGCTCGTTCCCGCCCGCGGCATCATCCACCTTCATTCGCCGTACTCGCACGATGCCTGTGACGGCAACCCGCGGGACGACGACGGCATCCCCAACGAGCCGTGCCTGCTCGATCTCCGCGCGGCGTTGTGCACCACGCACGTCGATTTCGCGGCGCTCACCGACCACGACGACACGATGGCCGACGAAGATTTCACCACGCTGTTCTCGATGCGCGGTGACGACAAGGCCGTGATGGTCGAGGGCGCGCAGGTCGCATCGCAAATGACGTGCAGCGATGGCCACGTCGTGACGTTCACGATCGGCGGCGAGAACGAGCTGATGCCGATCATGCTCGACCGCCACGTCACCGGGACGATCGCCGAGCGCCACGCGATCTACAACGACGAGACCGGCAGCGCGGGTGCGGCGTTCCACGATGCCGGCGGCCTGTCGTGGATCGCGCACACCGAGAGCAAGACGCTCGAGCTGCTGCGCGCCGCCTCGATCGACGGCCTCGAGGTTTACAACCTCCACGCCAACATCGATCCCGACATTCGCAAAGACTTCCTCGGACTGCCGGCCGGCGCCGCGCTCACCGAGGCTGCCGAGTTCGCCGACACCAACCCTGGCCATCCCGAACCCGACCTCGCGATGCTCGCGTTCCTGACGCCGAACCTCCCGGCGATCGACAAGTGGCAGACGCTGCTCGGGGAGGGTCGCAAGATCGCCGTGTCGAACGGTAGCGACGCCCACCAGAACGCGATCCCCGTCGCCTTCGCGGACGGCGAGCGCGGTGATTCGTATCGTCGCGTGATGCGCTGGTTCTCGAACCACGCGCTCGTCACCGATCCCGAGGATCCCACCGCCGTGCAAGCCGCCCTCGCTGGCGGCCGCATGTACACCGCCTTCGAGATCCTCGGCAGCCCGGTGGGGTTCGATGTCCATGCGGAGGTCGAACCAGGTTCGACCGACGATGTCGAGATGGGTGGCACCGCCGCGGTCGGCAGCACGCTGACGGTGACGCTCCCCACCGTCTACGCCCTCGATCCCTCGCTCCCCGTGCCGATCATTCACGCGCGCGTGATCCATGTCGCGCCAGGTGGAAGCGTCACCGAGGTCGGGGCTGGTAGCGATGCCACGCTCGAGGTTCCCCTCGCTGCCGTCGGTGCGTACCGCGTCGAGGTCACGATCGTCCCGCACCACCTGGGTCCGTATCTTCACGATCTCGGCACCTCCCTGGCCGAGGTCGAGCTCCCGTGGATCTATGCGAGCCCGATCTACGTCGAGTGAGGTGCTAGGCTCGTGAGCATGAGCCAGCGAGCTGACAGGCGAGCCACTGCCCTCGGGGTACGCCCCGCGCTCCTGCTCGTGCTCCTCGCTGGTTGTCCTCGTCAGTCGGAAGGCGTGTGCGACGAGGACGTCGAGTGCGATGACGGCACTATATGCGCACGTGGCGATCACCTATGCGTGTTGCCAGCCGAAGTGCGGATGGTGCGCGCCGAGTGGACGATCAACGGCGAGCCCGCGGGCGTCGGGACGTGTGGCGGCAACCTGGATCTACGCATCCAGTTCCTGTCCAACAACTTCGAGGACGACTTCGGCTTCGCCCCGGTGCCGTGCGAGACCGGCCTGTTCACGATCGACAAGCTGCCCGTGCGGTACCGATCCGTCGAGCTCGGGATCGAAGGCAGTGGGTTGTCGGATCGATCGTCGTTCGACGCCGAGGGCACGGCCCTTCTGAATCTGCAGTTCTAGGGTTCCCGATAGAAGCCGCATGCGGTTTCCTCAGTGGAACCCATCGGTTAAGGTCACCCCGACGTGGCGACCGCATCGATCAGCACCCCCGACACCAAACGCATCGAACCGGTGGATGACACCCCGGTCGACACCACCCCCGAGGAGCTCGCCCCGCTGTACCGGCAGATGCTCGCGATCCGCCGGATGGAGGAGGCGTCTGCCAAAGCGTACTCGCAAGGCAAGATCGGCGGCTTCCTCCACCTCATCATCGGGCAGGAGGCCGTGTGTGTCGGCGCGATCGCCGCGCTGGAGGCCGACGATTACGTCGTCGCCACCTACCGCGAGCACGGCCACGCGTACGCCAAGGGCGTGTCGGCGCGGTCGATCCTCGCCGAGCTCTACGGCAAGAAGACCGGATGCGTGAAGGGCCTCGGCGGCTCGATGCACATCTTCGACAAGACGAAGAACTTCCTCGGCGGGTACGGCATCGTCGGTGGTCACGTGCCGATCGCGGCAGGCGCGGCGATGGCGTCGAAGTATCGCGGCGACAAGCGCGTCACCCAGTGCTTCTTCGGCGAGGGCGCCTCCACGATCGGCGGCTTCGCCGAGGGGTTGTCGCTCGCGGCGCTGTGGAAGCTGCCCGTCGTGCTGATCTGCGAGAACAACCAGTACTCGATGGGCACGCCGCTCTATCGGTCGCTCGCCGTCGAGGACGTCTCGCTCCGCGCGCTGGCGCACGGGATGGCGCGCGATCGGTTCGATGGCGATGACGTGATCAAGGTGAAGCGCCGGCTGGCCGAGGCCGTCGAGCGCGCACGCACCACGGGCGAGCCCACGCTCGTCGAGGTCGTCACCTATCGCTTCCGCGGTCACTCGATGTCGGATCCGGGGCTCTACCGCACCAAGGACGAGGTCGAGGAGTGGAAGCGTCGCGATCCGCTCAACCGCTCGCGTGCGCGCCTGCTCGAGGTCGGCTTCCCGGAGAAGGATCTCGAGGCGCTCGAGGCCGACGTCAAGGCGGAGATCGAGGACGCGGTGAAGTTCGCCGAAGACTCGCCACCCGCCGACGAGTACAAGAAATACGTCACCAAGCCTGACGAGGGCTCGCCCGAGAAGAGGGAGGCCAAGTAGTCATGGCCATCATCAGTTATCGCGAGGCGCTCAATCAGGCGATGAGCGAGGAGATGGATCGCGATCCGAACATCTTCATCATGGGTGAAGAGGTCGGGTACTACAACGGCGCGTACAAGGTCACCCAGGGCCTGCTGCAACGGTTCAGCGAGCGCCGCGTGATCGACGCGCCGATCGCCGAGATGGGCTTCGCCGGCATCGGCATCGGTGCCGCGATGGTCGGGCTGCGGCCGATCATCGAGTTCATGACCTGGAACTTCTCGCTCGTCGCGATCGATCAGATCATCAACAACGCCGCGAAGCTCTATCAAATGAGCGGCGGCCAGTACCACATCCCGATCGTGTTCCGCGGTCCGGGCGGTCCCGCAGTGCAAGTGTCCTCGCAGCACAGCCAGTCGTTCGAGAGCTTCTATGCCCACGTGCCGGGCTTGAAGGTCGTGATGCCGTCGACGGCGTACGACGCGAAGGGTCTGCTGAAGACCGCGATCCGCGACGACAACCCGGTCGTCTTCATCGAGGGCGAGACGCTCTACAACACCACGTGGGAAGTCCCCGACGGCGATTACACGATCCCGATCGGCAAGTCCGACATCAAGCGCGAGGGCAAGGACATCACGCTGATCGCGTGGTCGAAGATGGTGTGGACGTGCATGGACGCCGCGAAGGTGCTCGCGGAAGAGGGCATCGAGTGCGAGGTCGTCGATCTCCGCACGCTGCGTCCGCTCGATATCGATACCGTCGCCGACTCGGTGAAGAAGACCGGTCGCGCGGTGATCGTCGAGGTCGGCTGGCCAGTCGCAGGCTTCGGTGCCGAGGTCGCGTATCAGGTGCAGAAGCTCTGCATGGATTACCTCGATGCACCGGTCGATCGCGTCACCAGCGATGACGTGCCGATGCCCTACGCGAAGAACCTCGAGGATGAGGTCCAACCGCAGATCAAAGACGTCGTGGCCGCGGTCAAGCGCGCCCTCTATCTCGAATAAGAAGGGCTGGAGTAACTCTATGGCTCAGATCATTGGCCTGCCGAAGCTGTCCCCGACGATGGAAGAAGGTGTCCTCGTCCGCTGGACCAAGAAGGAAGGCGACAAGGTGTCGCCGGGTGATCTGATCGCCGAGGTCGAGACCGACAAGGCGAACATGGACTTCAACATCGAGGACGAAGGCGTCCTCCTGAAGTTCCTCGTCAAGGAGGGCGACACGGTGAAGCTCGGGGCGCCCGTGATGATCCTCGGCAAGGCCGGCGAGGATGTGTCGGCGCTCGTCGCGCAGGCGTCGGCACCGGCGGCACCGGCGGCACCGAGTCCCGCGCCGAAGGCCGAGCGCACGGCACCCACCACGAAGCCGCCGCCTGTCGCCGCGACGGATGGCAAGCCGGCGTCGCAACCGATCCAGAAACCGGCCGCGGTGACGCAACCACCGACCGAGAAGCCCGCGTCCGCGAAGCCGGTCCAGCATGCCGCGACCGCAGGTGGCCGCGTCCTGGCGTCGCCGCTCGCGAAGTCGTTGGCGATCGAGCTCGGGATCGATCTACGCAACGTGACGGGCACCGGTCCCGGTGGCCGCATCGTCGAGCGCGATGTCAAGGCAGCGTCGGACGGCGGTCCCATCGTCGACGCACCTGCCGCGAAGCAGGTGCCCGACGAGGACGACATCGACGCCCGCACCACGCAGGCGATCGCGATCCGCACGCCCAAGCAGATGCTGCCGGATACCGATGCCGAGTACACCGATGTGACGGCGTCGAACATGCGCAAGCGGATCGCCGCGCGCCTCACCGAGGCGAAGCGCGATATCCCGCACTTCTATCTGCAGCGTCAGATCGATGCCGCACCTCTGCTCGCGTTTCGCGGACGCCTGAACGACCTGCTCGGCGACAAGGGCAAGATCAGCGTCAACGACCTCGTGGTCAAGGCGGCCGCCCTCGCCCTCCGTCGCGTGCCCGACTGCAACGCGGCCTGGGTCGGTGAAGCGATCCGGAAGTTCCACCAGGTCCACATCGGCATCGCCGTCGCGATCGAGGATGGCCTCGTCACGCCGGTGATTCGCAACGCGGATCAGAAGGGCATCGGCTCGATCGCCGCGGAGGTCCGCGACCTCGCCGAGCGCGCGAAGCACAAGGGCCTCAAGGGTCACGAGATCACGGGCTCGACATTCACGATCTCGAACCTCGGCATGTTCGGGATCGAGCGGTTCACGGCGATCCTGAATCCTCCCGAGGCGGGCATCCTCGCCGTCGGTGCCGTGATGGATGCGCCCGTCGTCAAGGAGGGCGCCGTGGTCGCCGGCAAGCGGATGACCGTGTCGATGTCGTGCGATCACCGCGTGATCGACGGTGCGCTCGGCGCGAAGTGGCTGCAGGCATTCGCCGAGCTGATCGAGAAGCCGGAGTCGCTCGCGCTATGAGCACGGTCTACGACGTCGTCGTGATCGGCAGTGGCCCCGGCGGGTACGTCGCCGCGATCCGCTGCGCCCAACTCGGCCTCAAGACCGCGTGCATCGAGCGCGCAGAGCTCGGCGGCATCTGCCTCAATTGGGGCTGCATCCCCACCAAGGCCCTCCTCCGCACCGCCGAGGTGCTCGAGACGATGCATCACGCGAAGGACTTCGGGATCACCGTCGGCGAGATCAAGCCGGACTTCGCCGCGATCATCCAGCGCAGCCGCGGCATCGCCGACAAGGTCAGCAAGGGCGTCGCGTTCCTCCTCAAGAAGAACAAGATCGATCTGATCGTGGGCACGGCGAAGCTGCTGCCGCGCGCCGGTGCCTGGAAGCCGCATCAGATCAGCGTCGACAAGGACGGCACGTCGTCGACCGTCGAGAGCAAGAACATCATCATCGCAACCGGTGCACGAGCCAGGTCGCTACCGGGGATCACGCTCGACGACAAGCGCATCATCGAGTATCGCCGCGCGATGACGCTGCCCGAGCAGCCGAAGTCGATGGTGGTGCTCGGCGCCGGCGCGATCGGCGTCGAGTTCGCGTCGTTCTATCGCGCGCTCGGCACCGAGGTCACGATCGTCGAGTTCATGCCGCGCCTCGTGCCCAACGAGGATCCGGAGATCTCGAAGGAGCTGACGCGCGCGTTCGACAAGCGCGGCATCAAGTCGCTCGTCGAGCACAAGCTGACCGCCGCGACGAACAAGGGTGACAAGGTCGCGATCACCATCGAGCCCAACGGCGCGCCGGGTGAACCTTCGAGGGACACCGCCGCTGCCCAGAAGAACCTCGAAGCCGAGATCCTGCTCGTCGCCGTCGGCATCGCCGCGAACACCGAGAACCTCGGGCTCGAAGCGCACGGCGTGGTGATCGAGCGCGGCTGGATCAAGGTCGACAAGGACAACAAGTGCGGCGAGGGTCTGTACGCGATCGGCGACGTGATCGGTCGCGGCCTCGCGCACGTCGCGTCTGCCGAAGGCGTGTTCGTCGCCGAGAAGATCGCGGAGGTCCACGCCGAGCCGGTGCGCTACGACGCCATCCCCGCGTGCACCTACTGCTCTCCGGAGATCGCGTCGGTGGGGCTCACCGAGGAGAAGGCGAAGGCCGCCGGCATCCCGGTCAAGGTCGGCAAGTTCCCGTTCACCGCGCTCGCGAAGGCGCGTGCGGCCGGTGACACGACCGGCTTCGTCAAGACGCTGTGGCACGCCGAGACCGGTGCGCTCGTCGGTGCCCACATGATCGGCCCGGCGGTCACCGACCTGATCGCGGAGCTGACGCTCGCGAAGACCACCGAGGTCAACGCCGAGTCGCTGGTCTACACGATCCACGCGCACCCGACGTTCGCCGAGACGATCAAGGGTGCGACGGAAGCGGCGCTCGGACACGCGATCGATCTCTGATCGCGCGTGTGCACCTTCAACACCTTGGTCCTGCCCGCCTCCGCTGATCTCGACGAGGTCAACGTGGTCGCGACGGAGGTGCTGCACCGGGCCTTCATGCCGCAGGGCAACGCGGCGATCGAGGCGGCCTTCAGTCGTGACGCGCGGTCGTTCGTGAAGAGCACGGACTGCGATTGTGGCTCGGGGCTCGGCCAGGCCGCGCGTCCCACCGACGCAGGACCGAGCGAACGCGAGCTTCGGAAGCTGCGTGCGGAGGGCTGGAGCGAGGCCAAGATCCGTCGCTGGCTCGAACAGCGCAACACTACCCAGCAGAAGCGCGAGCTCGCATACGACGCGCGCCACGGCGGGGTCCCCGCAAGTGCCACGGCGTGGATGACCTTCGTCTCCCGGATCCTCGAAGAGCGTCTGGCGCCGTGGGTGGGCCTGTTCACCCACGACTATCGCGGATCGGTGGCGACAGAGCAGATCGAGGTGGGCGCCGTCCGGAGATTCGTCGGCGTCACTGTCGAGCAGATCGGCGAGATCGAGGAGGACGTACCGTTCGTGTTCAGCGCGTAACTCGCCGGCTCGACTTCCGATCCGCGAGCGTGTGCCCATCGCGCGCGGGCTGCTGCACCGGTACAGATCCTCGATCGGCTGTGACTTCGCAAGATTCCGAGGTATCTACGCCACATGTCCTCGGATCGCGTGCATCTGCCGGTGGTGGGTCAGTCGGAGCCCACCCCGGTGCGCCGCCGTCACCCCGAGTGGATCCGCGCCACGCTGCCGAGCAAGCCGGCGTACTTCGAGCTCCGCGCGATGGTGAAGGAGCTGCAGCTCAACACCGTCTGTGAATCGGCGAGCTGCCCGAACATCGGCGAGTGCTGGACGCGCCGTGCGCTGACGATCATGATCCTTGGCGACATCTGCACCCGCAGCTGCCGGTTCTGCGATGTCACCACCGGTCGACCGCTGCCGCCGGATCCAGACGAGCCGCGCCGCGTCGCCGAGATGCTCGGGCGGCTCTCTCTCGAGCACACCGTGATCACGTGCGTCGATCGCGATGACCTCGCAGACTTCGGCGCGGCACACTGGGCGGAGACGATCACGCGCGTCAAGCAGGCGTGCCCGTCGATGACGCTCGAGATCCTCGCCGGCGACTTCAAGGGCAAGACCGAGCACGTCGACATCGTGCTCGACGCCGATCCCGACGTGTTCGCGCACAACCTCGAGACCGTGCCGCGGCTGTCGAAGCAGGTCCGCGTCCAGGCGAGCTATCCGCGCAGCTACAAGATCCTCGAGCACGCCCGCAAGCGGGACGCCGTCACCAAGACGGGCTTGATGCTCGGCCTCGGCGAGACGCGCGAAGAGGTCGAGGCGGTGATCACCGAGCTCGCGGGGCTCGGCGTCGACATCCTCACGCTCGGGCAGTACCTGTCACCGAGCAAGCAGCACCTCGCGATCGAGCGCTACGTCCACCCGACGGAGTTCGCGGAGCTCGAGCAGTTCGCGCTCGCCACCGGCATCACGCACGTGGTCTCGGGACCGCTAGTGCGGTCGAGCTACCACGCCGACGGTCAGGCCGCGCTGGTCCGGAACCTGCGCGCTGCCAAACGTTAGTCGATGTCCCGTCAGGACGCGTTCTTTCGCGCAGTCGCGGCACGCAACGTCGTTCGCCCGAGTGTTCGCGCGATCGTCATCGTCGATCAGCACGTGCTGGTGCAACGGCCGACCCGAGCCCGACGCGTGCTACGCGTTCATCGGCGGCGAGTACGAGGTCGACGATTCGTTCGAGGTCGCCTGCGTCGCGAGTAGCACTGGCTTCCGCTCGATCGACGTGCGCCACCTCGTCACGCGCTGATCGCGTGGAACTTGCCGCTCTCGTCGGAGCGCCGCGCGTGCTCGAGGAGCAGGTGCGTGATCGGCATCAGGCTCAGCGTGCTCTCGGGCTCGCACGGGATGAACTCGAAGCGACCGCGCTTCTCGTCGAGCGCCATCATCACGGCGGCGTGTGCGTTGATCACGACATCGGCCATCCCGGCGTCGACGATGCGGCCCTCGGAGACGTCGATCCACAGGACGTGCTCGCCGATCAACATGAGGCGACCGCTCTGGCGCTCGTGTTCGAGCATCGTCAGCACCGGCGCGAGCCCGAGGATCTGAAGATCGCCGGCGAGTGCGGCGGGCACGTTGGCGGGTCGCGTCAGCTGCGCGGCCGTCCACCGGCGCACCAGTTGCTCGATCCCGATCCCGAACATCTCGTCGGCGGGCTCGCAGGGCGGGCGAAGGCAGACGGCGAGACCATGGTCGTCGCCACGCACCACGGTGGCTCTCGTGAAGAGCCTCCTGCGATCGATCCCGATCATCGCGAGCTTCACGGCGGTGCCGACGGCGATCGGGCGCTCGATGCCGAACAGCATCCCGGTGCGCGACAGATCCTGCGAGTGCACGTGATGCCTCTCCATCCCCACCGCGATCTCCACCGGGTGGTGGATCGCGTACCTGACTGCTTGTCGTCGCACGTCCGTCCTTCTTACAGAACCTCGAGACTCCGTGGCCAGCGTCAACTTCGGCCAGAACCCCAGGCTTACCCGGCGACGAGATCGAACACGAGCTTCGCCACGAGTGCGCCCGAGACGACGAGCACCGCGATCCGGATCAGCTTGGTGCCGCCCTTGATCGCCATCCGCGCCCCGAGCATTCCACCGAGCAGCTGGCCACCGGCCATCGGCAGCGCGACCGACCAGCTGATCGAGTCCTCGATGACAAACACGCCGACTGCCGCGAGGTTGGAGGCGAAGTTGACCACCTTAGCGTCGGCGGTGGCGTTGGTCATCGGCCGGCCACACAGCGTCACGAACCCGACGATCAAGAACGTCCCGGTCCCCGGCCCGAAGAAGCCATCGTAGAAGCCGATCGCCAGGGCGAGGGCCGCCGCGATCGAGAGATAGTTCCGAGCGAGCTCCCCCGTGCCCGGCGGCTTCTTGATCACCAGCAGCACGGCGGCGCCGATCAGCATCACGATCACGATCGGGCGCAGCGCGTCCTTGTCGATGCCACTCACCAGCGCGGCCCCGATCGCAGAGCCGACCAGTCCTAGCGGAAACGTGAGCTTCGCCTGCTTCTGATCGACCTGCCCGGCACGCCAGAACGTCACCAGCGCGGCCGCCGAGCCCCACACGCTCTGGCCCTTGTTGGTGCCGAGCGCGAGATGCGGTGGCAGCCCGGCGGTGAGGAGCGCGGGCAGCGTGATCAGCCCGCCGCCACCGGCGATCGCATCCACCGTACCGGCGAGGAACGCCGTGACAGCGAGCATCGCGATCACCAGCGGCTCCACGCGCCACGGTAACATGTGGAGGTGAACATCACCGTCGTCGGTGCCGGGGTCAGCGGGCTGACGACGGCGATCGTGCTCGAGGAGCGTGGTCATCACGTGCGCGTGGTCGCGGCCGCCACGGGCGACGCCACCACGTCCGCGGTCGCCGCTGCGGTGTGGTTTCCGTATCACGTCGGTCCGCCGGAGCTCGTGGTCGGCTGGGCCGCGCGCACACGTGACTGGCTCGAGACCCTCGTGGCCTCGCGCGAGGCCGGCGTCGATCTCGTGATCGGCTACGAGATCACCGACAGCGCGGATCCTCCGTACTGGACCGCCGCGATTCCCGTCCAGCGCGCGCCCGCGCCGGCCACCGATGAAGCGAGCGCGTGGCGGTTCACCGCACCGCGCGTCGAGCCCGCACGCTTCCTGCCGTGGCTGACCTCGCAGCTGCGCGAGCCGATCGAACAACGCGTGGTCACCGACCTGACCACCGAGTCCGGCGATCTCGTGATCAACTGCACCGGCCTCGGTGCACGCGAGCTGCTTGGAGATGACGCGATGCTGCCGCTGTTCGGCCAGATCGTGATCACCGAGCTCGGCTCCTACGACGCCGGCGTCACGATCACCGACGACCGCGATCCCGACGCGCTGTTCTACGCCATCCCGCGCCGCGACGAGCTTGTTCTCGGTGGCTGCACGCTACCGTGGCCGCCCGGTGCGCCACCCGATCCGGATCCCGCGATCACCGCTCGCATCCTCGCCCAAGCGCGTGCGCTCGGCCTCTCGGTCGGTCCCGTCAAGCGCGTGCGCGCCGGCCTGCGCCCGTCTCGTCCCGCAGTCCGCCTCGAACGCGACCCGGAACATCCGCACGTGATTCACAACTACGGCCACGGCGGCGCCGGGTTCACGATCTGCCGCGGCTGTGCCGAATCGGTCGCCGATCTGCTGTGATGTCCGACTTTGCAATCACGCGAAGTTACCTTCCCCTCACCTCAACCTCGGGGCGAGCACTGGGGTGCGCAGATCGCCGGCCACGCGTCGCGATCGCGGTCGGAGCGATCGCAGCCGCCGCCGCTCTCGCACGGACGTGATCCGCGCCTTACTGGATGATGCCGGCGAAATAGAGCACCGCGACCGCAGCTGCGATCACGAGGATCGCGGCGATCCCGAACCAGACCGCCTTCGACGACGACTTGCGGTTCGCGACGTTCGATCCGAAGCGCGGCTCGTCGGGCGTCGTCAGATCCGGGCCCCGCGCCTGCTTCTCCGCCAGCACAGCCTTGTGCTCGACCCGCTCGGGCATCGACGGCTTGCCGCCGACGCCGGGAACGGTGATCGGCTTGTGTGGCTTCTGATCGTCGCGGACCATCAGCCGCGTCGGATCGTCGTCACCGCCACGCACGCCCTTGCTGCTCTCGATGACGAAGGGGCTTGGCCCCGGAGCCCCGAACGATTTGGGAGCCGTGTCGATCGTGGTGACCTCGTTGGTATCGCCGAACGGTTTCGGCGGTGGCGCGTGCCGGACGCGCGCCTCGTGCATCCGCACCGGCGCCTTGTCGTGCGAGGTCTCTTCCATCGCGAGCACCGCAGGATGGACGAGGCCCTGTGTCAGGCAGCGGTCCCACGCCTCGCGCAGCGACTGCTCGGCCTCCGAGGCATCCTTGAAGCGCTGCCGATCGCTCGGCTGCAACGCGTTCATCACGACGTCGGACAGCGGCCCCGGGATCGACGGATCGTGGCGCGTGGGTGGCGGCGCATCGCCCTTCACCACGTAGCTATTCGTCGTCTTGGTATCCGGCCCCTCGTACGGGATGCGGCCCGACAGCAGCTCGTAGAACACCGCCCCCCACGCGAACACGTCGGCCTGTGGGGTGTAGCGACCCTCGCGGATCGCCTCGGGCGGCGAGTACCCCGGCGTGCCCATGAAGATGCCTACCTGGGTCAGATCAGAATCCGGCATGCGCGCGATGCCGAAGTCGGCCAGCTTCCAGCGGTTGTCGCCAGCGTGCAGTACGTTCGCCGGCTTGACGTCGCGATGGACGATCCGCTGGCGATGCGCGAACGACAGCGCGCTCGCGAGATCGAGCGTGACCTGCACGCAGCGCGCGAGCGGCAACCGGACGCGATCGAGGCGATCCGCCAGCGTCTCGCCCGGCAGGTACTCGAGCACCATGAACGGCGCCCCCGACTCCTCGTCGACGCCGACGTCGAAGATCGTGACGATCGCCGGATGCTGCATCTTCGCGGCAGCCTTGGCCTCGCGCTGGAACCGCTCGAGGAACGCCGAGCGCACGCGTCGGCCTTGCCCCTGCGGCGAGCTGATCGTCTTGACCGCGACCACGCGATCGAGCAGCGGGTCGCGCGCCTTGTAGACCACGCCCATCGCGCCCTTGCCGAGCGTCTTGATGATCTCGTAGCGACCGATCCGGTGCTTCGACTCCTCTCCGGGGGTCAATCCCGGAGGTGCTTCTGCACGCAGACGAGTCGCGCTGCGTGGGCGCGCCGACTCCTCGCTCATCTCCGCTCATCCATCGAAACGGGCTAAATTCTACACGGTTTCGGAGTCTGGGGCCCTAGCCCCATTGGGTTTGGCTAGGGTCGTTGCGTACCCAACACGCGCGACCCCGCCGCGACGCTCCTCGTCACGAAGGCGTTGCCACCGATCACCGAGGCCTTCCCGATGATGGTCTCGCCACCGAGGATGGTCGCATTGGCATAGATCACGACCTCATCCTCGATCGTCGGGTGCCGCCGTGCCCCCAGGGCGGGCCGACTCTCGCCTTGGGGCACGCTCAGCGCGCCCAGGGTGACTCCCTGGTAGATCCTGACCCGCTCGCCGATCAGGGTGGTTTCCCCGATCACCACGCCAGTGCCATGGTCGATGAAGAACGAACCGCCGATCTCGGCTCCCGGGTGGATGTCGATGCCCGTCAGCCGGTGCGCGACCTCCGTCATCATCCGAGGGATCACCTTTGCTCCCTCGCGGAGCAGCGCGTGCGCGAGCCGGTACACCGTGATCGCGTACATGCCCGGGTAGCATGCGAGGATCTCGTCCACGCCGCTCGCGGCCGGGTCGCCCTCGTACGCCGCGCGCAGATCGAGCCGGACCTGCCGGCGTAACTCGGGCAGCCGCGCGAGGAACGCGTCGGTGACCTGGTCGGCGGTAGTCGCACACTCGCGGCACTCGACCAGCTCGGTGCGCGCGAGCGATTGTTGCTCCTTGTGAAAGTGCGCGCGATAGATCTGCCGTTGGAGGTGGACCCGCAGCTCGCTGACGCGCTGGCGCAGCGACTCGCGGAGCGCAGGACGCGTGCCCGTAAAATCGGGGCCCGCGTAGCCTGGGAACAGCAGCGCGCGGCACTCGTCGATCACGCGCTCGACCTGCTCGAGGTTCGGCAGCTCGTAGCTCCCGATATGCTGCATCTCGCGCGCTTCGGGATCGAGGTAGAGCTCGAGCAGCTCGTCGGCGACGCGATCGATTCCGCTCATGATCCACCAGTAACACGAACGATCGCCGTCACGTGACCGCCGCGGTCGCACTGCGCGGCACGCGCGAGTACACGATCACCGTCGAGGATCTCCGACTGGCCCTCGAACCGTAGGTCCAGCACCTTGCCTACCAGGTGGGCGGTGACTCCGAACCTGGCGAACTTCGTCGCCGCGAGCGAACCGGGCATGCCTTCGATCCGCCACTGCTCCGACCGCGTCGCGTGCCGGCTCGCCGGATCGGTGAAGCTCGCCGACGATTCGGGCGGCCACGGACCCTCCCACTTCCACGGGTTCGCCGCTGGGTTCGCGACGAACGTGACACCGCCGCGAGCCGCGAGGCGCTCGCCCATCGGGGTGAACCGCTCGAGCGTGGTGTGTGCGCACGAGAAGGCGTCGTAGCAGATCAGCGTCGCGAGCTTGCCGACGGGCGTCTCGACGATCGGCAGCTTGTCGCTGGCGCCGCGCGCGAGCCCGAGCCCCTTCGGTGCGCCGTCCTCCATCCCGGGCACGAGGTTGATCTTGTCGGTGGTTGCGACACAGACCCCACTCGGCGCGAACGTCAGCGACGCGTTGGTCAGGTCACCGGTGGTGCTCAGTCGCAGGTGCGAGCCGGCGACGATCCACGCGCCGTGGTGCCGCGCGAGGGGACCGAACACCGAGCGCCAGTACTTCTCCCCGTCGGGCGCGAGGGCTCCGAGCACCGCGTGCTTGGGGGCGAGGGTCCGCATGCTCGCGACGCCGCGAAGCACGTCGAGTGGGCGCCGCACCGCCGAGGCCGCGAGTGCGCCCGACAGCGTGGTCGATCGGCGCGCCGCCGCCGGTGCGGTGGCGAGCAGCGCGAGGTGACCCGAGATCTCGGGCATCACGATCAACGTCGCGTCGGCCTCGCCCGCCTCCTCCACCGCGCACGCGACCATGTCTGCGATGTGCGTGCGATATGCGTCGCCCGAGGACAACACCGCGGGATTGACCTCGAGCTGCACGGCGATCAACGCCACGCTAGTCATCGGCGTCTCCGCCACCGGTGGGAATCGGCTCCGGCGCGTCGTTGATCTTCGCGATCGTGTCGTCGAGCTTGGCCTCGGGAATCGTCACGCGCGTCGGCATGCCACCGCCGAGCTCGAACAACTTGACGAAGTCCCAGCCCGAGCCGAACTGCGCCGCGATCGTCAGCATCCCGCTGTCGCGCACCATCGAGACCGGTGCCTTCGCCTGCCCGAGCAGGGACAGATCGGTCTTGTCGAACTGCCCCGAGTAGCCCTGCGTGTCGATGACGGCGACCCGCCCTCGGATCGTGAACTTGGTCGCGAGCTCGCGCGTCACCTTGTCGCGCTTGTCGAACAGCGCCGCGGCGTCGGTGATCACGTCGTCGTGCGCGCCCTTGCCCATCCCGTTGACGAGGAACTGGATCACCGCGCGCTTGAGCTGATCGTCGCGGAACTTCGCGCGCAGCGCTCGATCGATCCGTACAGCGATCGGCCCCGGCGTCCCCAGCCGCGTGTCGACGCAGCGCGCATCATCGTCGGCGCCGGCGTACGGCTGCTTGCCACCGAGGATCCACTTCGCCGCGGCGTAGAGCCCGTCGAGATCGACGTGCGTGCAGATGCAGTCGATCGGCCCGACCTGGCGGACCAGCTCCTCGTCGACCATCTCGGGACACGCGCCGTGCTCGGCCTTCGTCGATAACCGAAATCGCGAGTCCCGTTTGAAGTCGGCGTGGCGATCGTGATCGTGGTGATCGACCCACATCGCGAGCCGGTCGCCGAGCCCGTCGAGAAACGGCTTCGTCACCTGCTCGAACGAGATCGAGGTCCCGATCGTCGATGCGAACGCGATATCCAGCACGACCACGCGCCCCTGCAGCTTCTCTGCCTTGGGCAACACGCGTGGCGACGCGAAGTAGAGCTGAGGCAGGGGCAAGTGGGGAGAGTATCACTCGTCGTGGGACGGCACGATCTCGCCCATGCGCACCGGCATCGGCGAGGTGAGGTCGCGCGTCCTACGAATCGCCACGACGTCGACCGCCACGCAGTGACCCGCCTTCGCGTGGTTGCGCGCCTCCGGCACCGTCGTGCAGTAGAACACCTGCTTGTTGCAGCTGCCGCAGTAGCGTACGCCCTGGCGATTGGTCGCCGCGAGCGAGCCCCACTCCTTCGGACACGCGATCTCGATCCCGAGGCAGTTCTCGATCAGCGGACGTGCGACCTTCCGCCGCCAATCCATCTCGATGTACGCGGCGAGCTCGCGCAGCCGATTCGCCGTCGCCGTGAAGTGCGAGCCGTCGGCGAGCGTCGGGATCAACTCCTGGAGTCGCAGGAACTCGGCGCGCACCGGGTCGCCGTGTTCCTCGAGCCAGTCCGCGTAGACCATCCGACTGCCATCCTGCTGCTGCGCGATGTTCGAGAGGAGTCGCAACTCGGTGACATCGACCTCGACCGTGTCGTCCTCGTCGCGGATGTCGTCGAGCTCTTCGACGCGAAACGACAGCGCGAAGTCACCGATGTAGATCTTGTCGGTGTCGCGGATGACCAGCGGGCTCGTGATCTTGCGACCGTTGACGTACGTGCCGTTGGTGCTCCGCAGATCGACGATGATCATCTTGCCGTCCTTGAGGACGAGCCGCGCGTGGCGCGAGCTGACATTGCCCCGCGGCAACGTGATGTGATTGTCAGGTTTGCGTCCGATGGTGATCTCGTTCTCCGAGAACTCCATCGTCGTTTCCTCACCACTGCGATCCCTCAGGGCGACGACGACTGCCACAGGCCGTTCATCGTAGCAGCAGCTTCACTTCGGACAATGCAGCGTCGAG
Organism: Haliangiales bacterium; assembly: GCA_038325805.1. GTDB lineage: Bacteria > Myxococcota_A > Polyangia > Haliangiales > Haliangiaceae > JABFXX01. Next base: position 16,368 of record JBBQJJ010000027.1, read on the forward strand.
GTCCAGCCATCGTGTAGGTAGACCTGCCGCACGGTGCCGCGATCTCCGCATTGCGCTGCGCCGGGACCGATCAGACACAGCGTCCGCTCGCCACCGTCGGCGACCAAGGCACTGCGTCGTCCGGGTGCGACCTGCCCGATCACGGCGCCATCGATCCAGACGTCCACAGCATCCGGGCACTTGGTGTTGTCGACGTAGAACGTCGCGCGCGGACGTGGCCGCGGCGGCAGGTTCGTCTGCTTCGGATCGGGCTTGTCGGTCTGGATGATCCGGTAGCGTTCCGGATCGGCGACCGCGGCGGCGAGCAGCTTGTCGGAGCACCCCGCGAACCGCAGCTCGGGGATGATGCCGCGCGCCCACTCGCTGCGCAGCTCTCCGACATCTGCGAGCGCCGTCTTGAACGCCTGCTTCGCGCTGTTGACCTGCGCACGCCCATTCGGCAGCAGCGCCTGCGTCGCACCGATCTCGTCGTGCCGCGCGATGAAGCGATACGACGCTTCGAGCTCACCGCCGAGTCGCTCGTAACGCCGCAGCTGCTCTTGCGCGGCCGCCCACAGCGGCGCGACCCGATCGATCGGGCAGGTCCTTGGCTGGGCGCCTTTGACCGGCGACAGCGGCCCCTTGCCGAACGCGGCGAGCAGCTTGAGGAACTGCGTCTGGTAGTTCGCGCGCGCGGTCGCCATCGACGTCGCCGTCGCGGCGAACCTGTCGAGCGCCACCCCGATCGCCTTCGCGTCACCCCACGGGCGCACCAGCTCCGGCGTGAAGGACAGCGACACCTGCGCACCGGCATCGAGCTGCCCGAGCGCGGTCCGCGCCGCCGCGAGCTTGGGATCGAGGGCGAGCGCCTTGACGAACTTCTCGCGTGCGATCACGCGCTCGTCGGCGAACGTGTGCGCGATCCCGGAGAGGTAGGTCAGCTGCGCGTCCTTCGGCCAGGTCGCCGCGATGCGGTCGAGCTGCTTGAGCGCGGTGTCGTGATCGCGGCGCGTCAGCTCGGCGGCGATCAGCGCGCGCCACGTCTGGATCACGCGCGGCTGACTCTTGACCGCGCGCCGCAGGTACCACGCCGCATCGGTTCCTCGATTCTGGAGCAGCGCGATCGCACCGAGGTCGTGCTCGGCTGCACCGACCTCCGCGGTGAAGCGCTGCATGCTCGTGTACGAGCGGATCGCATCCGCATAGCGTCCGGCGTCGACCTGCGCTTGTGCGATCACGAAGCCCGGCATGCTCGAGTCCGGCGCGAGCCGCGCGGACCGCTGGTACCACTGCAGCGCGCCGTCGAGATCGCCGTGATAGCGCCGCGCGTCGCCGATCCGCATCAGCAACGCCAGATCGTTCGGGCGCACCGCCGCGATCTGTTCGAGCGTGGTGCTCGCGCTGTCCCACTTGCCGACCGAGCCATACGCCGTCGCGAGATCCGCCTTGACGTCGAGATCCGCAGGCGCGCGCCGCGCGATGCTCTCGAGCTCGCCGAGCAACTTCGACGTGTCGCCACGCGAGGCGTAGATCAACGCGAGCACGCGGCGCGCCGGCAAGTGATCGGTCTCGCGTTTGATCACCTGGACGAGCTGCTTCTCCGCACCCTCGCCATCGCCCGTCGACCACAGCGCCGAGCCGTACGCGAAGCGCGCCGCCAGATCCCATGGCTTCTTGACCACCAGCTTGCGCAGCAGATCGCGTGCGACCTCGTGCTTGCCCGCCTTGGTCGCGCCGGTCGCGGCCGCCCGCAGCGCTGCGATGTTGTCGGGCGCGAGGTCATTGGCATACGCGAACTTGCCGGCCGCGCGCGCTGCGAACTTTGGATCACCGCCGAGCTTCGGGTCCGTCGTCGCGAGCACCTGATAGAGCTCGCCGACGAGCCGCTGCGCCTCGGAGCACTTCGGATCGATGAACACCGCGCGCTCGAGATCGTGCTGTGCCTTCGGAAGATCCACCGCGCTCGGCACGCCGATCAGATAGCCGAGCCCGCGCGACATCAAGTTGACCGCGTAGACGTCGTTCGCGAGCGGCCGCACGAGCCTCGCCTGCCGCGCGAGGTCGATCGAGATGCCGCCCTTGGTCCACATCTGCCCGGTCGCCTCGCCGAGCAGCTGGTGATAGGCCTTCGGATCGCCGGTGCGCTGCGCCTCCGCGACGACGACCGCGGTCGCCGCTTTGCCTTTCCCTGTGACCTTCCAGAGGGTCAGGGCGATCCGCAGCTGCCAGTTCGGGCGATCCACCCAGCCGGTGATCACCCACGCCGCGTCGCGCTCGGCGCCGAACGCCGCGACCGGCTCGACCTCGGGCTCGATGATCTGCGAGCCGACCTGGAGCGGACCGCCGGTGGGCTCGAGCCCGAGCACCTCCTCGGTCTTCTCGGCGATCTCGAACGGCGCGCCGGCGACGAGCCAGTCCCAGGCCTTGGCTTCGGAGTGGTTATAGAACGGCGTCACCGCGAACCGCGCCGGGCTCGGCGACAGCACCGGAACGTCGACGGACTCGACCTGGGAGGTGCCCGCCGGTGTGACCTTCACACCCGCGCCCTTCGGGACCGGCAACGGATCGTCCGCCGCAGGCTGGCTCAGCGCCTGACCGCCCGTGGACACCGCGCACGCAAGCGCGACGATCCATACGATCACGTGCGGCGGGCGACGAGACCCCATACACTGAGCATACCGTGGCGGATGCCGAACGCCCGAAACTGGAGGACCGGGACTCACGCCCGACTGTCCCGCGCCCGCGCGCCCGCCGGCCGCTGCTGATCGCGATCGGCATGTTCGGCTTCGTGGTCGGCCTCGCCGGCATGCTGACCGCCGCGGTCGCCAAGCTCGGTGCGCTCCTGATCGCGGGCGCCGCCATCGTGGCGTTCGGCAGCCTCGTGATCATGGCGCAAGGTGCCGGCCCCAAACCCAAGCGCAAGCGGCGGCTCCGCGCGTTCTCGCTGCTGCGGCTCGCGTTCCTCCTGTTCGTCTACGGTGGTTCGGCGGGTGCGGCGATCGTCTACTTCTCGATCCGCGAGATCAACAAGGAGCTCCCTGCCGACCTGGGCCAGCTCCTCGAGTGGCAACCCAACCGCAAGAGCATCGTGCTGTCCTCCGATGGCGAAGAGATCGGAAACTTCTCGGTCGAGAACCGCAAGATCATCCCGTTAGGGCGGATGCCGCAGCATCTGATCGCCGCGTTCCTGTCCGCCGAGGATCACCGGTTCTACGAGCACACGGGCTTCGATCTCGTCGGCATCGTCCGCGCCGCCTGGCTCAACTTTCGCGCCGATGGCGACATCAAGCAGGGAGCCTCGACGATCACCCAGCAGATCATCAAGCAGACGCTGCTCGTCGGTGAAGAAACGATCGGCGCGGTCCAGGGCGTGATGCCGCCCGACGAGATCGAGAAGCTGAAGAAAGCGAAGAAGTACCGCCGCAAGATCAAGGAGCTGATCCTCGCGGTCCGCCTCGAGCGCGAGCTCTCCAAGGCGGAGATCCTCGAGATCTATCTCAACCACATCTATCTCGGGCACGGCGCGTATGGCGTCGCTGCCGCCTCGCGCACCTACTTCGGGAAAGAGGTCGAGGACGTCACGATCGGCGAAGCCGCGATGCTCGCCGGCCTGGTGCGCAACCCGACGAAGTACGCTCCGCACAACAACATCAACCTCGCGCGCGAGTACCGCGACAAGACGCTGCTCCAGATGCGCGATTATAAGTACCTCTCGACGGCCGAGTACGAGACCGCCGCCTCCGAACCGATCATCCTCGTCGATCAGAGCGACCTCAACCACCTCGCGTCACCGTACTTCGTCGAGCACATTCGCAAGACCGGGACGCAGCGCTACGGCAACTCCAGCCTGTTTCGCGGTGGGCTGCGGTTCTACTCGACGCTCGACCAACGCATGCAGGAAGCCGCCGAAGGTGCGCTCAAGCGCGGCCTCGAATCGCTCGATCGCCGGCTCGGCTTTCGCGGCCCAGTCGGCAACGTCAAGCAGGCGCAGCGCGGCGCGTGGACGGGCGGTCCCGCGCACCCACTCACCGGCCCGAAGAAGGACGACGTCAGCGCGACCTCCGATCAGGTGCTCCCCGATCAGACGTACGGCGCGATGATCGTCGAGCTGCCACGCACCGGGGTCGGCGTGATCGTCGATCTCGGTCCGCAGCGCCTGCCGTTGATCGCTGCCGACGCCGCCGAGATCCGCAGCTGGCGCGACGACAAGACTACAAAGGGAATCGAGCTCGGCAGCCTCCTCCCGATCCGCCTGTCGGCCGACGGCAAGGCAGCGGTGCTCGCGCAACGCCCGGCACTCCAGGGCGCGATGGTGGTGATCGAGATCCCGTCGGGTCGCGTCGTCGCCTCGGTCGGCGGTTACGACTGGACGAGCTCGCAGTTCGATCGCGTCACCCAGGCGCATCGCCAGGTCGGCTCGTCGATCAAGCCCTTCATCTATGCCGGTGCGATCGAGGCGGGACACACCCCCGTCGACCACATGCATGACGGTCCGTACTCGGTGACCACCGCGACCGGCGTGTGGACCCCGTCGAACTTCGCGGACAAATATCTGGGCGATGTCACCTTGATGACCGCCCTCGCCTACTCGCTCAACACGATCAGCGTCCAGCTCGCCGTCCAGATCGGCCTGGATCGGATCATCGAGATCCTGCGCGGCTTCGGCGTCCAATCAGACATCCCGCGACACATCTCGGTGAGCCTCGGCACGCCCGATCTGACACCGCTCGAGGTCGCCGGCGGCTACGCGGGCATCGCCGCGGGTGGTCGTCGCGTCACGCCACGGTTCTTCGATCTGGTCACCGACAACACCGGCAAGGTGGTCGAGGATCTCCGCCTCCTGCCACCCGGCCCACAGGTGATCCCGCCGGAGGCCGCGTACGTCACGATCAACCTGATGAAGGGCGTCGTCGAGCGCGGCACCGCTCGCTACGCGGCGAAGCTCGGCCGCCCGATCGCGGGCAAGACCGGCACGTCGGCGAACTACCGCGACGTCTGGTTCACCGGGTTCACCACCGATCTGCTCGCGTGCGTGTGGGTCGGCCGCGATGACTCGACGCCGATCGCCGACTCCGATCGGATCACCGGCGGCGGCATCGCCGTACCGATCTGGCTCGACTTCATGCAGAAGGCGCATCCGCCGACGCCGCCCCGCGACTTCCCGATCCCCGACAACGTCAGCTTCGCGCGCGTCGAGCCGTGGGGCGGAACCCCGGCGAGCATGTACGGCGACTCGATCTGGATGGCGTTCGTGCGCGGGACGTTTCCGCGCAACTTCCTGTCGGCTTCGCCCGTCCGATCGTTTGACGATCTCGTGCCGGCACCCGTGCCGTACCAACCGAACACCCGATGCAATTCGTTGTCGTGCCTGTGACTGACGGACGGGCGCGTTCTGAGGTGTGCGGCTCGCGTCACAGCACGCGAGCCGCGAATCGCAACCCGAGGCCCAGATCTTGGAGCGTGTCATCGGTCAGGTCACACGGTTCTGCGCTGCCCCCATGTTAGGGTCAGCGCCCATGTGGCGCTCGGTTGTTCTTGGTCTCCTCGTGGCGTGTGGCGGCGGCGGCAATAACGACAACCCCGACGGCAACGTCGATCCCGATGTCCCGCCGTCACCGGCGTGTCAGGAGGCGACCACGTACCAAGACATCACCAACATCGAGTCGAAGATCTTCGCCGGCTCGTGCGTCTTCTCGGGCTGCCACAACGGCGGAAACACCGACGCCGGGATGATGGACATCCGCGCGGGGATGGCGCACGTGCACCTGGTCGGTGTCGATGCCGAGGTCGGACCGGGTCGCAAGCTGGTCGTCGCGGGCAATCCGAAGGCGTCGTACTTGATGCTGATGATCGGCCACATCGCCCCCGAGGATGCCGAACCACCAGGAGAGCTACCGCCGACCAACATCGGCCTGATGCCGCAGAACGCCGGTGGCAAGCTGCTCTGTAAGGAGAAGCGCGAGGCGATCGAGCGCTGGATCATGGCCGGCGCGCCCGAGTAGCTGCGACGCACCGATCTGTTGCTTCACTAAGTCAGCGTCCGAGCACGGAAATCTCCAGCCGTTCGCTTGACGGCCCCTAACGTTGCTCGTTACAAACGTGGAAGCAATTGCGTGAGGCAGGGGCAGACATGCTCGCCTTACACGAGGATGATGAGGTCCACCGATGAGCGCTTTAAGTGAACTGTTCCAGAAGGGTGGTGTTTTTTTCATCATCAACACCTTCTTTCTCGCGATCGTCATTGGTCTGATCGTCGAGCGTTCGATCTACTTCCTGGGGCGTGGCCACTTGAACGCGAAGGCGTTCCTCGAGCAGCTCCGCAAGTTGCTGTCGGCGAACAACGTCGACCGCGCGAAGAAGCTATGTGACGCCACCACGGCTCCGGTCGCGCGCGTCGCGAAGGCCGGCCTCAACCGGCTCCACCGTGGGGAAGCCGCTGTCGCGCAGGCGATGGAAGAGACGATGACGGACACGCTTCCCGAGGTGAAGACCCGGATCGGCGCGCTGTGGTCGCTCGCGAACATCACCACGCTGATCGGTCTGCTCGGCACCATCACCGGCCTGATCAAGACGTTCAAGTCGATCGGTAACTTGAACCCGGCCGACAAGAACAAGGAGCTGTCCGACGGCATCTCCGAAGCCATGTACAACACGGCGTTCGGGCTCGGCATCGCGCTCCTCTGCATGGTCGCTCACCTCCTGCTGTCTGCAGCGATGAAGAAGGTGATCGCGGATCTCGAGGCATTCAGCCTCCGGTTCGAGAACCTCCTCGCCGACGGTGGCGCGGGTGCCTCGGGCGCATCGAGCCGCGCGCCTGCTGCGCCCGCGGACGTCGAAGAGATCGTCGCTACCAAGAACGCGTAACTGAACGCGATGGAATACAGCGCACAGAGGGTTCGATCCAAGACGCGCGCGGCGGTCCGCAAGCGCGAGGATCTGGTCGAGCAGGAGGAGATGGAGAGCGGCGAGCTCAACCTGATCCCCTATCTCGACATGGTCACGAACCTCATGCTGTTCATGATGGCCACGATCTCGGCGGGCTTGATGCTCTCGCAGATCAACACCACGCTCCCCGACAAGGCGCCCAAGGGCTCTCAGGTCACCCCGCCACAGACCAACCCGGACGATCAGCCGTTGGGGCTCTACGTCTCGATCCAGCGCAATGAAATGGTGCTGTGGTCGGTCTCCAAGCTCGAGGGGACGCTCAAGCAGCCGTTGCCCGGCTACGTGTTTCCGCGGATCACCGGCACCACCGGCAAGTCCTGCGACGGCGCGTATATGTGCGAGTCAAACGCGTGCAGCAACGGCACGTGCGTGTCGAGCGCGGACACGCCGCAGCCGATCTACGACTATCGCAAGCTCAATGACGTGCTGTTCGAGATCTCGACCCGCCGGTACGCCGGCAAGGCTCGCAAGATCGACACGTACACCATCGTGCTCCAGGCCGACGGCGCCACGCCGTACTCGGTGATCGTCTCCGCGATGGCCGCGATGCGCTGCCGGATGCCAGAGTTCGGCAAGCAGGCCACCACCTGCCGGATGCCAAACGAGAACCCCGAGTTCAAGAAGTCCCCCGAGCCGCTCTCGGCGGATGGGAAGTACTTCGATACGGCGCGCGCACCGTACGATCCGAAGACGATGGCGCTGTTCCCGTCGATCCAGTTCTCGTCGGGGTTCGAGTAACCATGTCATTCACGCAACGCGAAGCGAGAGGCATCATCCGCAAGGCCGTCAAGCGCGTGCCCGAGGGTGAGGAGATCCGCCACCTCAACATCATGCCGATGATGGACATGATGACGATCCTCCTGGTCGCGTTCATCACGCAGTCGGCGGCGTCGAGCGCGGCCGAGAGTGCGCGCACGGTCTCGCTGCCGCCAGTGCAGTCGATCGACGAGCTCACCGACGAGACCACCACGTTGGTGATCACCAAGAACGGCATCGTCGTCGAGGGTCAACCGATCGCCGCGATCACCAATGGTCAGGTCGACTGCGCTGCCAAAGAAGGCGGCTGCCTCGGCGTCAAGATCAACAAGCTGACGCAGTTCCTGGCGTCGCTCCACGCGGCGCAGCTCGCGAACGCGCGCGGCAAGCCGAACTCGGATCCCGAGAAGCTCGCCGAGATCATGATCATCGCCGACCGCACCACGCCGTACCGGTTGCTGGTCGAGGTGATGTTCTCCGCGAAGCAGCCGGAAGCTGGCTACAAGCATTTCCGGATGATCGTCGAGAAGTCGTTCCCGCCGGGACCACCGCCAGCGCCGTAGCTCACTCGATCGCCTCGACGATTACGCATCGCATCAGCAAGTCTTCGCTTGAACCACAGCGCTCACGCGTAGTGCGTAGGGACTCCGCGCGGGAGCGCGCCCGTATATTTCGCAGCGGCCCCGCCGATCGGTCAGGCTACAGAACCCTCTCGTCTAGAGCACTTGCAGCGCTATACTCGTCTCAATGGTCGGCGAACGCAGAGCCCTCGCAGCTGCCGTCATGGCGCTGTTCTTCCTGATGTTCCTCGTCAACGCGCTCATGGGAGGCGATGAGACGAAGAAGTTCATGTACGCGATGGCCGGGTGCTACGGCCTCGGCTTCTTCGCGCTGGTCGCCGGCTACTTCTGGGCGCGCTGGTTCGCCGTCGGGCTCGGGCTGTTCGGCGTCATCGTCGCCGCGGTCGCCTGCTGGCAGCTCAAGACGCTCGAGCAGACGTTCCTGATCTTCGGCGGACTCCACCTCGGCGCAGCCGCATGCCTGTGGGGTGACGCGATGAGCACGGTCTACGACGGCCAGCCGGCGTGGCGCGAGAAGTTCCACATGGACGACAACGCGGTCCAGCGCCTCGGTCGCGCCGTGATCCGCGCCGGCGTCTCTCTCCCGTTCGTCCTCGCGTACGCGTTCGCGCCACGCCCGGAGTCGGGATCGTTGCTCGCCTCGATCGTCGCCCTCTGCCTCACCGGCCTCGGTGTTCGCGCGCTGATCCAGCTCAAGAGCTGGGGTGTGATGGCGCTCGCGGCAGCGGGCGTGCTGATGACCGCCGTGGCCGGGATCGACCTTGCCCAAGGCAACAGCGCGATCTCGATCGCCCTCCCCGCCCTCGCCGGCATGTTCTTGCTGGCGGCTGCCGCCCCGTTCGCCAAGCCGATGGCGCGCTACGTCGTCGGACGCGCCTGAGCTGCAGCAGGTGTGCGCAGCCCTGCGCCGACCGTTGAATTAGGGGGGTGGTCGAGCTACGTTCGATCCCCTATGGGAAGAGGTTTGGGCGCAGTCGCGCTCGCGTGTTTGCTGCTCGGTTCCGTTGGCTGCCAGCAGCTTTACGGCGGAAAGCCGGAGCGGCTGAAGACCCCCGACAAGAAGAAGCGTCCGCCCGAGCCACCGGGCACGGTCGACAACGTCAAGTACGTCGACGATTGCACGGCGAACTTCCGCGACGACCCCAAGCGCGTGTTCCGCGACAAGGCGGGCTCGAACCTGTTGGTCCAGGCGGGCGACGACTCGCTCGTACAGTCCAACAAGATCACGGACCCCGCGGCGCAGGCCGAGTCGATCCGCGTCACGATCGACAAGTATCGCAACGCACTCCAGAAGGACCCGTACAACGCCGACGCGACGCTCAAGCTCGCGCTCGCGTACGATCGGGTCTATCGCAAGGGCTGCGCGCTCAAGCTGCTCGCGCGGATCGCCACGCTCGAGAGCCACCCGAGCTTTCGCACCGATGCGAAGCGCGCCGCGGATCAGGTCGCGGACTCGGCCGAGTGGTTCAAGGGCTACCGCAAGGAAGCGGTCGCCGCGGTGGGTCGATGAATCGGTTCGTGGTCGCGTTGCTGGTTGTTGCGGCTGTCGGCGGTTGTAACAAGAAGGTCGTGATCGCTGATCCGCCGCCGCCGTTGCGACCGGATGCCGAGCCGCTCGACAACAAGAAGCTCACGGTCGCACCGAAGGACTGCCAGCCCACCACCCCGGCGGACGAGCTCAAGCCGATCGACTTCGATCAGCGCTCGATCCCCGAGGGCTCGCGCCTCGCCGAGGAAGCGAAGACGCTGCTCAAGACGGCCGAGGGTGCCGAGGTCGATCGCACGTTGCGCGAGCAGTACACCACCGATGCCGTGCTCAAGCTGATCACCGCGCTCAAGGCGGACCCATACAACGTCACCGCCACGTACTACCTGGCGGCCACCTACGCGCGGATCGGTCGAGGCCAGTGCTCGATCAACCTGCTGACCCGGCTGCTCCAGCTGCGGCCGCACCCGAGCAAGCGGGCCGAGGTCGAGGTGCACCTCGATCGCCTGCTCGGCCGCAAGAACACGCTGGATCCCAACTTCGCCGACATGCGCCGCGACGAGCGGTTCCGCACGCTGATCAAGAAGATGTGCGACGGGACCAACGATCCCAACTGCGTGTACGGCGCTCAAAAAGACGGCCGCGAACGCTAACCCGGTCGATCCGTTCCCCATCATTCGCCTGGTCGAAGGATCGACAGGCGAACTCTGGGGGTGGTTGTCAGGCGGGCGTTGCCGGGACATCACCGCGCAAACATCGCCTCACTCTGTCAGGCGGTCGCGCTTTACCTGGGCCCGGGCCTGCCGTATGACCATGACCATGCGGATCAGCGTCTTGGCCCTGCTTCTTCCGATCGCCGCCGGGTCCTCGTCCGTCGACGCCGCACCCAAGGTGGGTGGCAAGGCCGCCTGTGGTGCGCGCATCCTGCCGCTCGCCGAGGGCAACACGTGGACCTACGAGTCGGTTCCGCCGAAGGATGCGATCATCCCGGAGCTCGCGAGGCTCGCGCCACGCCCAGCGAAGACGATCAAGGTCGTCGTCAAGTCGGTCGCCACCAAGGGCGCGGACACGGTGGTCGCCCTCGAGGAGACCAACACGTACGAGATCGTCGCCGAGAACAAAGAGAAGAAGAAGCCAGCCGTGATGGCCGAGGTGGTGGTCAACAGCACCATCACCTGCAACAAGACCAAGTTCGAGATCTCGCCGGACTCGTTCTTCTTCGCCGGTGAGCCCGGCGGCTATCGCAACCTCGAACTCGACAAGCTCGAGCGCACCAAGGCCACCAGCCTCAAGCTCGTCAACGGCAACATCGGCGAGGACGCGTGGGAAGAGGACATCTCCGCGCACTTCGTTCGCAAGCCAGGCAAGGGCGCCGATACCACCAAGCTGTCGGCGGGCAAGATCGAGATGGAGCGCTCGTTCACGCCGGCCCAGCCCGAGGACGTCGCCACCCGTAAGGGCACGCACTACCGCAAGGCAGAGAAGCTCCAGCTGATCACCACCGGTCGCATCACGCTGGACTCGCCGGTGGCGCCCACGCCCAAGGTGCACGACCTGCCGAAGAACTGGGTCACGCTGATCTGGCTATCGCTCGATGTTGGCGTCGTCCAGACGCTCAACATGTACGCGCACCAGTATCAGCTGACGGAATCCAATCTCCTGAAGTGAGGCTCCCGCAGTGGCGGCTCGCGAAGCCTCTGCGCGCGCGCATTCGCGAGGGGCATCCGTGGGTCTACGACCGCGCGCTCGCGCCGGTGCCCGCACACGTCGCTGCCGGTGATGTCGTCGAGCTCGTCGACGAGGAAGGCCCGCTCGCCCTCGCCTTTGCCGATCCGGCCTCGCCGATCCGGGCCCGCTTGCTCGATGTCCCTGGCGCGGTGATCGATCGCGGCTGGAGGCGCGCGCGCGTGCAGGCGGCGGCCGCGCGACGAGCCCGCGATCCGCTGCTGGTCGGCTGCACCGGGCGCCGCATCGTCCACGGCGAAGGCGATCACTGCCCCGGCCTGGTGATCGACGTCTATGCAACCACGGCGGTCATCGTGTTCGACGGCGAGGCCTCGGCGGCGTTCTGGCGTCCTGCGCTCGCGGACGTGATCGACGGTGCGATCGCCGGTGGCATCGAGATCGCGCATGTCTGGGTCCGCGCCGTGCGAGGCGTCAAGGAACAGGGCTCGGCGTTCCGTGGCAACGCGCCGGCGGAGATCGGTATCGCCGAGGACGAGGCGCAGTTCCTCGTCGATGTTCGCCATGGTCAGAAGACCGGCTTCTTCCTGGATCAACGCGAGAACCGCCGCACGATCCGCAAGCATGCGGCCGGGGCGTCGGTGCTGAATCTGTTCTCGTACTCCGGCGGCTTCTCGCTGCACGCATCACTTGGTGGCGCGACCCACGTGACCTCGGTCGATATCGCGCCGCAGGCGATCGCGACGCTGCACCGCAACGTCGCGCTGAGTGGGCTCGCGAAGGACGCGCACGAAGGGGTGGTCGCCGACGTCTTCGACTTCCTGGGGCGCGCCCGCAAGCAGGGCCGCACGTGGGACCTCGTGATCGTCGACCCGCCGAGCTTCGCCCCCAACGAGCGCGCGAAGCTCAATGCCCTCGCCGCCTATCGCAGACTCGCGGTCGTCGCGAACGAGGTGGTCGAGCCGGGAGGTCGGTTCGCCCTGGCATCCTGCTCGAGCCACGTCACCGAGCAAGAGCTGCTCGCGATGATGGCGACCGTGCGCCCAGATGCACGACTTCGGCTCGCCGCCGGGGCGGGATCGGATCATCCGGTGCTCCCGGGCTTCGCGGAAGGCCGTTACCTCAAGTTCTTGTTTTTCGACGTCTGACCCCGAACAGGCGGCGTAAGAAGTGGCCGCTGGGACACAGACGAGTGCAACCCACAGAGTGCACTTCACTCGCAGTTTCTCCCTGACAAATTCAGTGCTTGACCCGGACACACACACTTCGTTACAGAAGCGCCCATGCGCCGGATCCTCCTCTCGCTGTGTTGTCTCCTGGCTGTCACCTCCTGCGGCAGCAACGCCGCAAACGACGGCGCCGCCAGTCCGTCGTGCTCCGACGGCATCGACAACGACAACGACGGGTTGATCGACTTCCCCGAGGATCTCGGGTGCGTCAGCGTGACCGACGACACCGAGGACAGCCCGACCTCGCCGAAGTGCAACAACGGTCGCGACGACGACGGCGACGGCAAGGCCGACTTCCCGGATGACCCGGGCTGCTTCGCGTCGGCCGGCGATTCCGAAGAAGACGACTGCCCGGACGGCCCGTTCTGCCCGCAGTGCTCGAACGGCCAGGACGACGATCAGAACGGCGCCACCGACTACCCGTTCGACCAAGGCTGCGAGAGCGCCGCGGACAACAGCGAGTTCCTCAATAACCCGGTCGCCTGCGGTCCGATGATGAAGATCAAGCAGCTGCCGGGCACCGGGATGGACTCCGGCACGCTCGATGGCACCAGCGTCTCGAGCATCACCACGCCGTGCGGCAGCGGTGGGAACGCCCCCGCCGTCGCGTACGTGTTCAACCTCAGCCAGCCCAAGGTGATCGAGGCGTCGACGGATGACTCGGGCACCACGCTCGACACCGTCCTCGACATCCGCAGCGCCAACTGCCTGGACCAGGCATCCGAGCTCGCGTGCAACGACAACATCGACGGCGACAACGCCGCGTCCAAGATCACGCGGTCCCTCCAGGCCGGCACCTACTACCTGATCGTCAGCGGCTACGACAACACCGAGTCCGGCGAGTACACGCTCTACGTCCAGTGGTTCAATGGCGAGGGCGCGACGTGCGCCGAGCAGACCGATTGCGGTCCCGGCCTGCTGTGCCGGCAGCCGGTCGGCGCGGCCGGCTTGATCTGCGCGCAGCCCGCGTGCAGCGACGGTCTCGACGACGACAACGACGGCAAGATCGACTACCCGATCGACCCGGGCTGCGCCTCGCCGAACGGTAACAACGAGGTCGACAACTGCCCCGGCCCGGCCGGCTGCCCCGAGTGCGCGAACACGCTCGACGATGACGGCGACGGCATGATCGATTTCCCGGCCGACACCACGTGCAAGGCGGCGGGCGACTCGAGCGAGAGCTGTATCAGCACCGAGGGTGTCGAGCTGATCATCCAGCGCACCACCACCGGCACGACGGTCGGCTCGACCAACGACTTCAACCCGAGCTGCGATTCGTCGTCCGGTGCAGCCCCCGACAAGCACTTCCGTCTCGACCTCCCCGGCATGGCCTCGCTGACGGTCAAGTCCACGGGCTTCGACGCCGTGCAGACGCTGCTCGACACCACCTGCACCAACACGGCGAACGCCTGCTCGGATCCCGAGTCGTTCACCACTGGCGCGCTCGCGGCCGGCACGTACTACCTCGTGCTCGACGGCTACTTCACCAGCTCGCAGGGTGCGTACACGATCGACGTCACCGGCAAGATCGCGAACGGACAGAAGTGCGACAACACCCCGTTCCTCCAGTCCGGCGCGCTGACCTGCAACGACGGCCTCGCCTGCAAGGGCACCGCGGGTGCGAAGACCTGCCAGCTCGCGCAGTGCAACGACGGCATCGACAACAACAACAACGGCGGCAAGAAAGACTACCCGCAGGATCCGGGCTGCGACAGCCTCTCCGACGACTCCGAGACCACGGTGTGTCCCGGCGCCAACTGCCCGGTGTGCAGCGATGGCCTCGACAACGACAGCGACGGTCAGACCGACTTCCCGAATGACACGAGCTGCATCGCCGCATCCGGTAGCAACGAGAGCTGCGTTCAGAGCGAGAACGTGACACCGCTGACCATGCCGGCCACCACGGGTGACACCACGATGGCGACCGACGACTTCAAGGCCACGTGTGGCTCGTCGACGGCGACCGCGAAAGATCTCGCGTTCGAGTTCAAGGTCCCCGGCCAGCTCACCACGCTGAACTTCAACCTGACGTCGAGCTTCGACGCCGCAACCAGCGTGCTGAGCTCGAGCTGCCAGAACCCCGCGCTCAAGTGCAGCGATCCGAACGCGCTCGCGATGACCAACGTCGCGGCGGGCACGTACTTCTACGTCGTCGACGGGTACTCGAGCGGCGCCGGCACATTCACCGTCAATGTCAGTGGCGTGATCGCGAACGGCGCGAAGTGCGAGAGCCCGCTCACGACCTCGGGCGCGTTCGTTTGCGGTCCGGGCTTCGGTTGCCAGGGCACGGTTGGCAACAAGACCTGCCAGCCGGCGCAGTGCTCGGATGGCATCGACAACAACGGCGACGGCAAGAAGGACTTCCCGGAGGATCCGGGTTGCGCGAGCCCGTCGGATGACGAGAACACCGTGTGCCCGGGCGCGAACTGCCCGGTGTGCGCGAACAACCTCGACGACGACTCGGACGGCGTCAAGGACTTCGCGTTCGGCGGCGGCGACTTTGGCTGCGCGTCGGCCGGCGCGATGAGCGAGGTGTTCTGCATGGGCGAGCCCGACGTCAACGCGACAGCGATCACCACGTTCGAGACCGCGGGCACGCTCGCCGCCGCGGCCGACAACTACGACCAGACCTGCCAGAGCAACACCGGCAACGACATGGCGTTCCCGCTCCAGCTGCCGGTGCCGGTGACCCAGCTCGTGATCGACACCGAAGGCTCGACGGTCAACGACACCGTGGTCTCGCTCAAGGACGCCTCGTGCGGCACCCAGCTCGGTTGCGACGACGACGGCGCGACCACCGGCCTGCTGTCCAAGCTGACCGTCACCAACCTGGCCGCGGGCAACTACGCGATCCAGGTCGACGGCTACTCGAGCGGTAACAACGGCGCGTTCAAGCTGCACGTCAAGGGCACCGTCGCCGCGCAGACCGCGTGTACGTCGCCGCTGTTCGCCGCGGGCGTCCTGGCGTGCACCACCGGTACGACGTGTACCGGCGGTAAGTGCCAGTAGCGAGCGCTACGCCGCTCTGACGCGGCCGCTGCGGCGCGCTTCTCGACGGAGCGCTGCCGCGCGCAGGTTCATCACGCGCTCTTCTTCATCGTCCCGGTGATCGTAGCCGAGCAGATGGCAGAGCCCGTGTGACGCGAGGTGCAAGAGCTCGGCGTGGAGCCCACGCTTTGCCTGTGCGCGCGCGGTGTCGACGGAGATCACGACGTCGCCGAGTAGCTCGGGATGGAGCGCACCCGCGGGACCCTCGCGCTGCGCGAACGCGAGGACGTCGGTGGGCTTGTTCTTCGAACGGTAGTCGCGGTTGAGCGCGTGGATCGTGGTGTCGTCGGTGAGGCGGAGTGACGCCTCGTAGACCTCGTGGCCGTCGGTCAACGCCGCGGCGCGGACCATCCGTGCGACCTCGCGAGCCAGCTGCTTCACCAGCGTTCGATCGATCGCGACGCCGTCGTCGACCACCAGGTCGATCACGGAACCCTCCGTCTCACGCTCTTCGCGTGGCTGGCGATTGACGCAGTGTCGAGCGCTACGCGCAGGCCGGTCGGCCTACTTGTCATCGCGCGAGGTCAGCGCCCACACGCGCGAGCCGAGGAAGATGTCGAACAGCTCGTGGTCGAGTTGGCCACGTTTGACGTCGCTGGCGAGGATATCGAGCGCCTTCTCCGGTGGGATCGCCTTCTTGTAGGGGCGGTCCTTCGCGGTCAGCGCGTCGTAGATGTCGGTGATCGCCATCATCCGCGCTGCGGGCGGGATGGCCTCGCCGCGCAGCTGCTTGGGATAGCCGGTCCCGTCGAGCTTCTCGTGGTGCGCGTGCGCGATCTCGGGCACGTCGCGCAGCGTGCGGCTCCACGGGATCTCTTTGAGGAAGTTGTACGTGTGCGTGACGTGACTGTTGATCTCGTGGCGCTCGTGGTCGGTCAGCGAGCCGCGTCGGATCTGCAGCGAGCTCGCTTCCTGGTCGGACAAGAACGGGATGACCGACCCGTGCTCGTCGCTATAGCTCATGCCCGCGATCTCGGCGATCCGTTCGAACCCGCCCTGCTCGAGCAAGGTGGGCTGGTTGGACTGGAGGATGAACTTGATGATGTCGTCGATCTCGGTGATCCGCCGGACCACATCTCCGTCGATGCCCGCGAGCCGCTCGGCGATCGAGTCGCGCGATGACTCGGTCAGGTATCGCACCTTCGATTCGAGCGCCTCGATCTTGTAGCCGCGCTTGATCAGCTGGAAGCGCTGCAGGATCAGCTCGCGCTCGTGCTCGTAGAGCTTGTTGGCCTTGACCAGGATGTGCTCGCGCACGCCGACCTTGCCGAAGTCGTGGAGCAGCGACGCGTACTCGATCTGCGTCAGATCGTCGTCGGAGAAGCGCACTTCACCGTAGCGGCCGGTGACATGGCGATTGACCGCGATCGCGAGACTCCTGGTGAGCCGAGCGACCCGCTCCGAGTGACCCGAGGTCGTCGGATCGCGCGATTCGATCGCGGTGACGGCGGCCTTCACGAAGCCGTCGAACAGCGTCTTGACCTCGCTGTAGAGCAGGACGTTCTCGAGCGCGATGCCAGCTTGCGACGCGAGCGTCTGGACGTACGCCTCGCTGACCTCGTCGAACGTGACCACGCCGCTCTCGAAGTCGCTCGGCAGATCGAGCTGGATCCAGCCCTTCGCACGCTTGTTGATCAGCTGGATCACGCCGATCACATCGGAGCGCGCCGAGATCATCGGCACCGCGAGCACCGAGCGCGTCTGGTAGCGATAGGTGTCGTCGAACGTCCGGTTGTGGACGAAGCCCCACGGGTTGTTGCCGGTCCCCGGATCATCGAGCGCGTAGAGGTCAGGGACGTTGATGCGCTCGCCCGACAGCACGCACTGGCCGACGATCGACGTCGCCGAGATCTCCATCTTCGCCGTATCCGACAGCGCGGGGAGCTGCCGCGAATCGTTCTGCGACGCCGCGAACCGCAGCACGCGGTTGGTCATGTCGGTGTCGTTGTCGGTCTCCTTGAGGTCCTTTGCCTCTTTGGCCTCGACGACGTAGACCGAGCCGGCATCGGCATTGGTGACCTCGCAGGCGCGGCGCAAGATGATCGCGAGCAACGACTTGATGTCGCGCTCCTGCGACAACGCGCGGCCGATCGAGATCAGCATGTCGTTCTCGTGACGCGAGCGCTCGAGCTCGAGCTCGATGGTCGCCGTCGCCATCCGCAGCGCGATCGCGTCCGCCCGCGCGCGCAGCGTCAGCAGCATGCGGGTCATCCCCATCGGGGCCGCCATCGCGGTGATGTCGGAGTCACCGGGCATCGCATCGAGCCGCGCTTCTTCGAGCTCGGGATCCGTACCGACCACGATCAACCCGTAGTTGCCGCTGCGCGCACGCACGAGGTGCGGCCTCAGCTGCACCTGATCTTTCCAGACCTCGGGCCACGCGAGGACGAGCAGCACCGGCATACGCGCGCGTTGTGCGACGACCTCGAGCTCGATCCAACCATCGCCTTGACGGCGCACTCGATACCCGAGCATCCGGCGATCGCGCGAGACCGCGTTCACCAGATCATCCGGACTCGCGACGATCACGGGGTCGCTCACCCTGCGTTCGCCTTCTCTCGCATCGTCAGGAGCTTATACCATCTGTCCCAGGCCCTTCAGGGCCTGGGGGACGGTCTCGTGCATCCCGCGCCTCGGACCGCGCGCGATCGCGGCCGTCGTACGCCCGGATCAGGGCCGCGACGAGTGGGTGTCGCACGACATCGACGTCGGTGAACTTCACGGTGCCGATGCCCCGGATGTCCTCGACCAGCTCCAGCGCATCCCGGAGCCCGCTGCGCTGCCCGCGCGGGAGGTCGGTCTGCGAGATATCGCCGGTGATGCAGAGCTTCGAGTCGAAGCCCATCCGGGTCAGGAACATCTTCATCTGCTCCGGCGTGGTGTTCTGCGCCTCGTCGAGGATGACGAACGAGCCACCGAGCGTGCGACCACGCATGAACGCGAGGGGCGCGATCTCGATGGTGTTGTCCGCGAGGTAGCGCTCGAGCCGCTCGGGCTCGAGCATGTCGTGGAGCGCGTCGTAGAGCGGCCGCAGGTACGGATCGATCTTCTCCTCGAGCGTGCCCGGCAAGAAGCCGAGTCGCTCGCCGGCCTCGAGCGCTGGGCGGGTCAGGATGATCCGGCGGACCTGCTTGTCCTGCAGCGCCCGCACGGCGAGTGCGACGGCGAGGTACGTCTTGCCGGTACCGGCGGGGCCGGTCGCGAACACGATGTCGTTGTTGCGGACCAGGTCGACGTACTGCTTCTGCGCCGCGCCCTTGGGAGCGATCGGCCGCCCCGTTCGCGGGGTCAGGATGGTCTCGCCGAACACCGCCTGGATCACGGCACTTGCACCGGCTCCGGTGTCGCTTACGAGCTTGACCGCGCGCACGACGTCGTCCGACGACAGCGCCTTGCCCGACAGCGCGAGATCGTAGAGCTGCTCGATCGCGGACTTCGCGATCTCGGTGGCCGAGTCCTCGCCCTCGATCGTGATCTCGTTGCCACGCAGGTTGACCTGCGCACCCGCGGTTCGCTCCACCAGCTTGAGCCGGCTGTTGTTGCTCCCGCACAGCGCCTGGAGCGCTTCGGGATCGTCGAATGCAAGCTTCTGTTTTTTGATGGTCTTGACCGTAGGCACGGGTGATCGATTTCACTCCTCGGGCGATCCTGCGGCCCGGGGCGACGGCCCGATATAGCACGTCATCGCCATGCTAGAAGGCCGCATGGAAAACCGCGGCGCCTCGCTGAGCAAGCTCGTCGACATCATGGACCGATTGCTCGCTCCCGACGGCTGCGCCTGGGACCGCGAGCAGACGCTCGAGACGCTGCGGCCGTTCCTGATCGAGGAGACCTACGAGGTCCTCGATGCGATGGGTCGCGATGACAGGGCGGATCACTGCGAGGAGCTCGGCGATCTGCTGATGCAGGTGGTGTTTCAGTCCGCGATCCGAGAGCGCGAGGGCGCGTTCGCGATCGACGACACCATCACCTCGATCTCCGACAAGCTCGTCCGCCGCCACCCCCACATCTTCGGGGACGCCGTGGGCATCGATACGCCAGAGAAAGTCCTCGCGCAGTGGGAGGACATCAAGAAGGCCGAGAAAGCCTCCAAAGGCCCGCAGCGGGAGCGCGTGCTCGCAGGCGTCAAGCATGGCCCTGCCCTCCAGCGCGCCCAGAAGCTGTCCGCGAAGGCCGGCAAGGTCGGGTTCGACTGGCCGGGCTGGAAGGGCTCGCACGACAAGGTCCAGGAGGAGGTCCACGAGATCGCGGCGGTGGCCGACTCGGACGACCACGCCGCGAAGCACCACGAGATCGGGGATCTGCTGCTGGCGGTCGTGAACCTTGCTCGCAAGGTGAAGGTCGATGCCGAGGTCGCGCTGATCGACGCGACCAACCGCTTCCAGGCCCGGTTCGAGTTCATCGAGGACCGGCTGGTCGAGCGAGGCA
>JBBQJJ010000028.1:0-36184 GCA_038325805.1 Haliangiales bacterium
GGAGGCGAACAACACGTCCCATCCGCTGGTCACGTAGAGTGCCATCGCCCCGCGCTGGCGATGTTCGTTGCCGACCACCAGGACGCGCAGCCGCTTCGTCTTCTTGTCGGGCGGGCTGGATCGGCGTGCCGCACTCGCGACCAGCGCGCTCCACTCGTCCGGCGGCGATGTGCTCGTTCGCGGTGTTGAATTGAAGAGCAGCTCGATCTGTCATCGGAATCGGTAGAGCTTCGAGGTCGTAGTCGACGATCATGACTGCGGCCGAGAAAGCGCACGTGCGAATCCTCGTCTGAAACGGCTCCTAAGATCTCACCTATGAAAGAGAACTAAAGAGATCCGAGGTCGGCGGTCACCGCGTCGAGGAGAGCGTCGAGACCGGCATCGCGATCGACGTAGCGATGAACCAGCGTGTCGGGCGCTTCGTTGCGTGCGTTTGCCTCGCTCGCCGACGTGCGCACGACGCGGCGAGCAGACGGTTGGACGCGCCGCACGCCCTGCATGATCGGAGGGAGCCTCGGATCGGTAGGGTCGAGCTCGGCGACCACGGCGTCGAGCTCGATGTGGTCGACCGCCTCGGCGATGCTATCGTCGTCGGAGGCGAACAACACGTCCCATCCGCTGGTCACGTAGAGTGCCATCGCCCCGCGCTGGCGATGTTCGTTGCCGACCACCAGGACGCGCAGCCGCTTCGTCTTCTTGTCGGGCGGGCTCGACCGGCGTGCCGCACTCGCGACCAGCGCGCTCCACTCGTCCGGCGGCTCGATCAGCAGGATGCCGACGTACCAGGTGGGGGCGATCGCCTCGCGGACGACGTCGCCGATCACCTCCATCGCGGTCCCGCTCGCGGGATCGATCAGCGACAGGCTGAGCCGTGTTCCGATCGGGAACCACGCAGCCGTATCGAGGCAAAGTCCGACGTCCGAAACATCCTTCGTGCGACACACGGCCATGTCACCGCCGAGGAGCGGGACGGCGGTCGCTGCGATGTCGATCCGGAAGCGAGGAGAGCGTCGTGACAATGCGCCATTTTGCCACGGTGGCCGACGCGGTTGTGGCGACCTGGATACGCTGACGCGTGTGGGTCGCGGCATGACAGCCCCGTTCAGTAGGGGTTGAATTGACCGGATGCCAGCTGCGCGAGACTCTTGGCCGATGAGAGTGGCGCTGCTCGCGTGTCTGTTAGCGGTTCCGAGGCTCGCCGCGGCCGACGAGGCACCAGCGCCGACGGAGCCACTCGTCGAGCCCGTTCCGATCCAGGACCCCACGGAGAAGCCGCCGCCACCACGGGAGAACTACGAGAAGCCGGCGCTCAAGACGCCGATTCGTCCGCGCGAGATCGTGATCGAAGTGCCGGGCATTCGCGCCAAGCAGACGCGGATCGTGCTCGGCTCGCTGCTCGCAGCGGGCACGGCTGCCGGCCTGCTCGGCGCGTATTTTCATCTCGAGTCGCGCTCCGCGGCGAACGACGTGTCCGCGGCCGTGTTCAGTGGCAAGGCATGGACGCAGGAGCGGCAGGACCGGTTCGACGATGGCGAGCGCAACAAGACGCGTGCGGGCATCGCGTATGCGGTGGGTGGCGCGTTCGTGATCGGCGCGATCGTCGCGTTGATCGCGACCGAACCGAAGAGCGAACGAGCCGTGATCCGACCGCGGCATGCCGGGATCGTTCCCGTGCCCGGTGGCGCGGTGGCTGGCGCGGGATGGAGCTTCTGATGCGCAGGTTGTTGCTACTCGTCCTCGGTGCCTGCAGCGCGGAGATCGCACCCAACACGTACTTCTGCGGTCCCGAGCAGCTGTGCCCCGACGGGCTGGCCTGTGATGCTGTCGAGGATCTGTGCGTGTCGCCGAGCCAGGCGCGCGCGTTCGACTGCCAGATCCCGTGCAAGTTCGACGATTCGGGCGAGCCCCAGGAGCTCTGCCCGGACGAGTTCGTCTGCAAGCAGAACCGCTGCGTCGCCATCGCGGACAACGAGCCTACGGCTGGCTTTTTGCTCGAGCCCGCGTTCGAGTGTGTGTCGGACGTTCGCGAGATCTCATCCTGCCTTTCCCCCAACGATCCGGGCGACTGGTTCATGTTCGAAGTCCCCGGCAACTGCACCGCGGTGCAGATCGAGGCGCGAGTATCGTTCCCGGTCGCGAACGAGCCCGTGTTGCTCCAGCTGTCGACCAACGGTGATCCGCCGACGACGGTCGAGACCGACTGCAAGGTCTCGACGGGTGAAGACGGGGGGCGTGCCTCGCGCTGCTTCGAGATGACGGTGGCAAACGGCAGCCGCCACTCGATCGGCCTCGTGCACTCGGGGGTCGATGACTGCGGTGGCGACTGCCCGTTCAATCGCTACCAGCTGAACCTCCAGCTCTCGACTCCGTGACGCCGTCTGACTCCGCCGGATCGAAGAGGTTAAAGATCAGACCCACGTCGCTCGCGGCGCGTGATGGGCGGGCATGTCGAGATGCAGCCATCTGATCCTGTTGTTGTTCGCGGCGTGCGAGCAGTCGTCGCCGACCCACAATCCACCGGTGTTCCCGGAGCCCGCTCCGACGGCCGCCCCGGTGCCAACGCCCGAGCCGGTCGTCGAGGCAACGAAGCCCGAGCCGCTGCCTGCAGTCGCGCCGGTCACGCCGCGACCCACGCGCGCGGCACCGACCCGCGCGATTCCGAAACCTTCCGCGCCGCTGATCCTCGGCGACGACGGCTCCGGTAAGGGCCACTGGTCTCCGCCGGGGTGCCGGCCGGGAAGTCGGATGATGTGCCGGTGGGAGCCCGAGGCGGACGAGCGCGCGCGGCCGCGCGTCAAGAAGACGGGAGATTCGAACTGATGATCGAGCTCGCGACTCCCGATCGATTCCTGGCGCGCTTCGTCGGTGATCTCGCGCGTACGGCACCGCGGCCGATGCCGGATCGACCGAGCCTCACCTACGCCACCGAGGACATGGAGACCGCGCGGTTCGCGTGGGCGACGCGGATCGCCGACGAGTATCGCTCGGTCGCCGTGTTCGCGGAGCTGCTGCGCTTGCTGTCGGATCTCGAGGCGCCGTTCGCCGCCCTGTGCACGATGCATCGCCTGATCGGCGACGAGCTGCGCCACACCCAGATGACGGTCGAGGTCGTCGACTGGCTCGGTGGTCGCGCCGATCTCGAGATCGATCTCGCCAACCTGGGCTTGCCGCCCCGTGCGGCCGGCGAGACCGCGGCGATGCGTGCACTCAGGATCGTCGCGCGCGAGCTGGTCGTGGCCGAGGAGGAGTCGATCTACGCGCTCGCGGCGTATCGCGACGCGACCGTGGATCCGGCGATCAGGAGCGTGTTCGACCAGATCCTCGCCGACGAGGTTCGCCACGCCGCCGCCGGGCGTGCGCTGCTCCCGCTGTTCGAGCACGGCGCGCTCGCGGAGACGACGGCGGAGCTGCGGGCGGAGCTCCCCGAGCTGATGGCGGCGGATCGCGCCGAGCTGCGCGTGCACTACCTCGAATCGGCACGTGGAGGCCCGGGGCGCGCGCTCGGGGCAGCGATCGACCGAGCGGACCTCGAAGCGATCTGGCAGCGCGTCGTATAAGCTCCCCGTCTTGGGGTTCACGTGGAACTGGCTGTGCCTGCCGTACCTGGTGTGCGCGGCGGGCTTGATCGCTGTCGCGGTGATCGCGGCGGTGATCCGCGGCGATCGCGTGATGCGGCTCGGCGCGATCGGCGCTGCGGTCAACGCGATCCCGTGGGCGCTCGGATCGTGTGCCGTGGCGTGGACCGACGACCGCGAGGCCGCGACGTTGCTGCTGCGCCTCGGCAATGGTCCGATCGCGCTGGTCGGCCCGAGCTTGTTGCTGGTGCTGCTCGGCGTGTCGGGGCAGCTCGAGCGGTATCGCTGGCTCGCGCGGAGCGCCGGCATCATCGGCGTCGTGCTGTCGTGTCTGTGCTGGGCGACCGAATGGACGATCACCGGAGTGCACGAGCTGTCGTCGGGCGTGCTCTATCCGAGCCCCGGCGTGCTGACGCCGCTGCACTACTCGCAGATCGCGATCTGGCTGATCGTCGGCATCGCGATCGCGCGGCGGGCGACCGGCGTGGGAGAGCGCAAGCGGTTCGTGCAGCTGATCGTCACCGTGCTCGCGCTCGGCGCGGTCGGCAGCTTCGACATGCTGCAGGTCTACGACGTGGTCGGGGTGTTCCCGATCGCGTGGCTCCCGATCACGATCGCGACGATCCTCGCCGGGTACTACGAGCTGCGCAGCGATCTCCTGCGACCCCAGGGGATCGATCATGGGGTGCTCGTCGAGGGCATCGCGCTCGCGATCGCGGGGGTCGCCGTCGCGGTGATCGCGCTGCTCCTCGAGGGTGCCGCGGCCGTGGCGATCGCGGTCACGGGAGCGGCGGCGTGGTCGGTGATGCTCGGCATCGCGTGGTCGCGCAATCGCGAACGGCCGATCGAGATCGCGGGTGCGCGTGCGCTCGACGAGTTCGTTGCCGGGCTCGGCGATCTCGTCGACGACGCGACCGTTCGCGCGAGCCTGACCTCGCTGTGGGGGCAGATCGGGATCGAGCTCAAGACCCTCGAGCGTGTCGAGGGCGAGCTCCTCGTCGGTATCGGGGCGGCCGAGCTGCGCGCGCTACCGCCGACCGGAGGCAACATGCGGCCTCTCGATCGCGAGATCGCCGAGTGGTTCGTCAGCCACGACGACGTGCTGTCGGCCGGGGACATGGCCACGGCCTTGCTCGGTCCGATCCGCCCGCGGCTCGAGACGCTGTTCTCGTCGCGTGGCGCCACGCTGGTCGTGCCGCTGGTCGATCGCGGCACGCTGGTCGGGCTCGTCGAGGCAGATCACGCGAAGGCGTTGCGCGAGGACGAGCGCGGGCTGGTCGTCGAGTCCGCGCGAGCCGCGGCGCGGGCGCTGACGTTCGTCGCGCTGTCGCGAACTGCTGCGCGAGAGCACGAGACCGCGCGCGAGGTGGAGGTCGCCGAGGCGATGCGACTCCAAGCGTCGGCGAGTCGCGACGACGAGCTCGGGCGCTGGGCGGTCGCGGCGGAGTATCGGACGGCGCGACGGACCACCGGCGCCGGCTGGTCGGCGAGCTTGCTGCCCGACGGCAGGCTCGCGGTGATGGTCACCGAGGCGCAGGCTCACGGCGTGGCCGCGGCGATCGCGACGGCCGCGTTGACCGGGGCGTTCGCGGCGGCGACGCGCCCGAGCGCACGCCAGACCTCGAAGCTCGAGCTCGACGATCTGCTGACCAGCTTGCGCGCGAGCGCCGAAGGCGTGGTCCGCGGTGGCGAGCCGGTGGGATGCTTCCTCGCGATCCTCGACTTCGAGGCGCGCTCGATCGTGTGGGCGTCGGCCGGGCATCCCGGTGCGATCATCGTCGGCCCGATCCCAGAAGCCTCCGCCACCGACGGGACGAGTGGGTTGACGGCCTCGGCGATGGTGCTCGGCGGTGGCGGCGCACGGCTTGGCGCGAGCCTCGAGATCGCGACGCGTGGCGACACGAAGCTGACGCCGGGCTCGCAGGTCGTGATCGCGTCGACCGGGCTCCGCGACGACGACGACCTCGTGTGGATGGGCCAGGTCCGGGCGGCGGCACCGGCGGGGCCGAGGCTCGCGAGCGTGCTCGTCGAGGCAGCGCTCGCGCGCGGCGAGCCGCACGAGGATCTGCTGGCCGTGGTCGTCCGACAGCAGCGCAGCTAACTCGACTTGCTTACTCGACGACGGCGTCGGGCAGGGCGGTCATCACGTGCTGCTGGAAGCGGGCGACGTCGAACCGCGCGACCGGCGGCCCGACGAACGACAGCCGCTCGATCGCTCCTGCCGGGAGCCTCGCGAGGGTCGCGATCAGCTCGTCGCGCCACCTCGCCTCGTCGAGTGCCCCCCACCGCACCTCGAGCTTGTTCCACGTGCCGTCCCCGGACAGGATGGCCTCGCAGCCGCGCCGCTCGAACCGCTCGTAGAGGTTCGCGGTCAGCCGGACCTCGGCGAGCGGTGCACGCAACGCGTCGAGCTCGGCGATCCAGTGCCCGAGCGAGCCGATCCGGGCCACGATCACGATCAGCTCGAGCTCCGGGCGCATCAACTGGCGAAGCGCCGACGGCGAGAGCCCGAACAGATGCAGGCGGCGCAGGCGCACGAAGCAATCGGCGGTGAGCAGCAGTCCGAGCTGGGAAAGGTCTCCCTCCGCGGTGCCGGCGCCGAGCTCGCGCAACCGCGGCGCGTGCGCGGACTCGACCACCAAGCGCAACACGCTCGTGGTTGACTGCAGCGATCTCAGGTTGGCCATCCGGCGCTGGCAGATCAGGTCGGCGAGGCTCTCGACCGAGAGCGACGAGCTCTCGATCTCGAACGCGCGCAGCACGCACCACGCCGGATGCTCGAGGGCGGGCTCGACCTTTGGTGGGTCAGTCAGCGTTCGCGCGGTGCAGGCGTCGAGGAAGCCGCGGGACCACGCGTGATTGGTCTCGAGCAACGGCGCCACCGGACCGAGCCAGGCGTTGCCATGGCGAGCGAACAGCTCGTTGATCTTGCGCGTCGGCTTCGGGCGCACGGTCGTACACGACAGCGCGATGAATTCGCCGTACGCGCGCCTTGCCTCGTCCGCGTGCTGCTGCAACCAGTCGGCGTAGACCAGCCGTGGGCCGTCGTCGTTCGGAGCTTCGGCGACCGCGTCGAGCAGGTCGTCCTCGGTCACCCGTTCGGCTCGCGCTCGTCGTCGAGCACCAGGCGCAGGCCCGCCGGCAGCGTATCGCCGAGGGCGACGCGTTCCTCGCGCGCTTCGAGCTCGACGACCTGCTCGATCAGCACGACCGCGCGATCTCCGCCGGGCATCGCACGCACCGCATCGGCGAGCTTCGCGCGCGTCGCGTCGTCGAGATCTCGCGTGCGATCACCGGTGCGCCGGCCGAGCTGCGCGAGCGGGAACGCGGTTTTGTCAGGCTCGGGCCAGTCCCACGCGAGCAGGTGACCGAGCCACTCGCTGACCTTCGACGCCGGTACCACCGCGTTGAGCGGGCCGTAGAGCGGCACACGCGCGCCGACGCGAGACAGCGCCCACAGGTGCACGGCATCCTCGCGACCCTTGCGCGACTCCATCCGGCGGATCATCTCGTCGCCGAGCTTGTGCTTGTGCCCGAGCTGGATCCGCTCGAGGCTGGCGACCACGCGCCACATCTCGGCGAGCTCCTGCTTGCTCGCCTTCGCCTCCGCCAGCTTCTTCTGTTGCGTCGGGCTCGGGAGCAGCAGCTTCGCGAGCCGATCGTAGATCTGATCCTGCTGGCCCTTCGCGAGGCCGCCCGCGATCCGGCGCCACACGATCCACCACGCGAGCTTGCCGGGCTCGCTCTTGCCGTGCGTGAGGTTCTCGTTGAACACGCCCCACATCACGCGAGAGCGCCACGCGTCGAGCGGCGCACCGGTCCCCGGGCGCAGCAGGAAGCCGGCGAGGTTGAGCCAGCGCTGTTCGTGATCCGCGGACTTCTGTCTCTCCTTGATCACCTCGACTAGCGCGTCGAACAGCGCACGCGCCGTCATCATCGACCAGTCGTCGCGCCGCGCTTCGAGGAGCGTCTCGAGATCGCGGGTCAGCGTGGCCAGGTCCTTGCCGATGGTGAACGCGGCCTTGATCCGATCCTTGGCCTGCTCCGTGTTCGGATGAGGTGCTGCGTCCGCCGAGGGAGCAGGCGCCGCTCCGCCGGAGCGCATGTCGAACGCGAGCCGCCAGGTCTCGTGCTTGCCGTCGATCACCTCGCGGTCGACGCAGTAGACCTCGAGGGCGCCGAGCTCGGTGATGTGGACCTCGAGGCGGACCGTGACCTCGCCGCGGCCACGCGCGCGCAACACGGTGACGATCGGCGGGAGCTCGAGCAGGTCACTGTCGTCGTCGGTGGTGTCGACCTTGCCGTCGCCGATCGGGACGAGCGACCCGGGCACGTCCTCGCGCGTCGACGACGAGTACAGCCGGAACGACACCGGGCGATTCGTCACCAGGCGGAAGTCACGCTCGAGCTGGACGCGCGCACCATCGTCGAGACCGGGCGGTGCGAGGCACACCGCGAGGCGCGCCGGCTCCTCGCGTTGTTGATCGTAGATGGTGGCTTCCATCGTCGGCACGCGGCGACGCGTCCCCGAGGTGTCGACACCGACGTAGAACGCGCGCGCGGTTCCGCCCTTGATCCGCGTGGCCAGGCCGCGACGAACCAGGCCGTAGTACGCGGCGCCCTGGGCGACGGCCATCTCCGGCATCGCGGTTGGCAGCTCGCGCGGCGGCGTGCCCTGCCAGTGCGCGATCTGATCGAGCACGCGTTGACGCAGCGACACCGGTGTCATCGCACCGCCGTTGAACAGGATCGCGTCGACTCGATCGTTACCGTGGCGCGACAGGAACGAGGCAAGGTGGCGGGTCACCGCGGGGTCCGACGCGTAGGGCAGGCCGAACTCTTGAAGTCCGCTGCGAGCGCGCGACAGGGTCGCATCCTTCGCCACGGTCGGGAAGAAGCCGTCGAACAGCACACCGTGCAGCTCCGCCCGCGAGACCTCGTCGCGGAGCGTGCCGCCGATCAGCTTCGCACCGCGGCTCTGCACGACGATCGGGGCGGTCTCGGGCGGCTCGTCGCCGAGCAGCGTCTCCTTCGCGAGCCGGCACGCGTGGACGAGGCCATGCCACTGCAGCGCGTCGAGCTTCTTGCCGGTCTTGTGGACGCGCTGCTCGACGATCTTCGCGAGCGTCAGATCCAGGTTGTCGCCGCCGAGGAGCAAGTGGTCGCCGACCGCGGTGCGCGTGAAGCCATCCCCATTCGCATCGACCTCGATCAGCGTGAAGTCGGTGGTGCCGCCGCCGACATCGAACACCAGGATGCGCTCACCCGCGGCGAGGCCCTTGTTGCCCTTCGCGTTGTCGATCCAGGCGTAGAACGCTGCCTGCGGTTCCTCGAGGAGCACGACCGGCGGAAACCCGGCGCTCGCCGCGGCCTGCAGCGTCAGCTCGCGCGCGGCTTCGTCGAACGACGCCGGGACGGTGACCAACACTTCCTGGTCATCCAGCGGATCGTCGGGATGCGCGTGGTCCCACGCCTCGCGGACGTGGCGGAGCACGAGCGCCTGCGCGTTCACCGGCGACAGCTTCGGCCCCTCGTTCTCGCCCCACGGCAGGATCTGCGCTTGTCGATCCACCCCGGGATGGCACAGCCACGACTTCGCCGACGCGATCATTCGCGACGCCATCCGTGCGCCCTGGCTACGTGCGAGCTCGCCGACGATCGGGCGCACGGTGGTCGACACGGCAGCTTGCGGATCCCTTGCCTGGTCGGTCTTCGCGATCGGTCGCCACGGCAGGGACGTCTCGTGCGGGGCGAGATCGATCTCGCCCGCGAGATAGACGAACGACGGCAGCTGTCGGCGGGGGGCGACCTCGCCCGGGGCGACCAGCTGCGGCACCTCGAACACGCGCACCCGCGGATCGGCGGCCTTGGTGTCGACGAACGCGACCGCCGAGTTCGTGGTTCCGAGGTCGATGCCGATCAGGTACCGGGCAGGCACGCCCGTTCTTACCACTTCGGCTTCTGCGTAACCTTGGTCGGCACGACCAGCTCCATGAAGCAGTCGACGAACGCGAGCGCATCGGTGTCGAAGGTCCCGGTGACGGGCGAGCCTGGGCCGTGCTTGCCGTGCTTGATCGTGCCGGTCAGGATGCCCTCGCGCTCGGTCAGCGTGGTCGAGTTGGCCTTCTTCGCGAGCACGTAGTCGTTCTCGAGCAGAAAGAACCGCGCGTACGTGGTGTCGCCCTTCTTGATCACCCAGCCGGCGAGGAACGCTTCGCCGAGATCCTTGGGTGGTGGCAGGTCGAGTACGCCGATTCGATAGCCGTCGCGCTCGACCGTATAGATCTTCGGCTTGTGATCGAGGTAGGCCTGTTTCCAGATCGCATCGAGGAACGGGTGATCCCGCTTCTCGAGCGCGACCATCATCGTCGTCGGTCCCTTCAGCTTCGTGGTGTTGGGAAGGAACGTATGAGCCAATGCGTAGGCGGGGCTCGTTGGCATGATTTGCCATCTTACGCGGACTCTTGGCCTCGGTGCGACCGCCGGTCGTCGCAGTACGTACGCGCCTACACGCTTCTCGACGTGATCGAAGCGTAGCGATCACTACCGATCGGTAATTGCCAGCATCGCGTCGCGACGAGCCCCATCGGAGTCCGTCCTTTCCTAGCGGGGAGGGCGCGAGGTCGAGGCCGCAGTTCGCCACGTGGAGTCAGCGAGCAGTCCATGCTGATCGACGATCCAGAGCTCATCACTACCGGTGTGGAGGTCAGCTCGCAGCCACCGGCTGTGCTCGCACGCCGCGTCGACGACGGTCGTCGACGCGAGCTCGCACGCGCGCTTCACGCACCGAAGCGCTGCACCCCCGCGATCGCCGATCGCCTCGAGCACATGCGCGGCCTGCTCGCGAACTACCGCTCCGAGGCGATCGCGCTGCATGCGCGGCTGGTCGCCCTCGAGCTCGCCGGCAACGACAACATCGCGCCGCTGCGGCGTGTGCTGATCGAGAGCTCCGTGCAGATCGAATCGATCAGTCAGTTGCTCGACGGGCGCTGCCCGAAGGCGGAGTCGGAGCCGCGGCTCGCTCGAGGCACCGAGCCACTCGACGAGTGGATCGATCAGCCGACGCTGAGACGCGTGCGCTAGGCAAGCTTCCACCCGCGACGGGACGCGGCTGCGCGACTGCCACGATTTTCCAGCGCGTTGGTTGGATCGAGAGATCGAATCAGGGCGCGGTCCGTACACATGCCGCCGATGGTTCATGTTCCTGGCTTGTTGCTCGTCGTGATCAGCGTGGTGGCCTGTGGTGGGTCCGATCCAGCCATCCCCGCCGACGACGCCCTCGCAGTGGACGCGGCGATCGCGGACGTAGCCGCGGATACGGTGGATGCAGCGAGTGATGCCTCGGTGGCCGACACGATGGACGCGATGGCGCCCGACGGTCCACTCGGGTGTGGTGTGCTTCCGGTCGACCCCGTCGACGTCTTCGTCGATGCGAGGTCGACGGCCTCGATGCAGCTCGGCACCGCGAGTTGCCCGTTCCTGACGATCTCGGAGGCTCTCGCACTCCCTCCACCGACGGCGCCGCGGCGCGTGCACGTCAAGGGTGGCGTGCCGGCCGTCGACTACATCGAGCCCCGGCTTCTCGTGCTGCCCCCGCAGCTCACGCTCGAGGGTGATGGCGCCGAGCGGGTGACCATCGGCGGCGTCGGTGGTGGTGGTAGCTGCGCGATCGTGGTGTCGCCGAGTTGCACCGTGTCGGTCGCCGGCGGTGCAACGCTGCGAGACCTGACGGTGACCAGCGCGACCGGCAGTGCGATCGAGGTCAAGTCGGGGACCGGCGCCGCGCGGATCGAGGGCGTGATCGCCACGCGCGCGAAGCAGATCGGCTTCGCGGTGCGAGCCGATGTGGTGCTCGATCATGCGTTGGCCCTCGACAATGACGGCGATGGGCTCGATGCGCGGACAGCCATCGTCACGGTGCGCGACTCGGAGTTCCGGCTCAATACGGGTCACGGTCTCGACCTCGACACCGGCGCGACCCTCGACCTCACCGGTGCGAAGATCCACAACAACGGTGGCGGCGGCATCCTGCTGCACAACGGCACCCAGTTCGCGCCGCTCGCACACGCAGTCACCGACGCCGACATCCAGCAGAACCTGTTCGCGGGCATCGACGTCGCCTCGAACGCGAGCCTCACCCTCCGCGGGACGACGATGTTCCAGAACGAGTTCGGCGTGCTGTATCAGGTCGGCCCGTCGAACACGCTCGACGTCGGCACGGGTGTCGAGCCCGGCAACAACGTGTTCGCTGGGGCGACCTTGGTGAATCGCAACGCGCGCGCGGGGCTCTGTATGCAATCGACCCGAGCGACCCCGACCCAGCTCGTGGAGGGCAACCACTGGCGCGGGTGTCCACCCGCGCAGAAGAAGATCACGGGACCGTTCTGCTCGTCGAACAACGGCTACAGCGACATCGCGTACGTGCCGGTCGTCGCGAGCTCGGCGGCGCCAGCGGTCGCCCCCGTCGCGTGCAGCGTCGGGCCCTGACCCGCCGACCTCGTCGACCTCGCTGATCGTGACGCCCGAGTAACCTTTGCGGACGCCTGGGCACCCAAGACCCGCATGAAGCCCACGGTCGCTGGTCACGTGTTCGCGAACCTGGCCGATCGCGTGTTGGTCCCCCTCGTGCCGTTGTCGTTCGGTGCGCCGGGGTTGCGAATGCGGCGGCGATCGTTCGCACCCCTCGGCCGACTCGATGGACGCCGCATCGTGATCACCGGAGCGAATAGCGGCATCGGTCGTGCGGCGACGGAGGCCCTGGTGGCTCGGGGCGCACACGTCACGATGGTGTGCCGCGACCGTGCACGCGCCGAGGTCGCGCGCTCCGAGATCGTCGCCAGCACGGGTGATCCAGATCGGGTAGCTCTCGAGCTCTGCGACCTGGCGCGGCTCGACGATGTCGCGCAGCTCGCGGCTCGGTTGCGCGATCCGATCGATGTCGTGATCCACAATGCAGGTGGCTTACCGGCGACCCGGATCGAGACCGAGGATGGCTTGGAGCTGAGCTGGGCGACGCATGTCGTGGGCCCGCACTTGCTTACCCGGTTGTTGCGGCCGCACCTCGCGTCGACGGCGAGGATCGTCTGGGTGTCATCGGGCGGGATGTATCTCGTGCCCCTGGTCGCGCCTGCGACGGTCCCTGAACCGTATGATGGAGTTCGCGCATACGCGCTCACCAAGCGAGCGCAGGTCGTCCTCGCCGAGCTGTGGGCGGAGCACGATCCGCTCGGTCCTCGCGTTGTGGCGATGCACCCCGGATGGGTCGACACCGCCGCGGTGAAGACCTCGCTGCCTCGGTTCCACGCGCTCACTCGCCCACTCCTCCGAGGACCCGCTGGCGGTGCTGACACCCTGGACTGGCTCGCGGCCTGCCCGGTCGATCTACTCGAGCACGGTGGCTTCTACTTCGATCGCAAGCAGCGAGCAACCCACGTCCTGCCGTGGCAGCGCGATCGAAGAGAGCTCCGCGACGAGCTGTGGCAGTGGTGCAACGAGATCACCGATCGCTATGTCGGCCGCTCGCGGTGAGCGAGATCAGACCGAGTCGCTATTCGCGTTCGCGGACCGAGTACTCGAGCTTCCAGCGGCCGTTGCCATCACGCGCGACGCACCACAGCTCGAGCGTGCCGACCTCGGTGACGTGCGCCTCGAGCCGCACCGGGACGAAGTCACCGGGCACGCGATCATCGGCGTCGACCTGTTTCTCGACGGGATCGAGCTCCGCAAGGCCCTCCGCATCGGCGTCGATCAACGTGCCCGACTTGTCGTCCTTGCGATTCGCCGCGGCGAAGAACCGGAACTCGCTCAGCTCGCCGACGACCACGGCGAGCTCGTCATCGGGGAGCTCGACGGTCGAGCCTTCCTCGAGGCCCTGCGGTGCGACGCACAGCGCCTTGACCGGCGGCTGGAAGCCGGGAATCGCCGGCATCGCGCTCTCGATGCCGATGTAATACGCGCGCGCGGTGCCCCCGCGGATCCGGACGCCCTTGGTGCGGCGAACCTCACCGAAGTGGGCGGCGCCGAGCGCGACGGCGAGATCGAGATCCGCGCCCTCGAGGATCTGGACGTCGCGACCTGCCCACGCCCGCAGCAGCTCGACAACGCGCGCCTGGAGCTTGCTCGCCTTCATCACGCCGCCGTTGAACAACACGTGCGTCGGATGCTTGCCGCCGAGCGAGCGCGCGAGGAAGTCCGCGAGGTGGCGCGTGATCGCCGGATCGTGCGCGTAGGGCAAGCCGAGCTCGCGCAGACCGACTGTCTTCCGGCGCTCGGCCCGCGCCGAGACCTCGACCTTGGGGAAGAAGCCGTCGACGAGCATCGCCTCGGCAGCCTCGCGCGTGACCTCCGCCTTGATCGTGCCGCCGATCAGCTTGCTGCCGCGGCCGAGGATCGAGACGTTGACGCTCTTCGGCGGCTTGTCGCCGAGCAGCTGCTCCTTGGCGCGACGGCACCCTTGGACGAGCGCGCGTTGCTGCATCGCATCGAGTGCCTGCTTGCCAGAAGACGCCAGGTCGCGCTGGACGATCGCCGACAGCGCGAGATCCATGTTGTCGCCGCCGAGCAGGATGTGATCACCGACGGCGATCCGCTCGAGAGCAAGCGAGCCACCTTCGTCTGCGACCGCGATCAGCGAGAAGTCGCAGGTGCCGCCGCCGACATCGCACACCAGCACGATGTCGCCGGGCGCGAGATCCTTGCGCCACGCATCGCCGCGAGCCGCGAGGTACGCGTAGAACGCGGCTTGCGGCTCCTCGAGGAGCGTCACCTTGTCGAAGCCGGCTTCGCGCGCCGCGACCACGGTCAGCTCGCGCGCCACCGGATCGAACGAGGCCGGCACCGTGACCAGCACGTCCAGTTCATCCGCAAGCTCGTC
This sequence comes from Haliangiales bacterium, assembly GCA_038325805.1. Taxonomy (GTDB): domain Bacteria; phylum Myxococcota_A; class Polyangia; order Haliangiales; family Haliangiaceae; genus JABFXX01. The sequence continues at coordinate 14,449 of JBBQJJ010000028.1, forward strand.
CTCGTGGGAGTGATCCCACGCAGCACGAAGATGAGCGAGGTAGCGCGCGGACGCGTTGACCGGCGACACCTTCTCGCCGCCCTCCATCTCGGCCTCGAGCTCTCGCTGCGCACCGCGGAACGGCAGCACCTGCGCGGTGCGATCGATCGCCGGATTGCACAACCACGACTTCGCCGACGACACCAACCGGTGCGGCAGCTCGGCGCCGCGATCGCGCGCGAACGTGCCGACACAGTAGCGCCCTTCGGCGCCCCGCTGGCGCATCGGCCCGCTCCACGGCAGCTGGAGCCCTGCCGATGGCACCTCGTGCTCGCTGGGAAGCAGTAGGAATGAGGGTAGGGTGGGGCGCTCGGCGGTCTCGCCGAGACCGGTGATCTGCGTGATCGGCACCGACTGCGCGGGCGAGCCTTCACCCGCGACCGCGATCGCCGAGTTCGTGGTGCCGAGATCGATGCCGAGGACCTTGGTCATACTTCGACTTCCGCAGGAGCGACCACGGTGCGGTCGACGCCGTCGACGAGCGCGGGCAACTTGATCTCGATCACGCGCCAGCCGTGGTGGCGCAGCGTGCCGGAGAACGGCGGCTCGCCCTTGGCTTCACCGACGAGGCGGATCTCCGCGGGGTCGAAGCCCTTCGGCACGGAGACCTTGCTCTCCTCCTCGCCGGGCATCACGGCCTCCATCGAGAGGTGTTGATCGAGCACCTTCTTGCAGCCGCGATGGACGTCGCGTGCGGCGGCCCCGATGTCGCCATCGGAGAAGCCATCGAGGGGCTCGCGCAGAAAATCGACGAGCCGACCTTCGCGCTGGAGGAGCGCGAGGAGCGCGAGGGCACCATCGCGGTGGGCTTGCGCCGTCTTCGGCTTCTCGGCGACCGGCCTCTCGACGATCTTCTCGACGGTCTTCTCGACGATCTTCTCGACGATCTTGGGGGCCGGCAGCGCCGGCTGCTCACCCGCGGGCAAGAACTTCACGGCATCGGGGTGGAGCTTCTTGCCGAACAGGATCCGGAAGAAGGATCCGAACGCGAGGAACAGGCGCATCCTGCCGGCGTCTATACATCGCGGATCGCGAAAACCACGCGCGATCACCTCGAAATCAACTCGGAAAACTGATGTCGACCCCAGTAAGTCCGCGGCGTTCCACACCCGTGTGCGTGGCTCGTTGCTTGCTGACGGAGCACGCATGCGCGTGGGCCTCGCTTGTTTGCTCCTCATCACAGGTTGTGACCTCTACTTCACCGGCGGTGACGACACGCCATGCGCGGTCGGAGAGCTGGCGCCCGCCGAACAGTTTCGCAACCCCGAGACGGGCGAGTGCGTGGCGATCGGCTCTCCAGGCGGCTGCGATGGCATCTGCGGTCCGTGTGCCGAGGCCGCCGACCTCGCACTGCCCGATTGGGGCTCGTGCTTCGCGGGCTGCGAGTCGTTCGACGAGACCTCGTGCGTCGATCAGCCGGGTTGCCGCGCCGTCTACGACGCGAACTCGCTGACCGACGAGGGACCGCGCTTCCTCGCGTGCTGGGCGATCGCCCCCTCGGGTCCGGCGGCTGGCAGCTGCGAAGGGCTCGATGCCCAGCAGTGCTCGCGCCACCAGAACTGCTCCGCGTTCTACGACGACGACAACGGCTTCCTCGAGTACGCCGGCTGCCGTCCCGAGCAGGTCAAGGGCTGTTACTCCGACGAGGAGTGCGGGAGTAGCGCGCACTGCTCGGTGTCCGACGGCGAGTGCCTGCCGTCGCCCGGCTGCGACCCGGGACAGGGCTGCCCGGCGGTCTGCTACGGCCGCTGCATCTCCGACAACGACGTCTGCGCCGCCATCGACTGCGGTCCGAACAGCCACTGCGAGGCGCAGTGCACGGACGCGTTCTGTGGCCCCGTGTGCTCGCCGAACGCGAACCAGTGCGCGGCGATCGATTGCGCCCCGGGCTTCGAGTGCGTCGAGACCTGCCAGGGCACCGATCCGGAGATCCCGGGGTGTGGCATCTGTGACGCGCAGTGCGTCCCCGTCGGGACCTGCGAGAGCGTGACCACCGAAGCGGCGTGCCTCGCCCGTGGCGACTGCGGGGCGGTCTATACCGGCGAGAACTGCACCTGCTACTCGAATGGCTCCTGCGACTGCGAGGTCCTGGAGTTCGCCCGCTGCCAGGCCAACTAACCCCAGAGACCTCGATCCTCTGGCTTCGCGGCCTTGCTTCGATAAGACAGATTCGCGCCGCCCCACCGGCAGGCCTATACTTATTTCCATGGGTGCGCGTGGGTTGCCCGACGACGATCGGGCCACGGTCGACCTCGGTCCGCGGCCCGAGCTGCGGGAGACCGAGTCCGATCCGGACGATCCGGACGATCCGTTCGGAGAAGATCCCGAGCTCGCGAACCCGACGCACACGGTGATGACGCCGACCCCGACGCGGGTCGATGCGGTCCATCAGCAACCGACCCAGCAGCTGCAGATGCGCACCAAGCGACCGTCGTCGTCAGCGACGCCGTCGCTGACGCGGCACAATACGCAGACCACGTCGTCGCCGGTCGAGGCGATGCGTCAGGACGAGGTCACGCGGACGCGGATCTTCCTCAAGGTCGCGATCGCTACCTGCGTCGCGGGCGTGGTGGTCGCGCTGATCACCGGTGGTGATCCGATCGCGTTCCGCATCCTCTGCGCGTCGTGCGTCTTCAACATCATCGGCGCCGTCTGGATGCTGTCGCTGACGCGCGATGTCCAGACCTACACGCCGCGCAAGTCGATCTTCCCGGCGCTGATCATCGCGTTCGGTGCGTTCGGCGGCGTCTACTACTGGGGGGTCGCGTCCCCCGTCGCGGCGATGCTGACCTACGGCATCTACTTCTTTAGCCTCGGGATCAACGCCAGGATCGTGACGTCGATGTACATCCTCGTCGCGATCCTGCACGCGGCGCTCGCGCTCGCGATCATGGGTGACGTGATCGTCGATCGCGGCATCATCAGCATGGCCGGCCTGCGCTCGATCGATCAGGTCGGTATCCTGTCGGTGATCGAGTTCCTCTACTTCATCACCTTCTTCACCGCCCGGGTCAGCCAGCGCGCGACGCTCGAGGCGATGACGCACCTCGAACAGGCGGCGAAGACGGTCGCGCAGCGCGAGGCCCTGCTCGCCGAGGCACGGGCCGAGCTCGATCGCGCGCTCAAAGTAGGTGGCCCGGGTCGGTTCACCGACCAGGTGGTCGGCGGCTTCAAGCTCGGCATCCTGATCGGCCGCGGTGGGATGGGGGAGGTCTACGAGGCCCACAACGTCGCCACCGGGAACGAGGCGGCGGTCAAGCTGCTGCACGCCGGCACGCTCGCTGATCCGACGCACGTCCAACGGTTCATCCGCGAAGCCCAGACGGCGTCCAAGCTCGATACGCCCTACGTGGTCAGGGTCCTCGAGGTCGGCACCACCACCGGCGAGATCCCGTTCCTCGCGATGGAGCGGCTCCGCGGCAACGACCTCGCACACCAGCTGCGCCGCCATCGCAAGCTCCAGCTCCCCGCGGCCAAGCAGTTCGCGCACGAGGTGTCGGTCGGCCTCGAAGCCGCGCGGCAGGCCGGCATCGTTCACCGCGACCTCAAGCCGCACAACGTGTTCCACGCCGAGGTGGTCGGCGCGGGTTCGAGTCAGCGGACCTGGAAGATCCTCGACTTCGGCGTCTCGAAGTCGGGTGGCTCCGGGACCCTGACCAAGGGGCACGTCATCGGCACACCGGCGTACATGGCGCCCGAACAGGCGCGTGGTGAGGACGTCGATCACCGCGCCGACGTCTACTCGCTCGCCGCGATCCTTTACCGCTCGGTGACGGGCCATCCGTCGTTCACGGGGAAGGACGTGCCGTCGATGCTGTACGACGTGGTCTATCGGGTTCCGACGCAGCCCTCGATCTTGACGACGCTGCCCGGCGACGTCGATCGCGTGCTCGCGATCGGCCTCGCGAAGGACCCGCGCGACCGGTTTGCGACCGCGGTGGAGCTCGCCCGGTGGTTCGATCTCGCCGCCGAGGGAGAGCTCGATCCCGAGCAGCGCCGCCGTGCGGACGAGGTGATCGCGAAGTATCCGTGGGGCACGCGACCCGGCAGCTGACCATCAAGCCATCGACATCACAGCGCGCGAGTAGTACATCTAGTTAACTCCCGCGTGCGCATCCTGATCCTCTGGAACTTTATCGACGACGACGTGTACGAACACTATCGTCGCGATGGTCGACGCGCGGTCGACTGGGACCCGAAGCTACAGGTCGAGCCATGGGACACCGTCGAGGAGGAAATGCAGCTGATCGTGCGATCACTGCAGACCCAGGGTCACGAAGTCGAGATGGTCAACATCCGGGATGACTTCGCCACGCTGCTCGGCGCCGTCAACAAGCACAAGCCCGACATGGTGATGAACCTCGTCGAGTTCTTCCACAACGACCCGGAGCACGAGCACCACGTCCCGGCGATGTTCGAGCTGCTCGAGATCCCGTACACCGGCAACAAGCCGCTCTCGCTCTCGCTGTGTCAGCGCAAGCCGCAGGCGAAGGCGATCATGGCCACCAACGACGTCCCGACCCCGAAGGGTGTCGTGATCGAGATCGGCAGGTCGATCAAAGACTCGGCGAAAGTCCTGGCCGATCAGAAGTTTCCCATGATGGTGAAGCCGGCGTACGACGACGCGTCGGGCGGCATCGACAGTGGCTCGGTGGTCTACGATCGCAAGGCGCTCGAGGCGCGGATCACCAAGCTCCACACCGAGAACAAGATGGCGGCGCTCGTCGAGGAGTACATCGACGGTCGCGAGATCCACTGCGCGATCCTCGGAGACAAGCCGCTGCCGCTCTACGAGATGGCGTTCAAGGGCGGCGTCGATGAGGACGGCAAGCCGCTGCCGAAGATCATCACGTACCGCGCGAAGTGGGATCCCTACAGCCGCGATCACCACGCCATCGAGGGACAGTGCCCGGTCAAGGACCTCGCCCCCGAGCTGGTCAAGCGGATCGAGTCGGTCGCGATGGCGGCGTATCGCGCGCTCGGCTGCCGGGATTACGCGCGCGTCGACATGCGCGTCGATGCGCAGGGCAACGTCTACGTGCTCGAGGTCAACCCGAACCCCGATCTCGCCGAGTCGTGTGCGTTCGCCGCGTCGGCCCGAGCCGCGGGCAAGACCTACGAGCAGATGATCTGCGAGATCGTCGACGTCGCGAGCAAGCGCAGCAAGAAGCCCAAGGTGGTCAGCACCGGGTTCGATATGCTGCTCGACGAGTACCGGGCGAAGGGTGCTCCGAAAAAAGCGGTGCGCGCACTTCCGAAGAAGACAGCCCGCTCGCGGGGCTAGGTCTCGTGGTTACCACGGGACGCTGAGACTGCCGGCGAGCGAACGCATCAGGCTCGAGACCTGCGAGGGCGGTAGCTCCACGGACGCCAGAAAGTGACGTCGCGTCCCCTCGAGCAGCGCCTCGCGTGCATCGCGGAGCCAGCGAAACGCCGTCACGCGGTGGACTCGAAACAGCCGCGCCAGCTCCTCGGTTCCGAGCCCCTCGAGGAAGCACATGCGGAGGTAGGTGCGATCGCGATCGGACAGCTCGCCGAGCGCGCGCTGGAACGCGACCTCGAACGCGTCCTTGTGGGCTCGTGAGGACCGCGCGAGCGCCGGCTCGGTGACGCTCAGCCGGAGCAACTCGTCATCGCCGGGGACCTCGCGCGTGGTCGCTCGGATCATCACGAGCGCCTCGCGGATCGCGACGATCTGGATCCACGCCGCGAGCCGGCCTTGACCACGATACTCGGCGATCCGCGCGGGAGCTCCGACGAGCAACTTGACGCGGACCCGCTGCAGCACCTCCGCGATGAAGTCGTCGTCGCGGCGGAACCGCACGAGGGCGCCACGGATGTCGGGCACGATCACCTCCTCGAAGGTCGCGAGCGCGGTCCTGTCACCTCCGGCGAGCGCGGTTGCGAGCTCGCGATCGGTGCTCAGTGGATCGCGATCCACGCCTCCACCTCCTTCGCGTGCTTCGCGTAGGGTGCGGATAATCGGCCCAGGGTGGTGCGTGCTTGCTGCGCGAGCGTGCGAGCGCCCGTGCGGTCGCCCGCCTTCCAGCGGTATTGCGCCAGCAGGAACTTGGTCCAGCCGGCCTCTGGCAGCGCGACCTGGCTCTCGTCCCACGACACCACCGCGTGCTCGAGCAACGGGACGATCTCCGATGCCGGCGCCTTGCGGCGGTCGAGGAGCTCGGCCATCTGGTAGCGCGCGACCGCCCCGAGGGGATGATGCTCGCCGAGCGCGGCGCCTAGCTCGACCGCTCTCCGGACGCTGGCGAGCGCCTCGTCGGTCTTGCCGTCGTCGGCGAGAGCGCGCGCGAGCCCGATCAACGTCTCCGAGAGGTGGGGATGGTTCGGTCCGAGGGCCGCCTCGCGGACCGCGAGCCCGCGCCGGAACAGCGCGATCGCCTCGGCGCGATCGTCGCGCTCGAGCGCGAGGCCCGCGAGCTCCGTGACAGGGAGTGCGGTGTCGGGGTGCTTGGCCCCGACCGTGGCCTCGAACATCGCGAGCGAGCGCTGCTGGATCTTGACGGCCTCGTCGAGCCGACCGGCCATGTGCACCGCGAGCCCGAGGTTGTGGAGCGCGCCGGCGACCTGGGCGTCGCGCTCGCCGTGGAGCTCCTGCGTCGAGCGCACGACCTCGCCATAGTGACGCTCGGCGGCCGCGTGATCACCGGCGTTGTAGGCGAGCGAGCCGAGGATGCTGGCCAGGCGCGCGTGGACGCCCGGATCTCGCGGCACCCGCTGTGCGGCGGCCTCGGCGATCTTCGCGAGCGCGGCCGCGGAGGCGGACTTGCCGAGCTCCTCGTACGCCGACAGCAGCAGGATCATCGTGTTGAGCCGCGCGACGTCGTTGCCTGCACGCTCCGCGATCTGCAGGCCTTCTTCGAGCACCGGGACCGAACCCGCGACATCGCCGGCGCGCGCCATCGTGTCGGCCTTGTTGTAGAGCAGCGCCCCGCGCAGCGCGGCGTCGGACGGTGGTGCCGTGGCGACCAGGGCGTCGAGCTTGATCAGCGCCTGATCGTACCGGCCGAGCGACTGGAGAGTGCTGATCTCGTCGAGCGCGATCTTGAAGGGCGCGCGGCTGGCCTCGAGCTCCGGCGTCGATGCCATCGGCCGCTGCTCGGGAGCCTGCAGGCATAACTTCGGGCTCGTGATCTCGGCGAGCGCGCTCTGCGCGGTCGTGACGTGCGCGCTCTCGTGAGCGTGGTCGATGTACGACGCGAGCTTGCGGCGATGACTCGCCAGACACTCGGTGACGCCCACCCGTCCGCACGCGGCCTGGCTGGCCTCGCGCCACAGGGCGAACGAGCGATCGAGCTCGCCGGCCAGGGTCTCGGCCGCGGCCCCGGCGACATCGTGCATGCGCGCGACCCACGCGATGCGCGATCCGGGCGGCCACAGCGGGGCGTCGTCGACCACGCATCCCGAAGGCTCGTCCTCCTGCCGCAGCCAAACGGCACCGGTGATCAGCGCGAGGGCGATCGCGCTGATCACGATCCACGGCCAGCGCCGCCGTGGGCGACGCTCGAGCGCATCCACCAGCGCGTGCATCGAGGGCCACCGGTCGGCGGGGTCGGACGACAGCGCCCGGGCGAGCACGCGCGCGTGGTCTCCATGGCCTTGATCGTGGGGTGCGGCATCGAACAGCGATCGCCACGCGGTGACCGCGAACGCGTACTGATCCGCGCGCGCATCGATCGCTCCGCCGCGCGCCACTTCGGGCGCCAGAAAGCCGGGAGTCCCGACCGCACCGGGCGCGACTTCACCGCCCAGCACCGCGAGCCCGAAGTCGCTGACGCGCGCCCGACCATCAGCACCGATCATGATGTTGCTCGGCTTGACGTCGCGATGGATCACGCCGGCATCGTGGGCGGCCGCGAGTCCACGCGCGGCATCCACGATCACGCGAACCCGCTGATCGAAGGGAGGCGAGGTCGCGAGCCACGCCTCGAGATCCGAACCGTCGACGTACTCCATCGCGATCAGCTGCTCGTCTCCGATCTCGACGAGATCGTGGATCGCGATCACGTTCGGGTGCGCGAGTCGAGCCATCGCCTGCGCCTCGGCGAGCACGCGTGCCTTCGCGCGTACCCAGCTCGCTTCGTCGCGCAGCCGCCGCACGATCTTGAGGGCGACACGACGATCGAGCTTCGGATCGTGGGCCTCGAGCACCACGCCCATCCCGCCCGACCCGATCGCGCCTCGCACGATATAGCGGCCGAGTCGCGCGCCGTTCGGCAACAACTCGGGGACGAGACCCAGGGCCGTCCCGTCCACGAGATCATCGCCGACGATCTTGGTTCTGGCGATCATCGCGGCCACCGCGCGGCACTCGGAGCACCGATCGAGGTGAGCTACGAGCGAGTGATCTGCGTCGATGCGGAACCATGCATCCGGCTCGGGGCATCGATCCACGCGTCAAATCTAGCCCAAATCCACGTCGCGCCAGGCGTTTCGAGATTTGTTCGAGAATCGCTGCAACGGATCGCGGAACGCTGCATCGGTCGGTATGCGCGGCCTTGTCACGCTCCTCGCGGTGGTCACCCTCGTCGGCTGCCTGCATCGCACGTCGAGTCCATTTCGATCGGTCCGTCAGCGGTTCGCGGCGGTGATCCATTCGGGAGCCGTCAAGGTCGATGCGAACGCGGCGGTCACGGCCGCGAGCCGGCCCGTGCAACCCGCACCCGTGCAACCCGCGCCCGTGCACGACACCGCACCCCCGCGCGAGCAACCGAGGTCGCGACCCGCGCCTCCGCCCGTCGAGCTCCCGGTCCACCGCGTCGACGCCGCGCGCCGGACGGTGTTCGTGCTGCGCGGCCAGACCAAGGCGGGCGCCGTGGTGTGCGAGCCGTTCGCGACCTCGGACACATGCACGGCGGCATGCACCGCGAAGCTGCGCCCGAGGATGCAGGCGCCGGGGCAGGGCTCGCTGACCTCGTGCGCGTGTCTCGAACAAGACTCCGGCTGCTGATCCTGTCGCCGTCCATTCACCAAGCAAAGGAAACCTGATGCGCCTTGTCCTATCGATCGTGTTCCTGTTCCTTGTCGTCGCTGTGCGACCTGCCTTCGCCGATCTCTCCAGTGTTCGCTACAAGGGCGAGGGTCGCAGCCACTACTACCTGAGCACGGAGCGCGCGATCGCGATCGGCGATCGCGAGCTCGCGATCAAGCTGTACGTCCTCGACGGTCGCTACGTCGCTGGCTACCAGGTGCTCAAGCGCCGCAGCGCCAGCGAGGCCGAGGTCCTCAGTGAGGCCGAGGTGACTGGGAGCATCTCGGGGATGACCCTGGCGGGCCTCGGCCGGGTGGAGCTCACCAAGCAGACCCACAATGGCAAGCCCGTGGTCAGGTTGACGCTCGATCGCGAGCTGGCCGGTGCGAGGTCCGGGACCGTGACGGAGCTGATCTGGGTCGGCGGGTCGTTCGCACCGAGGTCAGTCACCGGACGGTAGCCGCGACCCGAGGTGGTCAGCACCGGGTTCGAGACGTTGCTCGACGACTACCGGGCGAGGGGCGCTCCGTGGAGATCGGCGCGCTCGGTCCCGAAGAAGACGGCGCAGCCTCCAGTCGGAGCTCGAACACGAGCTCGTCGGCTTCGATCGCGGCCTTGGTGACGCGGGTCGCTAGCGCACGGTTGCCGACGGCGAGTTGCGTATGCGCGACCACGCGCTTGCTGCGATCCACCCAGCCGGCGAAGAAGTACTTGGTCCAGGCGCCGAGCTCGATCACCGGGTTCGCGCTCTGGGCCTCGAGATCTCGATCGAGGACGGTGGCCTTCAGGGTATCGCCTTCGAGGGCGATCGCCCCGCGCACGCCGACCCGGTGATACGAGCAGCCGCCGCGCTGCTGGAACGCGTAGACCTTGAGCGGATGCTGGCGATCCTCGGCGACGTAGTCGAACCGCGGTTGGTAGTCGCCGCTCGTCGACGGTTTGAGGCTGCGATCGAAGTGCGTCGGTCCGTGGCCCTGATCGATCGCCCAGTTCGCGAGCTCGGCGGCGGCGCTCGCGCTGATCCGCACGCCGACATCGGTGCCGATCATGGCCGGCGTAGGCGCGAGGCCGCGGCGGACGGGCAAGGTGGTCTCGAGCTCGACGACGAGGCCCGTCGGCGCCGACTGGATGTGATGGCGTGCGATCGGGACGTCGGGTAGCCGCAGCTCGACGCGCGTGACGTCGCCGAGACGCTTCAGCAGCGTGCCTCGGAGCGCATCCCACGCGGTTTCGGTCAGCTCGACCCCGAGCTGCTTCGCGGCGGCATCGAGCGCGAACTTCGGGATCTTCGAACGCAGCCGAGCCGGGACCCAGCGCTCGACCGCCTTGCCGAGCGTCTGCTTCGCATCGGGGCCGAGGGTCGGCTTGACGCGCACGAGGTCCTGCGGACCGAAGCCGATCACGAGCTGGTTGTTGACGATCACCGGGCGTAGCTCGATCACCGCCGCGACGTCCGTGATGATCGTGTCGCCCTCGCGGATCTCGAACCTCGTCGCGAGGCGAACCGTGCCGGCCCGATCGGTCGGAAGCTCGCCGAGGAGCGGCTGCGCCAGCACCGCCTCGCGCACGATCGCGACCGGTCGCACCTCGACCGGGAACAGTCGGATCGCCGGTGGCGCGAGCTCCATGGTGATCGGTTCCTGTGCGAGCAACCCTGCGATCACGCGGTTCGCTTGATCGTAGGGAACGGTGACGCGCACGTCGGCTCCGCGATTCGCGGTGCCGTGCCCGGTGAGCGCAGCCTTCGCGTGCTCGACGTCCCTGCAGCGATTGCCACAGCCGGAGGTCACGACCAGCGCGACAGCGAGAGCCAACCGCATCTCGAAACGATATGCCGGCCGCTCCGGCAAAGCCCGGCATTCACGCGCGCTTCACGTGTAGAGTTCGTGTGTGATCGGTCGACGACTGTTTCTTGGAGGGAGCGCTGCCGGGCTCGCACTCGCGTTCTCGCGCGTGCACACGCTGCGTGCGGACACCGGCAACCACCTGATCGAGCTGTCCCCGCGACCCACCAACTACGAATCGGTGCGGGCCACGTTCACGGAACGGATCACGCCGCTCGACAAGTTCTTCATCCGCAATCACTTCGACGCGCCTATGGATGTGGAGCGCGCCTGGAAGCTGGCGGTCACGGGACTCGTCGGCAAGCCGCTCACACTGACCCTCGCCGATCTCGCGAAGATGAAGCAGGTCACCGTCGAGGCGGTGCTGCAGTGCGCCGGCAACGGCCGCGGGTTGTTCGAGCCGCGCGTGCCCGGCGTGCAATGGAAGTTCGGCGCGATGGGCAATGCCGAGTGGACCGGTGTGCGGCTCGCGGACGTCTTGAAGGCTGCGGGCGTGACGAAGGAAGCGAAGCACCTGCAGCTCCGCGGTGCGGACAAGCCGGTGGTGGGGCAGACCCCGCACTTCATCCGCGGCCTGCCGATCGAGAAGGCGCTCCACCCCGACACGCTGATCGCGCTGAGGATGAACGGCAAGCCGCTGTCCCCGCTGCACGGCTTTCCGGCGCGGCTCGTGGTGCCGGGCTGGGTCGGCGACGACTGGGTCAAGTGGCTGACCGAGATCGACGTCCGCGCGACCGAGGCGCAGGGCTTCTTCTACGACATCGGCTATCGGTTCCCATCGCCTCCGGGCAAGCCCGGCGAGGCAGTGCAACCGGCGAACATGAAGGTGATGACCAAGCTCGCGGTGAAGTCGCTGATCGGGTCGATCTCCGCGGGTGCGCGCATCGCGCCGGGCGAGCTCGAGTTGGTCGGCGTGGCGTTCTCCGGCGAGGCGAAGATCGCGAAGGTCGAGATCACGCTGGATGGCTCCGCGTGGCAGGACGCGGAGCTCGACAAGGCCGACAGCGACTACGGCTTCCGCGTGTTCCGCAAGACGGTTCGAGTGACGCCGGGCAAGCTGACGATCGGCAGCCGCGCGACCGATAGCGCAGGTGCGACGCAGCCCAAGGATCCGGTGTGGAACCCGTCGGGGTATCTCCACAACGCGATCGATCTCGTGGACGTCGAGGTGAAGGCGTGAGGGCCGCACTCCTGGTCTTGCTCGTCGCCTGCGGTAGCAAGGGCGACGACAAGAAGCCGCCCGCCCCGATCCCGACGCCGGACCCGGTTCCCGCGGTCGATCGCGAGGCGCTGCTCGCGGGCAAGCTGCCCGAGGGTGCCCCCGAGTCCGAGGTGATCAACGTGCAGTGCCGGATCTGCCACGCCGTCGAGTACATCACTCAGCAGCGGCTCTCCGAGGCGGGCTGGACGAAGACGCTCCTCAAGATGAAGACGTTCGGCGCGAACATCAGCGAGTCCGACGTGCCGCGCCTCGCTGCGTTCGCGGTGCGCAACTGGAACGCCGAGCTGCCGGATCGCGTGCTCGTGCCCGGACCACCGCCGGCGGGTGCGTTGCCCTGACCCGGTCAGTCGTGTGCCGGGCGGGCGTGCTGGCTCGCCGCGTACACGGCCTTGCGGATGGCGTGGATCATCCCGACGGGCTCGAGGCCTTCGCCGGTGCGGAACGGATCGAAGTGGAGCGCTTCCTGATCGAGCTCGACCTCGCGATCGAACGAGATGCGTGCGATCGCGTGCCACTCGCGGGTCAGCGTCTTGCGCGCCTCGAGGTGCCAGGAGCAGGCGCCTTCCTCGACCGCTGCCCGCAGCTTCTCGTCGCGCGGACCATCGACTTCCATCCGCTGGAGCGGCACGAGACGCAGCTCGACGCGATCGTGGCCGTCGATCTCGAACGGCGCCGTCGCGAAGAACTTGTTCGCGAGATAGTCATGCGCGTTGGTGAGGAACGGCGAAGCGAGCAGCAGGAGTGGAGAGCTGACCGTCGCGAACAGGAGGTCCCGATCGCCGTGCATGGCGCGGTGATCGAAGGGCCAGGCGACGCGGCGGAACCGCAGGGCGATGCCCAGCACGTCGAACCGCTCACTGGGCGATTTCGACAGGGCCTGGGAGCAGCGAGCGAGGATCACTCCGTCGAGCTCCGCGCCCAGGTTCGCGAACGCGCCGCCGATGATCGGTTGACTGCGCCCTTCGAACACGACGCCGCGCGGGTGGAACGTGCGCGCTCTCCGGAAATGACTGACTGCACCTACGACAGGCGCCAGGGCCTTGCCGATCACGGTTCCGATGCTCTCGCGTAGCGCCATACGCCAGAACTTTGCAAGCGCCCGGCCATCACAGGCCGAGGCGGAAATCGAACGCGAGCCACGCCGAAGCACCTTCGGAGGAGGACATCGTCAGTCGCTCGATCGACGTCGCATCGATCACGGTGAGCGTGTCGAGGATGCGCCAGGCGAACACCGACCAGCGCTCGCCGGCAGCGTTGCCTTCGCAATCGAAGTGCGTGTCGAGGGTCCAGCGCTCGCTCGCGACGTCCCAGTAGATCGTCAGCTTCTCCAGTCGCCGCGGCCAGTGATCGGTGGTGTCGAGCGAGACCAGCGTGTCGCCGAGCCCGACGGTCCACCACTCGGCCCAGAAGCCGATCCTGCGCAGGCGCTCGAACATTTCGGGCCACGAGCACGAGCTCGTGAAGGTGAAGCCGGCGCTGCAGTACATCAGCGGAACGTGCCGAGGTTGACGTACGCCTCGTTGTTCATGATCACGTACGGCCGATCCTGGAACTCGAGCTTGCCCTTGCCGTCGTGCTTGATGATCTGCAGCAGGCCCATGCCGTAGCCCATCGGGCCCTGCGAGTAGTAGTTGATCGAGATCTTGTAGGGTCCGGCGCTCGCACGACCGGGGATCGTGAAGCACTCGGGGCCGTAGCCCGTGGTGATGTCGGCGTAGAGCTCGCCACCCGATGGCAGGCTCGGTTGGCTGTAGAAGGCGTGACCGCCGCGCGCGTCCTGGATGTGGAAGTCGACGTCGTTCGCGTCGGTCTCCCAGTACATGATGAAGCGCGTCGACGAGCTGCGAGCCAGGGACGCGCCGGCCTTGCGGAGCACACCCTCGATCTCCTGCTTGCTCTCGGGAGCGATCGCCAGGTACGCGGCGCCGATCAGGCCGGCGTCCTCGCGCAGCACGCGGAGCCCACCCTCGAAGCGATCCTCGGGGTAGCGCTGCTTGATGCCCTTGACGATCGCGGCGAGGGCGTCGGCGTGCTTGCCGTCGCGGAGCAGCGCGTACGCGAGCAGGCGGTGACCGGTCATGTGATCCGGGCGCTCCTCCACAGCGCGGCGATAGGTATCCACCGCGAGCCAGCGCGCGTGGTCGCCGACGCGCTCGAGCCGCTCGCCGGCGAACCGGCGGAGATCCGCGCGACCCGGGAACAGATCGATGATCGAGCCGTAGATCCGTGCGGCCTGGGTCAGATCCTTGTTCGCCTCGAGGGCTTCACCGAGGCCGATCAGCGCGAGCACGTCGCCGGGAGCCTTCGCGTGCCAGTCGGTCGCCTTCGCGAGCGCGTCGTCGAGCTTGTTGCGACGGATCAGGCGATCGATCTCGGCGAGCTTGCCCTTGAGCGGTGGCGGCGCATCGGCCGGCGGAAATTGCTCGACGTCGCCGCGACTCACGCCACCGGGACCATCTGCGGCGAGTGGATTGCTCTCACTGCGACGGTCGACCACCACCGCTCGCTGCTGGTTGAGCCTCCGCTCCGCGTCCGCCGACGGTTGGGATTCGCGCGGCGCCGGCGGGCGAGCCACCGGGGCAGGCATCGGGTCCGCCTTGGCTTTGTCGTCGACGCTATCGGCTCGCTTCATCGCGACCTCGCCGCCAACGACTCCGCCCGCGACACCGCCCGCCACGCCCATCGAGACCCCGTTCATGCGCCTGCCTTCGAGCACCTCGCGCGACGCCATCGCGACCGACGGATCGGTGTTGTCCTTGAGCGCGAAGTTGTCGCCACCCGTGGTCTTGTTGCGCGGCGGAGGCGGCCGCTTGACCGCAACGAAGGACCGATTGCGGAGCTCGATGCCCTCGGGTCCAACGACGAGCACGTCAGCGAGCGACTTGCGATCGATGCCGAACCGCGCGTAGTCCTCGTTCGATTCGAGGACGAGCATCGAGGTCTGGCTCGTGATCACGCGGGCGGCGATCGCCTTGTTGACCAGCTCCTTCTTCAACGCCTTCGCTTCCTCACCTCGGGCATCGGGGAGCTTCGCGTCGAGATCCGCGACCTCGGCCGACGCGGCCGCGCGCGAGATCAACACGTCGGTGCCGGGCGTCGTCAGGATCGTCTGGCGGCGATCACCGACGCGAACATCGAGCTTCGTCACCGGTTGATCGAACTTCGCGTAGATCATGGTGCGCTGACCGGGTCTCGCCGACGCGATCACGCGCGGCCACACCCACGACGCACCAGCGACCTCGACGCCGAGCTGCGACAGCACGCTCTGACCGAGGCCATCGGCGACCTCGCCGAGCCGTTGATCGAGATCGAGCACAGCCCCGGTGCGCGGCAAGGCGGTGACCAGCGACATGGCGAGCGCTTGATCGCGAATGCCGCCGGTCATCACGACGTCGACGCGATCCGTCTTTACACCCTTGAGCTTCGCCGTGAGCTCGCTGCCAGAGAGGCCTGCAGTGAGCACGCCGTCGGTGACGACGACGACGCGCTCGCGCGGTTGCGTCAGCTTCGCGAGCGCTTGCTCGAGATCGCTCGCCCCGGCAGCGCCGCGCTTCTCGAGCACCTCGACCTGCGCGCGCCCGAACGCGCTCGCCGGGCCGCTGTAGATCGACTGGGTATCCTGATCGAACGCGATGACGTCGACGACGACGCCGCTGTAGCGCGTGGCGAGACCTTGCACGAGCTCGCGGATCGTCGATGCATAGCGGTTGAACCCGAGCGCGCGGGAGGCGCTGGTATCGACGAGCAGCGTGATCGCTTTCGGAACCTCCGGTCGCACCGTCGCCTGATCGAACGGGCTGACCTGCGCGACCACCACACCGCCGGCGGTGATCGCCTCGGCGCTGGTCTCCGCCGTCGACACGAAGTCACTCTCGGGCAACCAATCCTGCTTCGTTAGCTTCTGCGTCCCCGCAGGCGTGTGCAGTTCTATCTCGAGCTGCTTCACCTTCGGCAAGCCGCGCAGCGGCAACACGTACCGCATGCCGGGCAGCTCCTGGCTGAACGACACGATCACGTGCTTGACGCTGTTCGCCTCGATCGGGAACACGCGCGCGGTGAACTGATTGCCGGGCGCCTTCTCCATCAGCGCGGGATCCTGCTTCTTGTGCAGGAAGTCCTCGTACGCGCGTCGCGCGACCTGCTTCTCGACGACCTCGGCTTCCATCCACTGTCCATTGGTCTCCATCGCGAACCGACTCACCGCGGCGCCGGCCGGCAGCGTGATCGCGAACGTGCCTTCGCGGATCCGGCTCTCGACGTTCGCGAAGTAGAGGTGCAGCTCGGTGAACGCGAGCGGGCCTTGCGTCACCGCCTTCGCCTCGACTCGTGTTGCCACCAACCCACTGCCGTCGCTCGCGGTCAGCGTCCACGGTGCAGGCGTCTGATCGAGCGGGAGCTCGCTCACCGCGATCTGCGGCAGCTGCACCATCGCGCTCCGCACCGGCGTGGCCTGCACGGACGTTGTCACCGCCACCGGCTGCTGCGGCTGACCAACCTCCGCAGGCTCGGTGCCCGACCCACACGCGACCACCAACGCGAACAGACTCGACCGAAATCGCATGGGTCTTACCAACGCACGACGGTGCATCTTGGGTCGACACCTCGATCCGGGCCGCAGCTTCAGCCGTTCTCGATGGATCCCGAGGGGTTATCGAAAGGCGGAACCGGCGAAGAAATCGCGTGTCGTTAGGTCGCGAGACCTAGAACCACATCGCCATCAACCACCGCGACACCTTCGCGTAGCGGTGAGTGTCGGTGTCGTACCAGACGCGCAGAAAGTCTTCGCGCGTCAGCCACTCGCGTGGACCCAGCTGGGGGTCCATCAACATGACCGCGGTGTCGGTGACATCGACGACGACCGAGTAGTGGCCGCAGTCCTTCTTGCGGCGCAGTCGCCGGTTCCGTCGACGCCAGTCGAGATCTCCTGGCTCCATCGACCACCAGCCCACGATCGGTGGGACGCCCTTCGCGATCCACGCGGCGAGCTCGTCGATCGTACCGTGGACCTTGGGCTCGACCTGCGCGCCAACCGCTCGTGCCGCCGCGACCATGCCCGCGTGATCGGTGCCGACGGTCCGCGTGTTCGCGAGGCGCGCAAACTCCGCCGGCGTGGTCGGCCTACCGAAGAACTGCGCCACCGCGGCGAGCGAGGTGTTGCCGCACTCGAACCCGGTGGCCTGCTCGATCCGAGGAACTGCGAGGCTCATTTCTCATCCATCTTGCCGGAACTCGGTCTCTAACTGACGCCGACGGCGGTCCGGTCGCTTGACACCCCCCACCTCCATACGTCATCTATTGGGTCCTCATTCCGAAGTAGCTCAGTGGTAGAGCAGGCGGCTGTTAACCGCCGGGTCGGGGGTTCGAACCCCTCCTTCGGAGCCCAACAAAGCGAACGACTAGGCTACGCGACCTCGACAAACGATTTTGCGAGGAGCCGGGTGGTCCCGCACCGAACTTCGGGTGCTTCACTCGAACAGGTTCTGACTCGAACGACCGCGCTCGTGCTGCGAGCCGGCGTGTCTGGGTCTCGAACCAGGTCCGGATCGCCTCGAAGACGTCGTCGCCCGACCGGTCTTCGTGCGCGATGCGCTCACGGAGCTGGCAGTGGTATTCGTGAGGCTCGCGCAGGTTGCGGTCGTCACCGAGGTAGATGCCGACGTTCAGGTAGAACGCGCCACCACCCGCGTCGAAAGCGCGCACGCGATCGAAGCGGCGGGCGGCGAGGTCGCTTCGCGCGTGCGCGGGCGACGGGCATTTGTCCGTCCTATTCTTCTGGTTGCACGACGGTGAGCAAGCCCGTCTGTCGCGCTTCGTAGCCGGGTAGCGTCGCGACCAGCTGGCGTAGCCAATCAGACTTCACCATCTCGAAGAACGTCTGCGTCGGCCGGTGATAGAACGCCTCGTCCGTCGTGAGCAGGTCATAGCGTTCCCAGGCCAGCGGCACGAAGTCGAGGCCGAGGCTGCGCGACGGCGCGAGCGTTCCGATGCCGGCGTCCGCTCGGCCTTCGGCGATCGCGGTCGCGACTTCGAGGTGGGTCGCGAACGACAGCTCGCTGCCAAGTAGCCGCCGCTTGCCGAGCTTGAGCTCGCGGAGCAGGTGGTCTTGCAACAGCCGGACGCCGGATCCGACCTCGCGACTCGCGAGCCGTAACCGGAGCCGAATCGCGTCGGCGAGCCCGCTAATGCGCCGAGGATTTCCGCGAGGCAACATCAACCCCACCTGGCGGTGCGCGAGCGTCACGAGCAACGCGCGCGTGCCGGCGAACGCTGCCGCGACCTGAGGCCGGTTGTAGTCCCCGCTTTCTCGTCGAGCAGGTGAACCCCTGCAACGTGGGCACGCTGCTCGCGTACGGCCGAGATCCCGGCGACGGAGTTCATCGCGGCCGAGCTGAGGAGCAGCGACGGATGCCTGCGGTTGAACTCGCGCTGCAGTTCACGAGCAACCTCTCCGCTGCTCGGATCGAGTTCGGCGAGATCGACCGAGAGGGCTCCTCCGCGTTCTTCATACGCGACAACGGTGCCGGGTTCGACATGGCCTTTGCGAGCAAGCTGTTCGTACCGTTCCAGCGACTGCACACGGTGGAAGAGTTTCCAGGGACCGGGATCGGTCTCGCGACGGTGCAACGGATCGTCCATCGGCACGGAGGTCGGATCTGGGCCGAAGGCGCGGTCGATGGTGGTGCGACCTTTTATTTTACGTTTGCGAAGACCTCGGAGGGAGCGCCATGACCAAGGTGATCTTGCTGGTCGAAGACAATGCCAGCGATGAAAAGCTCACGATCCTGGCCTTCAAGAAGTGTGGGGTCGCGAACGAGGTCATCGTCGTGCGTGATGGCGCGGCCGCGCTCGACTATTTCTTTGGAACCGGGAAGTACGCAGGACGGGATGTCAGCATGCTCCCGACCGTCGTCCTGCTCGACCTCAAGCTGCCGAAGGTCGATGGGCTCGAGGTCCTCCGTCGAATTCGCGCCGATGCGAGGACCCGGTTGCTACCGGTGGTCGTCCTCACCGCCTCCCGCGAGGAAGAGGACGTCCTGAACAGCTACGCGCTCGGCGCAAATGCCTACGTCAGAAAGCCGGTCGAGTTCGCCGAGTTCGCGCAGGCTGCCAAGACGTTGGGGCTGTTCTGGCTGCTCTTGAACGAGCCCGCCCCTGCAAGGTCAGGCACACCGTGACCGAGACGCTTCGCGTTCTTCTGGTCGAGGATTCGCCGATCGACGCAAAGCTCGTGCTCCGGGAGCTACAACGAACCTGGGGCCCGATCGAGTTCGAGCGCGTCGAGACGGCGGCGGCCATGCGCGCTGCTCTCGAGCAGAAGTCGTGGGATCTCGTGATCTCCGACTGGTCGATGCCGAAGTTCAGCGCGTCCGCCGCGCTTGGCTAGACCCGTCGGACGGATCAACGCCGATCCGAGTCACATCGAACAGGTCATCCTCAACCTCGTGATCAACGCCCGCGATGCCGGTCGGAGGCAAGCTGACCATCGAAACGAGCAACATCGTTCTCGACGACGACTACGCCGCGCTCCACCTGCCGATCAAGGCCGGCTCGTACGTGATGATGGCGGTGAGCGATACGGGTGTTGGTATGGACACCGAGACGCAGAAGCGAATCTACGAACCGTTCTTCACGACGAAGGGCCAGGAAAAGGAACGGGCCTCGGACTCTCGACGGTGTTCGGGATCGTCCAGCAGAGAGGCGGGAACATCTGGGTCTACAGCGAACCCGGCAAGGGATCCACTTTCAAGATCTTTCTGCCACGCGTGGATGCCGAGACGGACGTGCAGAAGGCTCAGGTCGCCCCAACAACGCTTCGCGGTACGGAGACCCTCCTTCTCGTGGAAGACGAGGAACAGGTGCGCTCGATCGTGCTGAGCATCCTCCGTCGATAGGGGTACTGCGTGCTTGTGGCTCAGAGCGCGGGGAGGCGCTGCTTGTCTGCGAACAGCACGACGGGGCGATCGACCTGCTACTCACGGATGTGGTCATGCCTCAGATGAGCGGTCCCGAGCTTGCGAAGCGCCTTTCGCTCACGCGGCGCGAGATGAAGATCTTGTGCATGTCGGGATATACGGACGACGCCATCGTGCGCCATGGGGTCCTGGAGTCCGGCACTGCGTTTCTTCAGAAGCCCATCACGCCCAGATCTCTCGCGACGAAGGTCCGAGAAGTTCTCGACGCAGCTAGCCGCAATGCTGGTCACTTAGCGCGTTTCCTCGACGAGGAAGTGACTGGCCTCTTGCGCGGGTAGTTGCTCATCTTGATCTTGACCTCGCGTTTGTAGCTGCGAGGTCGTCGCTCAGGCAGGACGTAGTGAGTGAGGTCCTCACGGAGATTGATGAGGCGCTGGGGAGCGCGCCCGAGGTTGTCAGTGCCCCACGACCGCAGTGCTGATTCGATAAATGTTAGGGCTGCGACGAAACTGATCCGAACCGGAGGCACTCCAGCCTGCTCGGCAACGCGTTCGGCCTCATACCTGACGAGGTTGTAGGCGATGGCAAGCCCCCACAGCTCCTGCGCCACGCCTCGCGGGCTCTTGCTGCGTGTCGACTCCTCGCGCCGCAGCATCACGCGCTTGACCTCGTTGTAGCCAAGCTCGATCTCCCAACGCTCGTGATACAGGGTGATGATCTCGGCCGCAGGAAAGCGCTTGGGGTCGAGCAGTGACGTGAGCAACAGCTGTGGAGCAAAGCCACGGCGCTGGTAGCGGATGGCGCGCATGCGCCACGTAGCGGGCATCGAAGCGTCTTTGCGTCGTGCTTCCCTGGAGACGTTCAGCTCGATGAGCTCGTCGCCGGCGGCAAACCGCTCGATGCGCGTGTGCGCGAGATCCGACCGGGCGCGCGTTAGCCAGTGACGCTCAATTCCGCCTCGCTCCAGACCAACGAGCGTCCGAGCCGACAGGAAGCCTCGGTCGACGAGCGTCACCGAGTGATCGGGAACCAGCGGCCACAGCTCCTCCGCCAGCACTCCCTCGGCGGTGGCGTATGGGCCGAAGTGCGCTCCCGCGAGAATGTGTGAACGCAATGCCATCAGCGTGACCATGCGGGCAAGCGGATAGCCACTGGTGCTGTTCCAGCGGGTCGTCTGACCGCCGAAGTGCTCGCGATTCTCCGGCGAGTCGGGGACGCGGACCGTGGTCCCATCGGCTCCATAGATCGCCAATCCCCGCCAGGCGTGCGTGCGCGCACTCGCATGTGCCCACGTCGCGCCCGTGCGTTCGAAGAGCCAGCGCAAGGGCTCGTCGCCGAGGCGGTCACGCGCCTGCACGATCGAGCTTGGCGCCACGCGAATCCCGCGACTACCCGGCAGCGCGAGATCCATCGTTGCAACCAGCTCCTTCATGGATAGATCGCGAAAGATGCACATGCCGATGACCAACCAAACGACCTGTTCAGCGGGCAGTCGCCGACGACGAATCGTCGCCGTGCCCGTCGCGGTCAGTGCTTGCTCGATCCAATCCGGGTCGAGGCTCGCCACGAACTTCGGCAGGAAATCCTCGCTCGGAGCAGCGAGAACGCGATCGGAGAAGCGCGCCATCGCGCCATCCTGATCGTCCGGATCGGCCGAAACAAGGTCTCCGAACAGCAGCCGGAATTCCGGAGCAAGCTCAGGCGCTTACCGCTAACCGATCGGCATTGC
>JBBQJJ010000029.1:0-35934 GCA_038325805.1 Haliangiales bacterium
ACGGCTGCGAGGCAGGCCTACGTTTGATCTGCTCGCGTCGCTGCAGCGCACCGAGCGTGCGAGTGCCGACGAGCTCACCGCGATCCGCACGGGCTATCTGCGTCGCCTCATCCGTCACGCGTACACGCAGACCACGCATTATCGCCAGGCGTTCGACGCGTCCGGGTTCCACCCGGATCAACTCCAGTCGCTCGATCAGCTGCGCCGGATCCCCGTGCTTCCGCGTGCCCTCGCGCAGTCCTCGGTCGACGAGCGCACGGCGCCGTGGCCCACGGTGGCCGTCAGCAAGACCACCAGCGGATCGACCGGGCAGCCGCTCGAGGTGCGGTTCTCCGAGGAGTCTCGCCATTGGCGCGAAGCCACCAAGTGGCGCGGTTACGGCTGGGGCAACTACCAGATGGGCGACAAGGCGCTGATCCTGTGGGGCGTCCCGGCGGTTGCGCCCACTCGGTTCAAGCGCGCGAAGCTCGCGATCGATCACAAGCTGCGCCGCGATATTTACGCGAACTGCATGGTGCGCTCGAAGGAGAAGCTCCTCGAGATGACGCACCTGATCATCCGTGAACGGCCCACCGCGATCACTGGCTACGCGCAGGCGATCGCGGATCTCGCCAGGTTCGTCAACGCCGAGGGGCTGCGTGCGTGGAAAGACACGCCGGTCATCTACGGCGCCGAGCGACTGTGGCCGCACGATCGCGAGGACATCGCGAAGGCATTCGGTCCGGACATCTTCGAGACGTATGGCTGCCGCGAGTTCATGTTGATGGGCTCCGAGTGCGAGGCCCACGACGGACTCCACGAGCAGGCCGAGAACCTGATCGTCGAGATCCTCGTCGCCGACAACGGGACCTGGCGGGCCGCGAAGCCAGGCGAACAGGGCGAGGTCGCGGTCACCGATCTGCACAACCTTGCCTGCCCGTTCGTTCGCTACCTGACCGGCGATCTCGCGGTCGAGCGCGGCGATGCGTGCCCGTGCGGTCGCACCTTGCGCAAGTTCGGGCCGGTCGATGGCCGCGTCACGGAGACGATGCGCGACCTCGACGGCAATCCCGTCGAGGGCATCCTGTTCAACATCCTGTTTCTCAACATGACGAAGCACACCAAGCAGTTCCAGGTGGTGCAGCGCCGCGATCGCCGGCTCCTCCTGCGCGTCGTTCCCGTGGCCGACAAGCTCGACCCGAGCGCCGAGGCCTTGATTCGGGACTATGTCGGCACGCACATGCCAGGCATCCCGCTCGAGATCGAGCTCGTTCCTGACATCCCGCTGTCGCGTGCCGGCAAGCTCCGGCGCGTCATCGTCGAAAACTAGCTCCGATCCTGGGTCCCCCAACTCGCTTGGCTCACTTGGGCAGCGGGAAGCCGCGGACCTTGAACAGCGCCTTGACGTCCGCGTCGCGACCGCGGAACTCGCGATACGCCTCGGTGCGATCCGTCGAGTTGCCCGGCGACAGGATGAACTTCCGCATCGCCGCGGCGACTTTCGGATCGAACACGTTCTTCGCCTCGGCGAACGCCTCGCGCGTATCGGCGTCCATCACCTCGGACCACAGGTACGAGTAGTAGCCGGCGGAGTACGCGTCGCTGGTGAACAGGTGATTGAACTGCGGCAGCCGGTGGCGCATCGCGACTTCCTTCGGCGCGCCGAGCTTCGCGAGCGTGTCGCGCTCGAAGGCATCGGCGTCGACGATCCCCTCGGGCAACGTGTGGAGGGCCATATCGACGATCGCCGACGACAGGTACTCGACGGTGGTGTAGCCGCTGTTGAACTTGCCCGACGCCTCGATCTTGTCGAGCAGTGCCTGCGGCATCGGCTTGCCGGTCTTGTAGTGCAACGCGTACTTGTCGAGGATCGGCCGCGTCAGCACCCACATCTCGTGGACCTGCGACGGGTACTCGACGAAGTCGCGAGGCGTGCCCTGCAGCGACGGGTACTTCACCGCCGAGAGCAGGCCGTGCAGCGCGTGGCCGAACTCGTGGAACAACGTCTCGGCGTCATCGACCGAGATCAGGATCGGCTCGCCCGCCGCACCGCGCACGAAGTTGTTGTTGTTCGACGTGATCGGCTTGATCTCCTTGCCGAGGAAGTCTTCATGGCTGCGATAGCCGAGGGCCCACGCACCAGAGCGCTTGCCCTTGCGCGCGAAGTAGTCGCCGTAGAACAGGCCGACGTGCGCACCATCCGCCTTGTTCTTGACTTCCCACACCCGACCGTCGGGGATGAAGTGCGGCACCTTCCCCGTGATCTCGGTGAACGTCAGGCCGTACAGCTGCTCGGCCATGAAGAACGACGCGTTGATCATGTTATCGAGCTCGAAGTACGGCTTGATCGCCTCCTGATCGAGCGCGTACTTCTGCTTGCGCACCTTCTCCGCGTAATACAGGTAGTCCCACGGCTCGAAGGGCAACTTGACGTTGTCGCGCTTCGCGAGCTTCGCCATGTCGGCGACTTCTTCGGTGACCCGCGCCACCGCCGCCGGCCACACCTTGAGCATCAGCTCTTTGGCTTTCTCCGGATCCTTGGCCATCGTGTCGGCCATCCGGTAGTGTGCGTGCGTCGCGAAGCCGAGCAACTTCGCTCGATCGGCGCGTAGCTTGACGATCTTCGCGATCAACGCGTTGGTGTCGTTATCCCCGCTGTTGTCCCCGCGGTTCTTGAACGCCTTCCAGACCTTCTCGCGCAGCGCGCGATTTGACGAGTTCGCGAGGAAGGGATCGACACTCGACCGCGTGTTGACGATCGCCCAGCCGGTCAGCTTCCGCTCGTCGGCGGCTGCCTTGTAGTTCTTCTTGAGGCCGTCCGACAACCCGCCGAGCTCGCTGGCTTTGTCGATCACGATCCAGCTGTTCTCGTCGGCGAGCACCTTCTTGCTGAAGTCCGCGAACAACCCGGCGAGCTCCTCGTTGATCTTGCCGACCTTCGCCTTCTCCGCCTCCGACATCTGCGCGCCCGCACGCACCGACCGCTCGTAGCGCAGCTTCACGACGCGCTTCTGGTCGTGGTTCAAGTGCGACGACTCGCGCTTCGCGTAGACGTCCGCGACGCGCGCGAACAGCTTGCTGTTGAACGTGATCTTGTCGTACGCGGCGGCGGTCTTGGGCGACCACTCCTTGTCGACCGCCTGGACCTCGTCGTTCGACAGGTTGCCCGACATCACCGCGAACAACAGCTCGACGCGATCCTGGTGGCGACCCGCATCCTCGAGGGGCACGAAGGTGTTTTCGAACGTCGCGGGCTCGGGGTTCTCGGCGATCACGTCGACCTCAGCGAGCAGCAGCGCGAGCCCGGTCTCGTAGGCCTTACCGACGAGCTTGATGTCGAGCTTGTCCCACGGTGGCACGCCGGCGAAGTTGCCGGTCCACGGCTTGAGCAGCACATCGGCGTCCGCGATGGCCGTGAGGCGCGCCACTTCCTGCTTCGCGAGGTCGTACTTCGAAGGCGGCTTCGGCCCGTTGTCTCCGCCCTCGATCGGCTTTGGTGGGTCGACCGGAAGAGGCGCAGATTTCGGGGTGCCGCTACAAGCGATCAGCGCGGCAGCGAGGAGTGTCTGGATGTTCAGCACGGCCGGACGATACATTACGATGCCGAGCAGCGATGACCCAGAAGTCCCGCACGATCGTGATGGTCGCGATGGTCACCCTCGCGATGGTGATCGTGTTCCTGTGGAACCGTCGCGAGCGCGTCCAGCAAGCCGGGCCCGACCCGACGACGACCGACCGTGGCAGTGCCACCGCGAGCGGCTCGGCGGCGCCACCGGCGAGCCCGACGAGCGAGACGTTTCGCCGGATCGACAAGCCGGCGCGCGCCGCGCTCCTCGAGCGCATGCGAGCTGCCCGCGCGAGGGGATCCGCCTCGACGTCGTCCGTGTCCTCGACCACACCACCCACGCTGCCACTCCCCGGCAGGCTCGAGCGGGCAGACGTCCAGAAGGGTGTCCGCGACCTGATTCCGTTGCTCGCCGAGTGCTACGACGCCGCGTTGCCGCGGCTCACCAAGAAAGCCGGCGGCATCACGGTCCACATGGTGTTCACCGGCGAACCGGAGATCGGCACGCTGATCCAGGCTGCGGAGATTGCCGGCGACGACCACCTGGCGAAGGACGCTGGGCTCGTGGAGTGCCTCCAGCAGACCATGCTGTCGATCGAGCTCCCGCCGATGGCCGAGAGTGGTGAGGTGACCGTGACGTACCCGATCGAGTTCTCGCCGTAGCGTGACGAGCTCGAACCTCAAGAAGACGTCGCGGCTCGGCTCGTCGCTGCACGCCCGAGCAGCACCTCGCGCTCGCGCGCATTCTGCGTCAGCTCCACGGCGCGCTCGAACTCGCGCACGGCTTCTGGATGTCGGCCGAGCCTCGCGAGCAGGTCGCCGCGCACGGTCGGCAGGAGATGGTAGTTCGCGAGCACGCCGCCCTTCGCGATCGCGTCGACGATCGGCAGCGCCATCCCAGGGCCGAACGCCGTCCCGACCGCCGCGCGATTGAGCTCGACGATCGGCGACGGTGCGACCTCCCTCAGCTCGCCGTAGACCGCGACGATGCCTGGCCAGTCGGTGGCCTCGGCGGTGATCGCGCGCGCGTGCGACCCCGGCGATCAACCGCGCGGACTCGATCCGCCAGACGGCCGCAATCGAGGCTTCGACGTTCGAGCTCACACGCGGAACACCTCACGAATGAAGCTAACTCCTTGCAATCTCACGGCGTGCGCGAACCTGGGCACGCTTCGCATCGTCAAAGATCACCTGACGGTCCGGTCGAGTTGGTCTATATGTGGGGTTCATGAAGTCGTTCGTCGTTGCCGCTCTCCTCGCCACGGCCGGTCTGGTCACCGCTCATGCCGATCCCGAACCAGCTCCGAAGCGGATCGAGATCGCCGTGACGAAGAAGGGCTTCGAGCCCGAGTCGATCCACGTGCCGGCGAACAAGCAGGTGACCCTGGTGTTCACCCGCAAGACGCAGGCGACGTGCACGAAGGAGATCGTGCTGACCCTCGCCGACGGCAAGAAGATCGAGCGCGCCCTTCCCCTCGATACCGCCGTCGAGATTTCCGTCACGTTCCCGAAGGCCGGCAAGCTCGGCTACGCGTGCGGGATGGACATGAACAAGGGCGTGATCGTCGTCCAGTAGCTCACCCCGTAGGGGAGCGGGTTGGTGTCTGCAATTACCGCGAGGCGGCGATCGTCTCGGGGACCTGGACCCGCGACAACGCGTGCCGGAAGGCGGCGTGCGCCGCGACGATCACGCGCTCGGCGATCGCCGGTGCGCTCGCGAGCTGATCGAGGATCTGACCGAGCTCGTCGAACCGCGAGCTGACGCCGCCTTCGTACGCCGACAGATAGCTCGTCGCGTGTTCGACGTCAGGCAGCTGGCGCAGCAGCTCGCGACGCACCGTCTCGTAGGCGAGCGTGGCGCGTTCGTGCACGTAGAGCCAGCCCAGTGCCTCGGCTACGTGGGAGAACGGTCCGATCATCTGTTGCGGAATCATCGCGACCTGCGAGCAGCCGAGACCTAGCTGCAGCAGGTCCTGTGCGATCAGTCCTGAGCGATATCGTCCCGTCATGTCGACGAGCTGATCGAAGTTGCGGGTATATCGGAGCGCGGCTTGGAGGGGGGAATCGAAGCCGTACGCCCGGACGAGACAATGCATGTACCCGAGACGGGTCGGCTGCTTGCTCATCACGAGGTCGAGCCAGAGTCCGTCGGCGGCCCCGTGAAACGCGCGGGTCTCCCGGTTTAGCCTGCCGAGCAAACTCCCAACGTGGTGCACGAGGTTTCCAGGCTCTGCACTCGGTAGGCCAAGGCGTAGGTCGACGGGCTGGATAGGTTGCGCGCGCTCACCTCGGTCAGGGGTGCCCGAAGCTCCTCGGAACAACTTGGAGCACCAACGATCGAGGCAGGATGGTTTGTCGCGGACCGTTCGCGCCACGAGTGCCGGCGCACGCTGCGCGGGAGCGCGGCAGTTGGTTGGTGGCCTCGGTGGTCAGCTGCGGCACTCCAAGTCGTGCAATTGAACGGGTGAGATTTGCATGACCGTGTAGGCCTGGCGGCAACGGGTGAGTGGCACGTCCCTTGGACAGCTGATGTGACGTGTTAACGGCCCTGATCGTCGCCGACGATCCGATCACTCAGCGAGCGGTCCGTGATTCTCTCGCCGACACGGGCTTTGTCCACACCGACATGCCGACGTTCGACGCGGCGGTCGCTGCCGAGCCCGACCTGATCGTGGTCGATCTCGCCTTCGTCACGGTCGCCGAGCTCGAGCGCGCTGCCGTTTGTGGAGACCTTCCGATCGTCGCGGTGTGTGACGAGTCCGAGCTCGAAGCGGTGCTGCTCGCCGGTGCGACCGAATGCGTGCTCAAGCCGGTGCGTAAGAGCGAGCTCGCACCGCGAATTCGGCGAGCGCTCCGCAAGCGCGCCGAGTACCAGCTGGCCACCGAACGCGAGCGCAAGAAGTCCGATCGAATCGTCGCGCTGCAACGCGAGAAACATGATCTCGAGCGGCTTGCGTGCGTCGATTCGCTGACCGGCATCGCCAATCGCCGCCACGGCCTCGCGCTCCTCGAGGCCGAGTGGCGTCGCTCGACACGTGACCACCACCCGCTCGGACTGGTGATGATCGACCTCGATTGCTTTCACGCGTACAACGAGCAGTACGGCCACCTCGGCGGCGATCGCTGCCTCCAGCAGGTGGCAGATGCGATGGTCCGGTGCCTGCGCCGGCCGTCCGACTATCTCGGTCGTTATGGTGGCGAGGAGTTCATCGCGGTATTGCCCAACACCGATGCGGTCGGCGCGAAGCTCGTCGCCGAGCGGTTGCGAGCTGCGGTCGAAGCCCTCGACATCCCACACGTCGCCTCGAGTTGTGCGGCCAAGGTCGTCACGATCACCGCCGGGTTCGCATCGCTGTGCGCGACGCCCGAGGTGCCGATGGATCGCTTGATCGCCGTCGCAGATAGCGCCCTGCTCCGCGCCAAGGTGATGGGTCGCAATCGCGTCGAAGGCGAGGCTCCCCTCGTGCGCCACACCCGGCTGCCCTCGAACCCGTGGGAGCGGTTCGCGCCGGTGTTCGCGGATCCCTGGTTCGCCGATCGAATCCCGGTGTTCCTGGCCGACGCGCACGGCTCGACCCTGGACATCGTCGACGCGATTCGTCAGGACAACCAGTCACACGCCGGCCTGCTCGTCCGGGAGCTCCGGAGCTCGGCGCACACGCTCGATCTGACCGCGATCGGGCATCTGATCGACGAGCTCGAACGCGCGATCGGCTCGCCGGCCAACAGCAACGCGCGCGAAGCGGCAGAGGAGCTGATCCAGTACATCACCCACGTCCAGGTGATCTATCGCCGCACCAACGACACCCCACGGACGGACATGCTCGCACGCCTCGCGCACTGAACTCGCAGTAACCACGCCGAGCCGCTCCACCCTGATGACAGACGCGATCCCCAACACCGTCGACGAGCTCGACACCCGTCCCATCGCGTTGGCGCGACCGATCCTCGTGGTGGACGACGTCGAGGCCAACCTCTACGCGATGGAGGTGGCGCTCGCGCCGCTCAAGCGCACGGTGGTCACGGCAGCGTCGGGACGCGAGGCCCTCGCCCACCTACTCGCCCGCGACTTCGCGCTGGTGCTGCTCGACGTCCAGATGCCCGAGATGGACGGCCTCGAGACCGCGGCCTTGATCCGCGCACGTGAACGCACCAAGCACCTGCCGATCATCTTCGTCACCGCGCACCATCACTCTCACCAGACGGAGCGCGAGGCGTATCGGCTCGGCGCGGTCGACTTCCTCTACAAGCCGCTCGACCCCGAGGTGCTGGTCGCGAAGGCGTCGGTGTTCGTCACGCTCCAAGATCAGGCAGAGGAGCTCGCCGCCGAGCGGCTGCGCTGTGACTTCGAGGAAGCACGCCGCGAGTACGAGACCAAGGCGCTGCGCCGGCGCGTCGACTTCGAACAGGCGCAGCTCGCCACGCTCGCCGAGATGGATCGCCGCAAGGATGACTTTCTCGCGATCCTGGCTCACGAGCTGCGCAACCCGCTGGCGCCGATCCGCACCGCGATCGAGCTGTGGCGCGAGCGTCCCGAGATGGCCGGCAAGGTGGTCGACGTCATCGATCGCCAGAGCAAGCAGCTCACACGGCTCGTCGAGGACCTGCTCGATGTCTCGCGGATCAAGGCGAACAAGATCGACCTGCGCTGCGAGGTCCGCGATCTGCGCGAGATCATCGAGGCCGCGGTGGCGACCAGCATGCCGCAGCTCGAGGCGCGTCGCCACACGTTGACCCTCGACCTTCCCACCGCGCCCGTGCCGGTCAACGCCGACCACGTGCGCGTCAATCAGATCGTCACCAACCTGCTCAACAACGCCGCGCGCTACACCGACCCGGGGGGTCGCATCGAGGTCGGCTGCAGCATGGTCGGCAAGACCGCACGGATCACGGTCACCGACAACGGGATCGGCATCGCGCCCGAGCTACAGGGCAGCATGTTCGAGATGTTCGTCCAGGAGCGCGTGCGCTCCGACGGCGGCGGCGGCCTCGGCCTCGGCCTCGCGCTCGCGCGCCAGCTCGTCGAGATGCACCAGGGCACGATCCACGTGATCAGCGAGGGCCGAGGCAAGGGCACTCGGTTCGAGGTCGTGTTGCCTGTCGTCGACATCCCGATTCCCCCGACCCGCTTGCTCCCGCGCCCTCCTTCGCCACTACCGCTCCGTGCGGTCGTGATCGATGACAACGCCGATGCCCGCGAGTTGCTGTGCGAGATGCTGGCAGCGCATGGGCACGTGGTGATGAGCGCGTCCGACGGGCGCGACGGTCTCGCGTTGATCCAGGAGCAGCGACCCGATGTCGCCATCGTGGATCTCGGGCTCCCGGGGATCGACGGCCTGTCCCTCGCGCGAACGCTGCGCGAGCGCTGCCCCGATCTCCAGACGCGGCTCGTCGCGCTGACCGGCTACGGCCACGACAACGCCAAGGAGCGCACGAGGCAGGCCGGCTTTCACGGGCACCTCGTGAAGCCCGCCTCGATCGACGACATCCTGGCCTCGCTCGGCGACGAAGCCTCCCTTAGCTGAGTGCCGATCGCGTGCGCAGCCGCACGACGTGGCGTGCGCGTGTCCGCGCGGCGCGGTCCAGTCGTGGGTTGTCGCCATGTTAGCGCTGGCACGCAGCGCGCAATAGCGCGGCTCATAATGGGACTCCTCAAGAAGCTCGCATTCGTCTCCGCTGCCACCGTCGCTGCCGGGATGATCGCCAAGGCCGCTTCCTCGAAGAAGGCAGCGAAGGCACTGCCGAAGGCGAAGTCCAAGGCGGTCAAGGTCAAGGCTGCAACGTCGGAGGCCTCCGCGAAGGCCAAGTCGCCGCGCAAGCGCAAGTCGGCCACCGCGAAGCGCACGTCGTCGAAGCCCGCCGCCGCATAATCACCCCGTGAGCACCTCGCCTCCCGAGTCGCGTCTCCGTATCGAGATCGCGCCGCGCACGATCATGTTCGTGTTCGGCGTGCTCGGTGCCATCTGGGTCTTCGATCAGCTGAGAAACGTCGTCTCCGTCCTCGTGATCGCCTTGATCTTGGTCGGCACGTTCGACCCGTTGGTCGCCTGGCTCGAGAAGAGAGGATTCCGGCGCGGTCGCGCGTTGGTGCTCGTGTTCTCCGTCGCAGCGCTCGCCTTGATCGGCGCGATCTTGCTGATGGTGCCGCCCCTTGTCGCGCAGATGCTCGACGTGGTGTCCAACGCGCCGAAAACGCGCGAGCGCGTCATCGAAGGGCTGTCGGCCTACGAGTGGGCAACGCCACTCTCAAAGACGATCAGGGATCTTCCGCTCGATGACGTCGACGCGAAGGTCGGCACGTGGGCGATCTCGTTCTCGACGAGCCTCCTGACCTTCGTCGGCTACGGCATCTCGACGCTGTTCCTCGCGATCTACATGCTCGCGGATCCGGCGCGGAGCAAGGGCTTGCTGTTCGCTCTCGTACCGCGCCACTTCCACATCAAGCTCGCGCGCATCCTGATCGAGCTCAAGGTGATCGTCGGCGGCTACATGCGCGGCCAGCTGATCACGTCGCTGTCGATCTCGGCGTTCGTGTTCGTGTTGCTCACCGCACTGGGCGCCGAGAACGCCCTGGCGATCGCGCTGTTCGCCGGACTCACCGACATCATCCCCTTCGTCGGCGGTTACATCGCCAGCACGCCCGTCATCCTCGCGGTGACGCCGCAGGGCGGCACGATCACCGCGATCGTGTTCGTGCTGATGTTCCTCTATCAGGAGTTCGAGAGTCGCTTCCTCGTCCCGCGCGTCTACGGTCGCGTCCTGCGCTTGCCGCCCGCGATCGTCGTGATCGCGCTCCTCGTCGGCGGTACGCTCGCCGGGATCCTCGGTGCCCTGGTGGCGCTGCCGATCGCGGCCGGGCTCCAGATGGTGGTCCGCGAGCTCCACCTCGATCTCCCCGGCGAGACCGCCCACGCGGGAACTGTCAGGGAGCTCGACGACAAGGCCACGCTGGTCTACGAGCACCTCGCCGAAGGGGTTCCCGCGGCCGAGGCCTCGCGGATCGCCGACAACCTGGCGACGATCGTCAAGCAGACCGAGGCCGACGTGCTCGCAGAGAAGGCAGACGTGCTCGCAGAGAAGGCCGAAGCGCTGGCCGAGGAGGCCGAGCAGGTCGAAGCGCTGGCCGAGACGGCGCGCGTCGATCTAGACCACGAGCAGGCAGCAACCCCGAAGCTACGACCGATCTGAGGTCAGCTTCTCTGCGACCTGGTCGCGCTTGTGCGCGTAGCCCGTCCACATGACGAACGCAGTCGCGCTCGGAATCCACATGCCCGTCGACAGGCTGCTGACGTCACGGGTCTTGATGATCTTGTGGGTTTGAGCGACGAAGCTCGATGGTGCGTCGCGGCTGTGAGTCCAAGCACGAGCATCATGAGATCGCGCATACTCCCTCGATGAAGCGAGAGGCGCCTGCCGCGCAGCGCAACCGCGAGCCGATCCGCGAGGTGCTCGCACGCGTGCTGCCGACGAGCGGCACCGTGCTCGAGATCGCGTCGGGGAGCGGCGAGCACGCGCTGTGGTTCGCTCGGGTGTTCCCCGCGCTGCACTGGCAGCCGAGCGATCCAGATCCGATCGCGCGTGACAGCATCTCGGCCTGGCGCGCCGAGGCCGGACTCGCGAACCTGGCCGAGCCTCTGGCGCTCGATGTCTGCGCGCCGTGGCCGATCGACCACGCCGACGCCATCCTCTGCATCAACATGATCCACATCTCTCCGTGGGAGGCGACGCTCGCGCTATTCGCAGGTGCAACCGCGTTGCTCGCACCCGGCGCGCTGCTCTACACGTACGGACCGTACAAGTTCGATGGCATCACCGCTCCGTCGAACGAGGCGTTCGATCAGTCGCTGCGCTCGCGCGATCCGCGCTGGGGCGTACGTGACGTCAAAGACCTCGGCGCCGCCGCTACCGGGTTTGCACTCACCGAGATCGTGGCGATGCCTGCGAACAACCACTCCCTGATCTTCCGGAGGAAAGCCTGGGGTTAACTCCAGAGTTCGCGCTATCGCGCTCACCCGGTCGATTGGATTCGGGGTCCCCGGCTCGACGACGAGCCACCCCGTTCCCCCCTCATTCGCCTGGTCGAAGGATCGACACAGGCGGTCTCTAGGGTTAGTCGGTGAAGCTCAGCGGCTTGCCGGCGTGGGCCGCGAGATCCGCGCCGTCATCGAGCCGGCGCAACACGAGCGCGAGCCCTGGGAACCGCTTCGCGATCGCATCCTTGTTCGCGAGGTAGGGCTTGCTGGTGATCGCACGCGCCAGGCCGAGTCCTGCGAGCAGGACGATCGCGCCGGCGCCGAGGGCGAGCGGATTCCAGGCGAACGCACCGCCGACCACGCCACCGATGCCGAGTAGTGTCAGGGTGCCTGCGACCGGTTTGAGGCTGCGCTCGCGACGATAGGCGGGGAGCTCCGCGACGAGCACCGGCGCGATATCGCGATTCCAGTCGTAGTCGAGCTCGTAGGCGTCGACCAAATAGTTGCCGGCGGGCAGCTCCATCGAGCTCGTCGCCTTCGCGGGATGGCCGAGGTCCTCGAGCCCAGATGCGACGAGCTTGCCGCTCGGCACGCGGAGGAGCACATCCCTGGTGGTGGTCGAGATGTGCGTGCGCAGCGAATCGGGGAGCTCTTCGTCGACGAACACGCGGTATTCGAGGCCGCTGGCATACATGGCGAGCACGGTCCCGGCGCGCGCCGCGGCTTCGACGTCCCCCGCCTTCGTGGTGACCGACGGATCGTAGAGGACGTGCTCCTCGACGTCCGCCGATACGAGATCCGCATGCATGCCGCGACGGTATCAGGGGAGCGCGATCGCCGCGCGGATCTCCTCGATGGACTTGCCCCGCCAGAACTTGGCCTGGTTGGCGGTGGTCGTCAGCGACCGCGACTCCATGCGATCGCAACACACGATGCCGTTCAGGTGATCCACCTCGTGCTGCAGGATCCGCGCATACCAGCCGCTGGCGACCTTGACGACGCGCTGGCCGTGCTCGTCGAGCGCCTCGACGCGGACCTTCCTCGCGCGCGGCACGATCATGCTGAACCCCGCGAACGACAGGCAACCCTCGAACGCGGCGACCACGTCGTCGGTACGAACCGTCAACACCGGGTTCACCAGGACGTGAAACGCCACCGCATCGCGCTCGAGCCCGGAGAGCTCCTCGGCGGACAGCTTGCCGTGATGGGTGGGTGGGTCCTCGATCACGACGAGCCGGAGCGATTCACCGACCTGCGGTGCTGCGAGCCCGACCCCGGGAGCCGCGCGCATGGTGTCGCGCATCTCGACGATCAGCTTCTGGATACGGTCGCTCGCCAGCTCCTCGGGCGCGAGCTCACGCGCCTGCTGGCGGAGCACCAACGTGCCGACCTGGACGATCTCGAGAGCTTTGGTCGCCATCTCCGCACAATGGTGCATGATGTGCGGGTGAGCGAGCTACCTCCCTGCGGCATCTACCGCACGCGCAAGGCCATCAAGTCGATCGAGGCCGGCCGGCTGGTCTACTTCCACAACCACGGCGACCCCGGACCGGGCGTCTACTTACCCGAGGGCTGGTCGCAGAACCGCGCGCGGTTCTCGGCGAACGGCACCACGGTGCCCGACGACTTCGATCCGAAGTCGCTGCAGGCTCTCAAGACCGAGGGGCTCTACCGCGTGTCGGCGATGTTCTATTGCTGCGCGAAGAAGTGCACGAAGTTCGAGCCCGACACGCTCGTCCAGCTCGGCTACAACGGCAACGCGCAGGCGCTGGTGTTCCTGCCGGAGCTCAGCCCGCGCGGAATGCACTTGCCGGAGCGCGGCTCGGTCGTCGACGACGCCGAGCTCAAGAACCTGACCCTGCTCAAGGTCGTGCAGGCCAAGGATCAGCAGCCGGAGATCACGATGCCGCGCGGCCTGATCGTTCACTAGCTATTTCAGGGGTGGAGGACGCACCCGCCGATCACCTCGCCGTTCCACTTCGCGAGCATCGCTTGCTTGAAGTCCGCGAGCGCGAACTGATGCGAGACGTGTGGCGACAGCTTGCCCTGCTCGGCCCACGCCAGGATCTGCGCGAGTCGCGTGGCGCGGAGGGAGGGGTCGTTGACCGCCGAGATCACGGCCGGGCACCCGAGCACGTCGAGCCCCTTCATCATGATGAGGTTCGTCGGGAGCTGGTTCGCGTTCGGTGCGCCACGCTGGCCCTTGCCCTTGGCGACGAAGGGCGTCGACGCCCAGCCGACGATCAGGAACCTCGCGCCAAACTTCACGCAGCGCAGGCTCTCGACGGAGATGTCGCCGCCGACGCCGTCGTAGACCACGTCGACGCCCTGCCCGCCGGTCAGCTCCTTCACCTGATCCTTGAAGCCGGTGCTCGGCACCACGTGGTCGGCGCCCTGGGCCCTGACGACGTCGAGCTTCGCGGGTGAGCGGCCGGTCGCGATCACCCGCGCACCCAGGAGCTTCGCGAGGTGAACTGCAGCGAGGCCCGTCGAGCCAGCGGCACCGTGGATCAGCACGGTCTCGCCGGCCTGCAAGCGCCCGCGATGGATCAGGCAGTGGTACGCGGTCTCGTAGTTTCCGAGGAGGTTGCACGCTTGATCGAAAGACAGCGTGCCGGGGATGCGATGCACTGCTGCGGCCGGCACCACCGCGTACGTCGCGAACCCACCCGAAGCTTGATAGCTGCCAAGCGAGCGCGGGCCGGCGAGCAACGGATCGACCATCACGCGCGTGCCGATCGGGAACGCGCTCTCGCCGGAGATGATCGTGCCCGCGTACTCGAGGCCCGGCGTGTAGGGAGGCTTCGGCGGGTGCTGGTACTGGCCGCTCGTCATGATCAGATCCACCCAGCCGACCGCGGCACTCGCGACCTCGACCACCACCTCGTGAGCGCCTGGCGCGGGCATCGGCTGATCCTCGAGGACCGCGAAGTGCTCGATCGCATCGAGCGGAGTCTCGCCGAGCTCACGGATCACCACACGCTTGCCGGTCATGGCGCATCGTAGCCGCAAACTATTCGGGCGTACTCGCGGCGAGGTTTTGTAATCGCACACGCGTTCGAGCTCGCGAGCGAAGCTGATTTCCCGTCGACAACCGCAGGCGGCTTTCTTCGTGTGAGACAAGGTGCCGAAACGCGAGCGGAGATTGTCCGTTCCGAGATCGCGGCTCGATCGGTACAACGAGCGCCATGGCTCGCCGAATCGCGTCATCGATCCTTCCGTCGCTGATCGTGGTGGAGGCCGATGCGCACGTCCAACACGCGCCGCGGTCTCGAACGGCGATACCTACGCTGACGCTGCACGGATCGCGCGCAGACCGAGCTCCGCGAGGGCTGGATCATCGCTCGCCGCGAACGTGCAGCCCAACGCGATCGCCCATCCGCGACCGCGCTCGATCGTCGCCGGATCGACGCAGGCCTCCTCCAGGAATGGGGCCGGCGACGTGCAGCCCATCCATGCGATCACCAGATCCGTCGCGGGATCTCCGGCGGTGAGATCTCCGAAGTCGATCACGGCACAGGGGCGACCGTCCTCTGCGAGCACGTTGAACGGATGGAGATCGCCATGCAGCCAGACGCGCGGCGCGTCCCAGAGCGGAGCGGCGACGCAGCGCTCGAACACGGCGCGCACCCGACGCTGGTCGACTCGAGCGCCGACACCCGCGAGTGCTTGCTCGAAGCGACCCGCTCGCTCGACGAGCGCCGTGCCGCGCAGTGGATTGCACGGCGCACCGGGTGGCGCGACTACATGAAGTGCCCGGGCGAATCGGCCGAGCCTCCGCGCCGCAGCTTCGTCGAGCATCGCCGCACCGAACGCGCCCCCGGGCAACCGCGGCACCACGCTCCACGGATACGGATAGCCCTCGCCCGGGACGCCACGGCGGAGCGGCACCGGCACGGGCAGCGGAAGCATCGGCGCGATCACCGGTAGCCACGCGAGCTCGTGCTCGAGCAGCGTCACCGCACTCGCACGCCGCGGCATCCGCAGCAGCAGCGCGTCACCGAGCGCCAGCACCTCGTTGTCCCAGCCTCGGTCAAACCGCGCGATCGGGAGCACGGCGAGATCGGGATGCTGCGCTTGCAGCAGCGTCTTCGCGAGCTCGACCGTGATCTCGACATCCGCTGCCGGCACGTCGGCATCTTACTCGCTGACGCGATCGCGTTGGAGGTCAGCCCTTCTTGCCGACGGCGACACTCGCCGGGCGCAGCGTGTGCTCGCCGATCAAGTAACCCTCGCGCATCACGTCGATCACGATACCGTCCTGGGCTGCATCGGTGACGGGTACGGTCGCGATCGCATCGTGGCGATTCGGATCGAATCTCGTTCCCCTCGCGGGTGCGTGCGCGACGCCAAAGTGACCGAGCCGCGACAGCAGGCTGCGCTTGACGAGCTCCATGCCCTCGACGACGTCGGCCGACTCGGTGTGCTGTCGCGCCGCGACGATCGCCCGATCCATGTCGTCGAGCACCGGCAGGAAGCTCTCGAGGATCCCGCGGGTCCGGCGTTCGAGATCCTTCGCCGATGCCGCGGAGATCCGTTTGCCCGCACTCTCGATCTCGGCGTGCGCCTGATCTGCGCGCCGCTTCTCGCTCTGGAGGTCGAGCTCCTTGTTCGCGAGCACGGCGTTGAGCGCTTCGAGCTCGTCCTCGAGACTCGAGATGTACTCGTCATTCCCGATCGTCGTGCCCACGCCCACGCCCGGTTCCCCGAGCAGCTCGTCGAGCTCCTTGGCGGCGGCGACGGCGTCAAACGGCTGTTCCGGTTCGGGCATGGCCTAGCCTAGCAAAACCGCCGTGCACGTTGCCTCCCCGCTCGGCGGGGTTCTCCATGGTTTACGCCGTGGCTATCTGGGGACCCCATGTACAAGCTCGCGTGTTTGATGATGGCCGCCAGTCTCGGTGCCGCGGTGATGGCGACGGGTGGCGCTCCCTATGAACAGCTGGCCCAGCACTTCGAGATCAACCAGGCGAACGCCGCCGAGGTCATCAAGACCGATGCCCACCAGGCCGTGATGCGCGACGCCCAGGACCACCCACCGCTCCCCGCGGGGATGAAGATCGCTCTGCCCCAGCGCGGCGATCGCGACACGGCCATCGTCGGCTTGCCAGCGTGATCTGGTTCGCGCCAACCGGCACGACGAGCGCCGGATCCAGGTCTCCGCGCCGCGCACGGTGTAGGCTGAGTCATGTCGTTTGCCCGCGCGGCGGCGGTCGTCGTGACCCTCGCCGCTTCATCAGCCCACGCTGACGTCTCGTATCGCGGCACCACCGCGATCTCCGATCTGATGGGTGGTGCGGCGTTCGCGGGCGGCATCGAGCTCGGCACCGACACGTCGTGGGGGCTCGCGCTCGCCGTCGGTGGGCTCACCGTCGGCGGCCTCGGCGCCCCGGTGCTGCACGGCGCGCACGGCAACCCGGGCCGGATGGCCGCGAGCTTCCTGGTGCGCATCACGCTACCGCCGCTCGGCGCATACGGCGGCTATTTGCTGTCGCCCTCGAACAACGCGAAGTTTCGCCACGGCGGCGGCCTGATCGGCTTCATGGCCGGGTACGCCGTGGTCACGATCATCGATATCGCGATGGCGAACAACTCCGATGATCCGACCGCGGCTCGCGTGTTCTCGCTCGGCGCGCGCTTCTGACCCGGGTTAGCTGCCAGACTCGGTGAGCGTGCGAGCGGCCTCGATCGCCCACGCGCGGTCGACGCGGAGCTCGGCGCCAGGCGCCGGTGGCTTGGTCGCCGCCAGCTTCTCGTATCCGGCGAAGGGACTGGTCGATTCGCGCTGCTGATCCGGGAAGGCCCACACCACGTGGCCCGCGTCGCGATCGAGCCGCGAGAACAGCAGCACGCGATCGAGGTCGTCTCCGCGCGAGGCGAGCAGCAACACCTTGAGCACTTCGATCACGGCGTCGTCGAGGTCGGCGCGAGAGATCAGCACCTTCTCATGCAGTGCGAGATGCGTGGGCACGAGCCGGCGCGTCGCCGTGACAGCCGGAATCGTCGCGAAGGCGCGCGCGCCCGCCGCCATCGCGGGTTCCCCACCGGGACATGCCTGACAGAAGAAGCTGCGCTCGGGATCGTGATAGAGGAGCGTCGCTTCGAGCAGGGTTCGCCGCCCGCACGTGCATGCAAGCACGTTGAGATCGCCGGCGAGCAACCGATCCACGAGTGCCGCTTCGTCACGCGCGTTGATGCTCTGGACGAGCGCAGCCTCGTGCGACGTGCCGCAGCCAGGACAGCGCACCTGGACGGTTCCGGAGATCGACATCGCAGATACTTCTCGCACATCTTCGTAGGTGAGTTTCCCCGGCCGAACGCTTGTTGAAGCGGCACTCCACACGCACGTCGGAGAGCCATGCGCACTCTCACCACGCTCCTGTTGCTTGCCACCGCCGCCACTGCCTCGGCGCAGCACAGCCCACCGAATGCGAACCTGCCACAGAACCAGCAGCCGCAGACGGAGCAGCGCTACTTGGCTCGCAACCAGCTGGCGGACGTCTCCCTCGATGCGGACCGCCATCGCACGTACATCCAGCTGCCGCGCACGGGGCGACAGCTCGACTACCTCGAGCTTCGCGCGGGTCGCACGCGAGTCACGCTCGTCGACGTCGTGGTCAGGTTCGCCGACGGCACCGCGATCCATACCGGCGACCGCGGCATCGTCGAGCCGTTCGAGGGCCGTGTGATCGACCTGCCGAACCGTGCCTCGCCGGTGGTCGCGATCATCCCGCACTACCGCACGGCGGGTCACCGGATCCCGGCCCGGCTCCAGATCTTTGGTGTGTCTCAGCATCCGCGGTGGAATCGGTAGCGAAGACGCTGAACGAGCGCTGGGTCGCGCTACCGTCGCGACGGTGAAGCGCGATGGCCGGTGATCGGCGAGCTGACGTGATCCGACCCGCGGAGCCCCGGGACTACGACGCGTTCACGCGCCTGTTCGCCGAGCTCGGCATCCCCGATCCGGTGCCGACTCGCGAGCGCTTCCGCGATGCGATGGTTCCACAGCTCCGGGTCGCCGCTCGAGACGACGACGTGGTCGGGTTCTGTAGCTGGCGGCCATACGGCACGCTCGCCCACGTCGTCCAGCTCGCCGTCGATCCCGCGATGCGCGGGCAGCGGATCGGCGAGCTGCTGCTCCTCGACGTGCGCGAGCTCGCCCTCGCCGCCGGATGCACCCGCTGGTACCTCAACGTCAAGCGCGACAACACGTCGGCGATCCGGCTCTACGAGCGTGTCGGGTTCGAGTTCGAGTTCGAGTCGGTGTTGTTCAAGCTCCCGTGGAGCTGTGTCCCGACACGTGCCGTGCAAGGTCAGCTCGCCGAGCCCGCCGATGATCCGGTGATCGCCGAGAAGTTCGGGGTGCCGCCCGAGCGGCTCGCGCTGTTTCGCGCCAAGGGCGCACGCGGCTTGTTTCACCTCGTCACGTTGCGCGACGGTGCCGAGATCACGGGCTTCGCCTCGTTCGATCCAGACTTTCCCGGCGCGGCGGTGTTTCGGACCGCGCGTCCCGAGCTCGCGGCGGAGCTGCTCGCGGCGATGCGGGCCTATGCCCTGCCCGCCTTCGACTTCGTGCGCGTCGCCGTCGAGGGTGACGCGTTGCTCGTCGCCGCGATGGTCGAGCTCGGCGCGGAGATCGTGTTCGAGATGCTCCGCTTGTCAGGTCCGCTGTGAGCTCGTTCTGGTCGGTGGTCGCCGCCTCTGCGTTGCTCGGAGCGATCAACACCCTGCTCCTCGTCTGGGAGCTTCGCGTGTCGCGGCAGCGAGGCCGCCAGATCGCCACGCGCGGCTGGCTGTGGTCGAACCTCGGCTGCGGCGTCCTGCGGACGGTCTCGGTCGCCTCGGTCCAGGGCTCGATCATCGCGCTCTATGCGCTGGTCGCGAGCGGCATCCCGTGGACGTGGTCGACGTCGTGGTGGGTGTGGATCGCGGGCTTCGTCGCGATCGATCTCGCAGAGTACTTGTCGCATCGCGCCTCCCACGAGCGTCCGTTCCTGTGGGCGATCCACTCGGTGCATCACCAGTCGCCCGAGTACAACCTGTCGCTCAACTTCCGGCTCGGCGTGCTCGGTCCCGCGACCACCCTGCCGTTTCATTTGGTGCTCGCGATCGTTGGCATGCCCGTCGAGATGTTCGCGCTGCTGCTCGCGATCCAGGCGGCCGGCATGGTGCTGACGCACGCGCGCTATCCCGGCACCCTCGGACTGTTCGGGCACCTCCTCAACGCCCCGGCGTGGCATCGCGTGCACCACAGCGCGGTCCACGCGCATCGCGATCGCAACTACGGCGCCGTCTTGATCGTCTGGGACCGTCTGTTCGGCACGTTCACCGATGGTTCGCAGGTCGCGCCGCGGTGGGGCATCGACGACGAGCCGATGACCCGTAGCCCGATCGCCGCGAACCTGGCCCCGTGGCGCTCGCTGCTCGCGCGCGCTCGCACGCGTGGTTTGATCGCGTTCTGGAGATGGTGATAAACAACGCGCGATGAGCGAGCTCGCGGCGACCTTCGAAGAGCATCGCACTCACCTGCGTCACGTCGCCTCCGCATGCTCGGCTCGGCGAGCGCTCGCGCGCATCTCGACGTGAAGTACCGCCCGCGTTCGTGCTCCACGATTCGTGTGCGATGTCATTCGATCAGATCGCGGGGGCTCGTCGGCAAGTCCGCCGCGCAGGGCCAGCCCGCCGTGATGTTCACCACGAGCGACGTGGTCGGCGAATGCGACAAGCTCCAGAGGCGCGGCGGGGTGCTTACCCTGCCACCCACCGACACCACCGGGTCGAAGATCGCAAAGTTGAATGATGGCTGCGGCAACCTGATCCAGCTCACCCAGCTGACCTGGTAGAAAGCGCGATGCCTCACGCCGCCGACAGTCACGATCTGATCCGCGTCCGGGGCGCGCGGGTGAACAACCTGAAGGACATCAGCGTCGAGATCCCGAAGCGGCGACTGACGGTGTTCACGGGTGTGTCGGGATCAGGCAAGTCCTCCCTCGTGTTCGGGACCATCGCGGCCGAGTCGCAGCGGATGATCAACGAGACCTATAGCTCGTTCGTCCAGACCTTCATGCCCACGCTCGCGCGGCCCGAGGTCGACGTGCTCGAGGGGTTGACCACCGCGATCATCGTCGATCAGGAGCGGATGGGCGCGAACTCGCGCTCGACCGTCGGCACCGCCACCGACGCGAACGCGATGCTGCGCGTGCTGTTCAGCCGGCTCGGCAAGCCGGCGATCGGCTCGTCGAACGCCTTCTCGTTCAACGTCCCGTCGGTGAAGGGCACCGGCTCGATCGAGATCGAGGGCAAGAAGGCGGAGAAGAAGGCGTTCACCGTGATGGGTGGCATGTGCCCGCGCTGCGAAGGCATGGGCCAGGTCTCTGACATCGATCTCGCTCAGCTCTACGACGACACCAAGTCGCTCTCGGAAGGCGCGCTCACGATCCCCGGCTACACCGTCGACGGCTGGATGGTGCGAATCTTCGGCGCCTCGGGCTTCCTCGATCCCGACAAGCCGATCAAAAAGTACTCGAAGAAGGAGCTCCACGACTTCCTCTACAAGGAGCCGACGAAGGTGAAGTTCCAGAACATGAACCTCACCTACGAGGGGCTGGTTCCGCGGATCCAGAAGTCGTTCCTGGCGAAGGACGTCGAGTCGATGCAGCCGCACATCCGCGCGTTCGTCGAGCGCGCGGTGACGTTCACGTCGTGCCCGGAGTGCAAGGGCACGCGGCTCAATGCCGGAGCTCGCTCGTCGAAGATCAAGGGCATCAACATCGCCGATGCCTGCGCGATGCAGATCAACGAGCTCTCCGAGTGGGTGCGTGGAATCACGGACGCCTCGGTCGCGCCGCTCCTGAGCACGCTCCGACAGACGCTCGAGTCGTTCGTCGAGATCGGGCTCGGCTATCTCTCCCTCGAGCGCCCGTCGGGCACGCTGTCGGGCGGCGAGGCGCAGCGCACGAAGATGGTGCGTCACCTCGGATCGTCGCTGACCGACGTCACGTACGTGTTCGACGAGCCGACGATCGGCCTCCACCCACACGACATCCAGAAGATGAACGAGTTGTTGCTGCGTCTCCGCGACAAGGGGAACACGGTCCTCGTCGTCGAGCACAAGCCGGAGACCATCGCGATCGCGGATCACGTCGTCGATCTCGGGCCGGGCGCAGGCGTCGCCGGCGGCAAGATCGTGTTCGAGGGCACGGTGGACAAGCTGCGCGCGAGCAACACACTGACCGGCCGCCATCTCAGCGATCGCGCGCAACCCAAGG
The DNA here is from genome assembly GCA_038325805.1 of Haliangiales bacterium. GTDB lineage: Bacteria > Myxococcota_A > Polyangia > Haliangiales > Haliangiaceae > JABFXX01. The sequence goes on from JBBQJJ010000029.1 coordinate 21,783, forward strand.
CGGTGCCACGGTCGCCGAAGGGCTCGATCAAGATCCGCGGCGCGAAGACGCACAACTTGAAGAACGTCAACGTCGACATCCCGCTCGGCGTGCTCGTCGTGATCACCGGTGTCGCCGGCTCGGGGAAGAGCTCGCTGATCCACGGCTCGGTGGTGAACCAACCCATCTCCGTACAATGGATTGGTGGCGCGGTTGGCGATCGAGCCAACCCCGCCACCAAGGTGATCGCGGTGAACCAGGCGCCGATCCGCGGCTCGCGGCGCAGCAACCCGGCGACGTACACCGATCTCCTCGAACCGATCCGCAAGGCGTTCGCGAAGGCCAACAGCGTCAAGCCGGCCCTGTTCTCGGCGAACTCCGAGGGCGCGTGCGAGACCTGCAGCGGCAACGGCGTGATCTATACCGACCTCGGGATGATGGCCGGCGTCAGCTCGCTCTGCGAGGACTGCCAGGGCAAGCGCTTCCAGGCCTCCGTCCTCGAGTACAAGCTCGGCAAGCTCGACATCGCCGAGGTGCTCGCTCTCTCCGTCGACGAAGCGGTCGGCTTCTTCGGGCCCAAAAAGACGAACGTTGCCGCGGCGCACGAGATCTTGGTCAGGATGAAGGACGTCGGCGTCGGTTATCTCCGGCTCGGTCAGCCCCTGACCACGCTGTCGGGCGGCGAGCGCCAACGCATCAAGCTCGCGACCCACCTGGGGGGTGACGGTGACATCTACGTGCTCGACGAACCGACCACGGGCCTCCACCTCGCGGATCTCGCCCAGCTGCTCGGCATGCTCGACCGGCTCGTCGAGGCTGGCAAGTCGGTGATCGTGATCGAGCACCACCAGGCGGTGATGGCGCACGCGGACTGGATCATCGATCTGGGTCCAGGTGCGGGGCACGACGGAGGCAAGGTCGTGTTCGAAGGCACGCCGGCGGAGCTCGTCGCGGCGAAGTCCACGCTCACCGGCAAGCACCTCGCAGCGTTCGTGAAGAAGGAGAAGCGATGACGACGAAGAAGCAGCCCGCCGCAAAGAAGCCCGCCGCAAAGAAGCCCACCGCAAAGAAGCCCGCCGCAAAGAACTCCGCGACGAAGAAGCCTGCGACGGCGAAGAAGCCCGCGGCGAAGAAGCAACCGGCCGCGAAGGCAGCCTCCGACGACGTCTCGGCGTTGATCGACATGCAGATCGAGGATCGCGGGGACTGGCGCGGCGAGATGCTCGGCAAGCTTCGCGCGGTGATCCGCGCGGCCGCGCCAGCCGCCATCGAGGAGCTCAAGTGGGGCGGCGTGCCGGTGTGGTCGGACGCCGGCATCATCACCACCGGCGAGACCTACAAGTCCGTGGTCAAGCTGACGTTCGCGAAGGGCGCCTCCCTGCCCGACCCGAAGAAGCTGTTCAACTCGAGCCTCGGTGGCAACACCCGTCGGGCGATCGACTTCTCGCACGGCGCGAAGATCGACGAGGCCGCGCTTGCGGCTCTGGTTCGCGCCGCGGTCGCCCTCAACCGCGGTCGCTAAGCGTCCTCGGAACTTCGCCTCGAGTGTGCGGCGTCCGTCGCGATGCGGCGGCTCACGAAGCCTGGCGCGTGCCGCCTAACCATCGAAGGTCTCGGTCGACCGCCGATCACGCGGGTGATCTTGATCTCCCACGTGGTTGGGTAGTCGAACCTCGAGATCGAATCGCTGGGCTTCGAGCGCTCGAGATCAGCTTCTCCTCATACACAGCCGCTCGAAGGTGGGTGCGAGCTCGGGCTCGTCGGTGCGGACATACGCGAGCAACTGCCGCCCATCCATCGCTTCGCGGCGAATGATCGCGGCGAGCCGGACCGCGGCCTCGCGATCGGTCTCGACCACCGGCAGCAACGCGCGGACCTCGTCGAAGATCGCATCCGCGACCGTCCGGGCGGTGATGTTCGGCCGGCACCCACGCGAGCGCTGGACGGTGATGCTGCACGCACCGCCGATCAGCTCGCACAGGCGGTGTCCGCAGCTCATTGGCCGATGCTACTCCGACCGTGCGCCGGGAAACTGCTTCCAGTACGGCTGCGCTTCGTGACGCACGCGGATCATCGAAGGACGCGCGAGCAGGCGATCGAGATTGGCGCGCGGCGGATCGATCGGGACCAGCTGATCGGCCTAGAACAGCGACGGTGCGGCGGCGCAGTCGGCGAGCGTGAAGTCGTCGCGCTCGGGCCAGCCCTCGCCGTACGCGTGAGCAGGTTGTGCTTCGCGGCCGCGACAACCCCGCGGTCGCCGGGTTGATCAGATCCGCCACGATCCGCTGCATCGGCTCCATCACGTGGAGATCGAAGAACCGACAGGAACAACCGATGCCGGGTGATCGTCCAGAGCCGCTCGCTCTGGCCGGTTCCAGCGAGTTACAAAATGCAGTCTCCGAGTCGTTGCCGTGGCAACCGCAGCTTGGCTGTCGTTGTCGCTTGTCGATCCCCCGCGCTCAAGATCTCACCCATGAGTACGCACACGTCCTCGACGAACGTTCGTCATAACGACGGTTATAGCGAGATTCGTTATAACAATCGTTATAACGATTACGCTTGGTGGAGTCGCGAGGACCTTGATCCCTACTGGCGCCGCGTGCGGTCCGGCCGCTACACCGAGCTCCGCGCAAACCTCCGTGAGGACCTCGGGCGTGAAGAACTGCCGAACACCGAGTCGGGCGTGCAGCGCCGAGCTTCGCCAGCGTGTCCCCTGCGAGATCTTCTGCGTCCCACGGCGAGCGGGCGAGATGTCGGCAATCGCGGCACAGCTGGCCGTCGAAGGTCACGAGCTGTGGACTTGGAGGCAGAGGAACGGGCGCGAGGCTCGAAAAGGATGCGTCTGTTCCTCACCTGCGACGGCCAGCTCGTCACGGGTAGCGTCGCAGGGTCGCCCGTAACGAACTCGTGACTCCGGCCGATTCAGTCCTCACGATGGCCGGCGCTGTCATGCCCGCTGCTTCCGCCCACGCACTGCTGGTGTCGCGAGGCCGCCTGATCTCGTTCGCGATGATCACGATGTCGGTCCTGATCACGGGGCTCCTCAGCGTCGTGTTCTATCGCGAGGTTCGCGGCCCGATGCTGTTGACCGGCCTGATCTGCGCGATCGTCGTGGACCGGATCGTCCGCCAGATCACCCGCGGCTATCGACAGAAGCTGCGCGCCGCGCACGACCTCCTCGAGCAGCGCGTTCGCGAGCGGACAGCGGCCCTCGAGCAGGCAAACCACGAGCTGATCGTCCGGGACCGAATGGCGACCGCAGGGATGCTCGCCGCCGGTGTCTCCCACGAGATCCGGTCGCCGTTGATGGTGATCCAGATCGGTGTCGAGGAGATCTCCGAACAGCTCACCGACCAGCCCACCGAGCTGCGCGAACAGCTGCGCGACCTCCACGATGCCGCACAGCGGATCGAGCTGATCCTGCGCGACCTGTCGTCGCTCGCCAGCCCACCCGACGATCCGATCGTCGCCACCAATCTCGGCGAGGTGATCGCGACCGCCGCACGGCTCGCGTCGTACCGGTTCGGCAAGTACGTGGTCCTCGAGTGCGCACCCATCACCGTTCCACCGATCGCGGGCAACGCCTCGAGGCTCGTCCAGGTGGTCTTGAACCTCCTGGTCAACGCGGCGCGTGCGACCCGTGACGGCACCATGAACCGGATCAAGATCCTCACCGAGAAGCGCGGCGATCGCGTGATCGTCGCCGTCGAGGACAGCGGCACGGGTATCAGTCTGGAGGCGCAGACGCACCTGTTCGAGCCGTTCTTCACGACCGGCAAGGGCAGCGGAGGCACCGGGCTGGGGCTCGTGATCTCGCGCTCGATCGTGGAGCGCATGGGCGGCACGTTGACGATCGCGAGCACGCCGGACGTCGGCACCACGGCCACGATCTCGCTACGCGTCGCTTAGCCCGAGAGGCCGAGGAGCTCGGGTTCACCCGGTCGATTGTAGTCGCGCCCTAGGATTGGCCGCGGATCGACTTCGTCGCGGTCGCCCACTTGTGAACTTCGTCGAGCATGGTGCCGACGGACTTGATCATGATCTCGTTCGGCGTCCATGTTCCATCGACGAGGAACTGCGTGAACATCGGAATCGGCACGTCGCCCGCCGGCATGATGCCGACCGCGGTGAGCAGCTGCTTCGACATCTGCGCCGCGCGCAACCCACCCGAGACGCCACCGTAGGACACGATGCCCGCGGCCTTGTACCTCCACTCGTGCACCAAATAGTCGACCGCATTCACCAGGGACGGCGCCATCGAGTAGTTGTACTCCGGGGCGACAAACACGAACGCATCGGCGGCGTCGACGATCGCACTCCACTTCTTGGTGTGGTCCTTGGTGTACTGCCGAAGCCGCGGGTGATTCGGTTCGTCGAACAGCGGCAGGCCGACCTCGGCGAGATCGACGAGCGAGGTCTCGAACTTGCCGTGCTCGCGGGCGACGGTCTCGACCCAGCGAGCGATGTGGATCCCGTTGCGACCTGGCCGCGTGCTGACAGCGATGATGTGGAGCTTCACTGCCAGCTGCTTACCAGGCGTGCGTATGATCGTCGCGTGCTCGCGCCTCTTCATCGCAGGCCGCCGCCCTGGCGCCGCAGCTACGGTCGTGCGCGCCAGCGCTACGAAGCCGTGCTCGTCCACCCGGACGGCGAGCGCCTGATCGCCGCGGAGCACGACGGCTCGGTGACGGTGTGGAACCTCGCGGATGGCAGCGAACAGCGCCGTCTCGCCACGCTGCTTTCGGCGCTCGAGCTCTCGGAGTCGCGCGGCGTTCATCTCGACCTCCACCTCGACGGCGTGCGGCTGTTCTCCACCGTCGGGATCACCGATACAGGTGACGTCACCCACGTGTGGGACCTCGAGACCGGCCACCTGATCGAGCGGTACGAGTACCCGCAGGTCCCTGGCCGCTTCGTCGGAGCCCACGAGACGCTGACCGCGAATGGGCTCTACCTGACGCTGTGGAACTTCGAGACCGGCGACACGCTTCGCAGGACCCACCGCACCGATATCTCGTGGCACGTGCTCGGCGTGGTCGACGACGACGCCCTGGTCCGCGGTCGCGACACGATCGAGGTGTGGAACGTCCGCAGTGGGACGATGCGCTGGTCCGCCGCGAGCCGAGCGGCCGCGATCGCCGGCGAGCTCGTCGTGCTGGCCGACCCCGGGCAGCTCACGCTACGGACGCGCGACGGGACGGAGGTGCGGCGGATCGCGGTTTCGGCGCTCGCGCACGACGAGCTCGACTGGTCGCTCCGCGTCGGCGGTGACACGGCCGTGGTCCTGGGCGCCGAGCTCCTCGCGATCGATCTGACCACGGGGACGATCCGCTGGCGCATCCCTCGACCCTCGTACGCGAGTGCCGAGGTGGTCGGTGAGGTCGCGATCGTGTGGTCGCCGATCGAGCACGTGTCGTCGGTTTGGTCGCTCGCGACGGGCGCGTGCCTGTTGCGGACGCCCCTGAAGCTCGAGCTCTCGCCGGATGGCACGCGAGCGTTCGCCTGCGATGGCGCGCAGCTCCGAGAGTGGGTCGTGGATGGCCGAGATCACGCCGACCGCGGGCCCGCATGGCTCGAGATCACGGTCGCCGCAGTGCCCGACGTGATCATCGCGCGCGACCGCGCTCGCACGATTCACGTGGTCGACCACGACGGCGTGTCGCGGCACACCTGGGGTCCCGTACCCGCCGGGCCCATCGCGGGCGCACGCGTCGCGCATGTCGAGGGGAAGACCGTCGCGATCAGCGATGCCCTCACCGGCGCGCGGGCGTATGCGATCGAGAGGCCGCTTGGCTCGCTGGCGATGTCTCGCGAGGGCTTGCTCGCGGGGCTCTCGAGGGGCGAGGCGTCGGTGTGGCAGCTCGGCGAGCACGCGGCCGAGCTGATCTCGGCGATCCGCCCTCGCAGTGAACGGGCCGAGGTGATCGCCATCCACGAGTCGCGCATCGCGCTGGCCTACGACAAGGCGATCGAGATCTGGCGCATCGCCCCACCCCTGCGGCTTCATACGTTCCTCTCGATCACACCCGCGGCATGCGCCGCGTTCGATCCTGAACTGCGCTGGCTGGTCTCGGGACACTTTGATGGGGCGCTCCTCGTCCGCGACATCGTCGGCCGCAAGCACCACGCGACGATCGAGACCGGCGATCGACCCATCTCCAAGCTCGCGATCCAGGGCGAGGTCGCCGCGGTGTGTGCGAATTGCGCGCTCGAGCTCTGGGATCTGGCAACCGGCGTCAAGCTCGACGAGTGGACCGATGAGAACGTCTACGATCTCGTGTGGCTCGATGGCGAGACGATCGCCTGCGCGACCGAAGCCGGCCTCGTCATCCTCCGGCGCTGAGTGTGAGAACATCCCCTCGATGTTTCGCTCTCTCGTGCTGGGCACGTTGGTCGCTTGCGGCGGCGGTGACTCCCCGGATCCCGACGCGCCGCCGGTCGTCGCCGATACCGCGATCGACACAACCACCGCGTGTGCGACGCCGGGCGAGTGCCCGTGCTTCTCCAATGACGAGTGCCCCGAGGGCACGCGCTGTCACGCGGCGTCGCCGAAGGAGGTCTACTGCGAGCCCGGCGCGCGCGGGACCGTCGCACCCGGTGGGGTTTGCACCGCCGGCGACGACTGCGACAGCGCGCTGTGCGTCGATGGCACCGACACGATGCGGTGCTCGCGGACGTGCACGGATTCGAATCAGTGTCCCGCCGAGCTGCCGCGTTGTCTCGGCGGGATCGGGATCTGTGCGCGCGAGATCTAGTAGCGTAGCAGCGTGAGCTACAGCCAGCTGACCGACGCCTTCCTCCGGATCTATCGCTTCGAGCATCTCCAGGCGATCACGAGCTGGGACCACGCGACCAACATGCCCCCGAAGGGCAACGATGCGCGGGCCGCGGCGATGGCGGAGCTCGCGGGCCATCTCCATCGGTTGCGCACGGCGCCCGAGCTCGGCGACTGGATGACGAAGGCGACCGGCGAAGCACTCGACGATCTCGCCCGCGCGAACCTCCGCGAGATGCAGCGCGTGTATCGCAACGCCACGGCGCTGCCCGACGAGCTCGTGCACGAGGCGACGATGGCGGGTGCGCGCTGCGAGCATGCGTGGCGATCGCAGCGACCGGCGAATGACTGGGCGGGCTTCGCGGTCAACCTCGAGGAGGTCGTGCGCCTGACTCGGCTGCAGGCCGCGCGGCTCTCCGACAAGCTCGGCGTCTCCAAGTACGACGCGCTGATGGATCGCTTCGAGCCGGGCATGCGCAGCGCCGAGGTCGATCGCGTGTTCGCCGCGGTCAAGATTTGGCTCCCCGAATTGATCACGCGCGTTCGCGACAAGCAGGCGAGCGAGCCCGTGATCGCAGCGAAGGGCCCGTTTCCGATCGCGGCGCAGAAGGCGCTGTGCGAGCGCGTGATGCAGCTCCTGCAGTTCGACTTCGCGGGCGGTCGACTCGATGTCAGCACGCACCCGTTCTCGGGCGGCGTACCCGAGGACGTTCGGCTTACCACGCGCTACAGCGAGGACGACTTCGAGAAGAGTCTGATGGGCACGATCCACGAGACCGGCCACGGCCGCTACGAGCAGCATCGGCCGCGCGCCTGGCTCGGGCAGCCGGTCTCCGAGGCGCGCTCGATGGCGATCCACGAGAGCCAGAGCCTGTCGTTCGAGATGCAGATCGGCCGCAGCCGCGCGTTCCTCCAGCTCCTCGCGCCGCTGCTCCGCGAATATCTCGGGGACCAGCCCGCGTTCGACACCGACAACCTCGTCAAGCTCTACACGCGCGTCAAGCCGGGCTTCATCCGCGTCGACGCCGACGAGGTGACGTATCCGGCACACGTGATCCTGCGCTACGAGATCGAGCGCCCGTTGATCGAGGGCACGATCGAGGTCGACGATATTCCGAAGCTCTGGGACGAGGGGATGATGAAGCTCCTCGGCGTCGACACGCGCGGCAACTACACCAACGGCCCGATGCAGGACATCCACTGGACCGACGGCGCGTTCGGCTACTTCCCCTGCTACACACTCGGTGCGATGTACGCGGCGCAGTGGTTCACGACGATCCGCAAGACCCGCGATGTCGATGCCGAGATCGCGGTCGGCGAGCTGACCGGTGTCTTCGACTGGCTGAACCTCAACATCTGGAGCCAGGGCAGCCGGTTCGAGACCGACGAGCTGTGCCACCGTGCGAGCGGCGGCGCACTGGAGCCCGCACACTTCAGGACCCACCTGGAGACGCGCTACCTCCCCGCATGATCGGCGATCCGATCGATCCCGTCCACGTCTACAAGACGGCAGGCAAGATCTTCGCGCTGTGCGGCATCGACGAGGTCGAGAGGGTCAGCCTCAAGTGTGACCCCGAGCGCTCGGTGATGCTACGGCTCACCTATCCGGCGATCACGGCTGGCTATCACCTGAACAAGGAACACTGGAACACCATCCGGCTCGACGGCACGGTGCCGGCGGATCTGGTGGAGCAGCTGATCGATCACTCGGACGACGTGATCCGTGCGAGCAAGCCGAACAAGCGAAAGAGCTCGAACCCCCGGAGGAAGCGATGACTCGTTGGATCTTTGTCCTCGCGTGCGCGTGTGGCTCGGATGCGCCGCGCGAGGCGGCAGTGGACCCCAAGCCGCCGGAGGCGACGGCGCGCAAGCCTCCGGATCAGATGGACGAGAAGATGAGGCACTGCCCGCTCGCACTCGACGGCGCAGTCTCGACGCTCGAGGACATCGAAGGTGGAGTGCGGTTCACGATCAAGGTCGCGAACGTCGCCGAGGTACGGAAGCGCGCACAGCATGTGGTCGAGTTCGCGGCGAAGCGAAGCCGCGCCGGCCACGGCGAGTTCGATGGCAAAGGCGGCGGGCGAATGAAGAACTGCCCGGTCGTCACCGATGGCGTCACGATCACGGCGACAGACATCGACGGCGGCACCACGCTCGAGCTCGTCTCGACGAAGGTCGACGACCTGCGTCGCGAGGCTCGTCGTCGTGCCGATGCGTTCTCGTTCACCGGCGCGACGATCGTGAAACGCTGACTTCCGCGGCGCGGCACGGGCGAACCGTCCTGGCTTACTTCGAGCGCTGCTCGTAGACGCCGTCCCACTCCTCCGGAGGATCCGAGGCAAGCACCTCACACCGTTTGGTCATGATCTTGGCAGCGGCGTCATCGAGCTTCGCGAAGGCGTGCCGCGCCTCGATGAAGGTACCGGCCCGATACAACGCGAGCGCCTCGGCCCATGCAGGATCGAGCTTCGTCCCCGCCCGTCCGACGAGCTCGAACACCGGCGCGGCGGTCGCACGCCCCTTGACCCGCACGCGATCGATCTCGCGGAACACGAAGGCGTCGCCCGCAGCCTTCGCCGTGGCTTCGCCGACGAGGATACCGACGCCGTAGTCCTTGGTCAGCGCCTCGAGCCGCGAGCCGAGGTTGACGTTATCGCCGAGCACCGTGTACTCGAAGCGCGCCGTCGAGCCCATGTTGCCGACCGCCATCGGTCCCGTGTTGACGCCGATGCCGATCGCGATCTCGTGCTTGCCTGCGGCCTTCCAGCCACGATTGAGCTCCGCGAGCACCTCGTGCATGCGCAACGCGACCTCGCACGCACGCGCGGCGTGATCCGCGAGATCGATCGGCGCGCCCCACTGCGCCATCACGGCATCACCGATGTACTTGTCGAGCGTGCCGCCCGACGCGAGCACGAGGTCCGTCATCGGAGACAGGTACTCGCCGAGGAACGCTGCGAGCCGTTCTGGCGGGAGTCCTTCGGCGACCTGCGAGAAGCCGCGGATATCGGAGAACAACACGGTGAGCTCTTTGCGCTCGCCGCCGAGCCGCGCCTTCGACGGATCCGCGAGGATGCGATCGACGACCTGATCGCTGACGTACTGGCCGAACACGCCGCGCAGGTACGCCTTCTCGCGCCCCTCGGTGGCGAGGCCGCCGATCGTTGCCGCGAGCAACACGGCACCGGTCAGTATGATCGGCGCGGCCATCGCGATCACGAGGCCGCGCTCGAACAGGATCAGCGCGACGACGACGTAGATGCCGATCGCACCGATCGCCAGCAGCGGTGGCATCCACGCCCGCCGCCGGATCCCGCGCAGCTGAGCAGCGCACACGATCGCGCACAGCAGCAGCGTGCTGAGCACCGTCGTCAACCAGCCGGTGCCGCGGAGCAGCTGACCGCCGAGCACGTTCTCGGCGACGGTGGCGTGGAGCTCGACACCATCCGCGGTCGGATCGAGCGGCGTCAGCACCTTGTCGTACGCCGCGTAGGTGACGCCGACAAACGCGAGCTTGCCCGCGACCTTGTCGCACGACTTGCCGTCGAGCAGCTCGCTCGCACCGACGCGCGGCAGCTTGCCGGGCCCGAGCCAATCGAGCTGCAGTGACGACGCACGGCTGAGCGACAGCTCGATCTCTGCCACCTTCAAGGACGAGTCACCGACGACGAACGTCACGTCGCGGGGCCGCCCGAGATCTGCGAGCGCCATCGCGAGACCGAGCGTCATGTAGTGCCGGCCGCCGTACTCGACGACCAGCGGCATCCTCCTGCGCACGCCGTCGCTATCACGCAGATCGTTGACGGCGCCCGCACCGACCGCGCCCTTCGCGATCTCGGGTCGCGTGAACTGCACGCTGCGTGACTGGATCGGACGCAGCACCGGATCTCCGCCACCACCATCCGCCACCTGACCGAGGCGCGCGGTCTTCAAGCCCGGAGGCTCGACGGCCGCGCCCGCGGCGTCGCCCTCGAAGAAATACGCGCCGAGCACGACGGTCTTGGCCTTCGCGATCGCGATGGCGAGCTTGTCGTCGCCGCGCAACTCCTCGGCCACCTTCGCGAGCACGCTTCTCATCGCCAGCTCGGCCGTCGAGCCCGTCATGTCCTCGGCGCGCATCCGCTCGTCGAGGGTTTTGACGTCCGCCATCAGCTCCGGTGGCAGCAGCTCCTCGGGTGCTTGGAAGAAGAAGTCGAGCGCCATCAGCTTCGGCTTGCAGGCCGCGATGGCGTCGACGATCTGCGCGTAGCCACGCCGCGTCTGGGTCAACCCGCGACCGTGGGTCTCGTCGTCGATGCCGACGATCACGATGCGATCCGTCGATGGCTCGCGTGGACCGCGCATCTTGAAGCGCATGTCGATGGCGAGGCCTTCGAGCCCGGCGAGCCCGGGCAGCCCCTTGCCGCGCACGTGCACCACGCTGACGATGCACGCGACGAGCGTGGCCGCGATCGCCGTCCACAGGGGGACGTTCCTCGCTGCCCGTGCCATCCCGCGACCCTATCGCGGTGCTACGCACGCTGCATGCCCGACCTCTCTGGTTTCGGTCGCGTCGACAAGGTCGCTTACCCGCGCGTCCTCGCAGATCGCGACTGCGAGGCGCGCCCGGCGCCGGCGGGCGACGAGCGCCACGGAGCCCGGCTATGCTTCCGACATGAAGCGCTTGTTGTTCGCCCTCGCCGCCTGCGGTGGATCCTCCACAGCTCCGGCCAAGCCTGCCGATCCGACCGTCGTCCAGGTGCAGGAGAAGGTCCTCGTCCTCGTCGACGATCAAGGGGTTGGCCTCGGCGGTCATGACCCGGTCAGCTACACGAAGGGTGCGCCGGTCGCAGGCGCGGCCGCGCAGGCATCGAGCCACGGCGGCGCCACGTATCACTTCGCCTCCGCCGAGGCCAAAGCTGCGTTCGAGGCTGACAAGGCGAAGTTCAGCCCGGGCTTCGGCGGCTACTGCGCGTACGCGGCCGCGCAGAACCGACTGTCGATCGCCGACCCGACCGTCTTCGTGATCCACGAGGGTCAGCTGCTGGTGTTCACCAACGACGACTTCAAGAAGCGGTTCGAGGCCGATCCGCAAGGCAGCAAGGCGAAGGCCGACGCGAACTGGCCCGGGCTCGTCGCAAAGCACGGGAAATGAAGCTCGGCACGGACGCCAAGATCGATCTCGCAAACTGATCTACCCTAGGGGTTGATGGCCACGCTGCTCAGCGAGCATGCCGAGACGCTGCCGATCCATCGGCGCATTCTCTGGTTCGCGTGGCTCGGCTGGATCTTCGACTTCTACGACCTCTACCTCCTCTCGGTCCTGATCACGACGACGCCCCTCGGCGCCGAGCTCGGGTTCGATAGCTCCGCGCAGGCGTGGCTGCTCGGCACCTCGCTCGGAGCCAGCGCGGTCGGCGGGCTGCTGTGCGGCTGGCTCGCGGACCGCTACGGCCGCAAGCCGATCCTGATGATGACGATCGTCGTCTACAGCGCCGGCACCTGCGCCTCGGGGCTGGCGTTCGATGCCACCACCCTCGTGATCGCCCGTGCGTTCACCGGCCTCGGCATCGGCGGCGAATGGGCCGTCGCGCATGCCCTCGTCGGGGAGACCGTGCCTTCGCACCTTCGCGGTCGCTACGGCGGTTATCTCCAGAGCGGTGCCCCCGTCGGGCTCGCCCTCGCGACCCTGGTCGGCAACTTCGCCGCACCGGAGATCGGGTGGCGGTGGACGTTCATCCTCTCCGCGTTGCCGGCGCTGCTCGTCCTCGCGATGCGGCGCGGGCTGCCCGAATCGGATCTCTGGCAGACCCGAGGCAAGGCGCAGGTCGCGCGGTTCGCCGATCTCGTCGTGCTCGTCCGCCCGCAGCTTCGCCGCGTCGCCTTGATCGCCCTCGCGATGACGGTGTGCGCGATGGCCGGCTACTGGATCAAGACGATCCGCCTGCCCGCCTACTTCCAGGACTTCCGCGGCTTCTCGGTCACCGACTCGGCGACGCTGCAGTGGGTCGGCCACGTCGGCTCGTTCATCGGGTATGTCTCGTTCGGCTACTTCGCCGATCGCTGGGGGCGGCGTCCCACGTTCTGCGGCTTCGCCCTGATCAAGGCGCTCGCCCTCGTCGTCGTCACGCTGGGCTGGTCGCTCTACGCCGACAACTGGCTCGTCCTCTGTGCCGTGCTGTTCGTGATGGGGTTCGGCGAAGGTAACTGGAGCGCGATCGGGCCCCTGCTCTCCGAGCTGTTCCCGACCAACATCCGCGCCGGTGCGCTCGGCCTGATCTACAACCTGTCGCGCGGCACACAGCTGTTCGCACCGGTGATGATCGTCACCATCGCCGAGCATTACTCACTCGCACACGGCATCGCGATCGGTGCCGCGTTCACCGCGGTGTCGGCGCTCCTCGTGTGGGGACTACCCGAGACCCGCGGCAAGGTGCTGGCCAGCTGACAGCCTACTCCCCGAGCAGGCCGCGATCGGCCACGCTGATCCGCAGCTGTGCCTTGATCCGTTCGTAGCGCTTGCGACACGCCGCGGCGCGCTGATCGAGCGTCGACGCCGGGGCGCCCTCCTCGGCGATCGCTCCGGCGATGTCCTTCCACGCAATGCCGCGATCGAGGCGCAGGATCATGATCTCGTAGTCATCGGGCTCGAGCGCTTCGATCATGGCGCGGATCTCCGACCTGAGCTCGGAGCGCTGGAATGGCGCGGTCTCGGTGCGCGGGACCGCGGCGATGCTGGTGACGATCGAGAGCGGGAGGTTGCGCTCGGAGCGTGCGCGCGGATCGCGCCGGAGCCGGTGCAAGGCGTTGCGCGCGAGCTGGTAGGCCCATGTGCGAAGCGAGGCCTCCCAGCGAAACGTGGGCAGCCCCTTCCAGACCCGCTCGCAGAGATCGGAGAACGCCTCGTCCGCTTGTCCGCGATCGCGCGTCATCGCGGCCAGGAACCCGAGCAGCTCCGGGCCATACTCCTTGATCGCCAGCGTGGCGGCGCGTTCGACATCACTCGCGACGAGCTCGCGGATGTTGCGCTCGATCTCCTCTCGACCGTCCGACACGCGCCGATCTAACCACGGACCGGTCGCTGGAGGTGTGATACGCAACGAGCTTCGGGATGGAGGAGTTGCGAGCCAGCACGATCGTGGGAACCGACACAGATGGCTCGGGCGATGACTCGTTCGACGACCTCCTGCGCCGGGCGATGCAGCTCGAGACTCGCTCGTTGCCGACGCTCGCGTTGGGTCAGCTCCTCGACGACGCATATCGGATCGAGGAAGAGATCGGCAAGGGGGGAATGGGCCGCGTCTATCGCGCACACGACGTCAGGCTCGAGCGCGACGTCGCGATCAAGGTCCACGCCGCGGTGTCGATCGACGGCCAGCAGTGGACGCTGCGCGAAGCCACTGCACTCGCCCGACTCTC
>JBBQJJ010000030.1:0-35811 GCA_038325805.1 Haliangiales bacterium
TTCCTCTGCTGCGGGCCTGCTACTCGGCGCTCTGGCGCTTACCGAGACGGGACTTACACCCGCTGGATCATCACAGCTTGACGACAGGTTGCCAGCCGGTTGCCCGGTGGGACTTCCGTCGTCGTCACGACGCACCATCCGAGAATTCTAACCGGACTGGGAGGACTGCGCGAGGCTTGCATCGGGTGGGATCGCCATGGTCACGTACCCACGTGAGCCGGACCCGTCAGCTGATCGCAGCGCTCCGCGACCAGCTCGGGAGCGCCGATCCGCTACCGAGGCCGCCGGCACTCCCCCAGATTCCAGCTCCACCGGCGCGGGTCTACGCGCCACGTCCCGAGGTCAATTCGTTTGCCGCCGAGGCTGCGAAGCACACCACCGCCTTGCTCGGCATCGGCCATGTCGGCACGCGCTACGCGACGGACGTGGTGCTGCAGTTCCAGGCCGAGCTCGCGGTCGCGCATGCGGCGGTCGGCACCGAGCTGCCCGACCACTGGGGCGAGGAGCTGGGCTTCGTCGCGGTCAAGTCGCGCGTCACCAACCATCGTGAGTTCCTGCTCCGCCCGGATCTCGGACGCCGGCTCGACGACGCCTCGCTCGACAAGGTGCGTGCACGGTGCACGAAGGGTGTCGACGTCCAGATCATCGTCGCCGATGGCTTGTCGGCGGTGGCATGCATGCAGACCGGCAAGCAGCTCGCCGATCTGGTCGCCGCGCAGTGTGTGGCCCGCGGGTTGTCGACGGGGACGCCGATCGCGGCGCGCTACGCGCGGGTCTGGCTCGAGGACGAGATCGGACACGAGGTCGGCGCGAAGGTCGCGATGATCCTGCTCGGTGAGCGCCCCGGCCTCGGCACCGGGGATGGGCTGTCTGCCTACGTCGTGTTCGGTCCGAAGCTCGGCAACACCGATGGAGAGCGGAACATGATCTCGAACATCCATCAGCGCGGCATCGTGCCGGAGCTCGCGGCAGCGCGGCTCGCGGCATTCGCGCAGGCGATGATCGCGCAGCACAAGAGTGGCGTGGAGCTCGATCTGTCGGCGCTCGGTGGCGCGGCGAGCCGAACGTATCGCGAGCCGCAGGTCCGCCAGCGCCTGGTGGGCCGATGATCCTCGAACCGATCACGCCGACGGTGCTCAGCGTGCGGCGACTGCCGAACGCCGACCCGACGTTGATCCTCGCCTACGGCGGCGATCCCGCGAAGCACACGTCGCTCGGGCTCGTCACCTGCGATCAGGACGACGCGATGTACGTCGCGCTCGACGAGGCGACCAAGCACGCGCCGATCGACGTGATCTTCGCGAAGAGCTTCTACGCCGGCGCCGCGCATGCGAGTGGCCGGTTGTCGGGCGAGATCCTCGGCGTGATCGCCGCGGCGGATCCCGAGATGATCGAGGCGGGGCTCGAGGCGCTGGTGCGCTGCCTCGCCCACGATGCGTGCTTCTACGACGCCGACGGCAAGCGGACGATCACCGTGTTCCCGCACGTGATCGCGTCGCTCGGCGAGTACCTGTCGAAGGAAGCCGGGCTCGCGCCGGGAACCCCGATGGCGTATCTGGTCGCGCCGCCGATCGAGGCGACGATCGCGCTCGATGCGGCCCTCAAGGCGGCGGACGTTCGCGCGGTTCGCATCCAGCCGCCACCGACCGAGACCAACTTTGCCTGCGCATGGCTGACCGGGACGCTCGACGCCTGCGAGGCCGCGGCGATGGCCTATGCAGCCGCCGTGGTCGACGTCGCAGGATCCCCCCGGTAAGTGGCGTAAGAATCCCTACGCGGGCGGCGCTAACCCCGCGACTGTCATCTGGATGTGTCTGGAAATACCTACGGGCGCCGCGGTGCGTGATGAGATAGATTCGCTGCGGTGCCGGCACTCGCGAACGACGACTCGATGATCGGGTATGTCCTCGCGGACAAGTACCAGGTCCTTCGCGTCATCGGCAAAGGCGGCATGGGCATCGTCTACGAGGCGCAGCACCTCGTCCTCGGCAAGCACGTCGCCATCAAGCTGATGCTCGAGAAGTACTTCGAGGACGGCGAAGCGAAGACGCGGTTCAAGCGCGAGGCGATCGCGGCCAGCCGGATCGGCAACCCGCACATCATCGATGTCGGCGACATCGGCGAGCTGCCCGATGGTCGCCTCTACGTGGTGATGGAGCTGCTCACCGGCAGCCCGCTGTCCGACATGCTCGAGCGAACCGGCCCGATGCAACCGCAGCGCGCGATCTCGATCATGCGGCAGGTGCTGCGCGCGGTCGGCGCCGCGCACGCGAAGGGCATCATTCACCGCGACCTCAAGCCCGACAACATCTTTTTGATCGATCAGGGCGACAGCTCCGACTTCGTCAAGCTCCTCGATTTCGGCATCTCGAAGGTGCTCGATCCCGACGAGCAGCGGGCGCTCACCAAGCTCACCACCACCGGCGTGGTGATGGGCACGCCGCTCTACATGGCGCCCGAGCAGGCGATGGGCCTACCGGCCGTCGCGTATGCCGACATCTACGCGTGTGGCGTGATCCTGTACGAGATGCTGGCGGGCCGCACGCCGTTCATGGGCAACACGTACGCGGTGCTCGTCGCGCAGCTGCTCACCGCGGCGCCCGAACCACTGCAGAACGTGCGCCCTGGCCTGCAGGCCTCGGTGGTCAACGCCGTCCACCGCGCGCTCGAGAAGGAGCCGCAGCGACGGTTCGCGAGCGCGGAGATGTTCGCGGCGTCGCTGCCCGGCGATCGTACCGTCAACGAGATCGAGCTCGCGGGCACGCTCGACAGCGGCTACGCGGTCGCGAAGATGACCACGGGCGCCCACCAGAGCAGCAAGCGCCGCGGGACCTGGCTCGCGATCGGCGCCGCGCTGATCCTCGGTGTCGCCACGGCCGGCATCCTGATCGCCACGCAGACCAACGCCAACAGCGACAAGGTCGCCACCGACACGCCGTCGCCGCCCACGCTGGCCGCGAAGTCGACCGATCCGGAGCCCGCGGTCAAGCACACCGGACTCCTCCGGCTCACGTCGATTCCTCCTCGCGCGAACGTGTTCATCGACGGCATCAATCGCGGGCTCACGCCGCTCGAGATCACCCTCGCCCTCGGTCCGCACGAGATGAAGGTCGAGCTCGAAGGTCATGACCCGCTGGTCACCACCACGGTGATCGAGCCCGGCAACAACAACTTCACCAGCCCGTTGATCCCCGCGACCCCGAGCAAACCAGCCACCGCGAAGGTGACGAAGCCGGGCACGACGAAGCTGGTCCCGGTCCCGCGCGACACGGCGACTGCGACGGCCACCGCCAAGGGGCTGACGGTGACGGGGCCGATCGGCCCGAAGCCGCCGGTGCCCGAGAAGCTCGATCCCGAGGTCCGCAAGGTCGGCAGCGACCCCAAGCCGCCGCCCGAGGTGGTGAAGACCGGTGGCGGCAAAGGCAATCCGTACACGCCCGGCGGGACCAAGGGCAACCCGTACACCCCCAACCCGAAGTAGGCTGGCGCGGCATGCGGTGGGTCTGGCTGTTGCTGTTCGTCGCTACGCTATGGAGCCGCGCTGCGTTCGCAGATCAGGGCGCCGATCAAGCTGACCTCGCGGAAGCTGGTCGCGAGTTTGCCGCCGGGCAGGCCGCGGATCGCAAGAAGGACTGGCCAACGGCGATCCAGCACTACGTGCGTGCGAACGATCTCGCGCCGCACCCGAACGCGATGTTCAACATCGGCAGCGCCTACGACAAGCTCGGCAACCTCCGCCAGGCCGCGGTCTGGTACCAGCGTTACGTCGAGGCCTCGCCCGACGCGCCCGATCACGACAAGATCGTCAAGCTGATCCGCGCGCTCGCGGTCCGGCCCGCCACGCTCACCGTACGGACGATTCCCGCCGGCGCGAGGATCTCCGTCGACGGCGAGCCACGAGGCACCACACCGTACAGTGGCAAGATCGATGGCGGCCGCCACCGCATCACTCTCGAGCACGAGGGACGCAAGGAGGATCGCGAGATCTCCGTCGAGTTCGGCGAGCCGGCGGTGCTCGATCTGACGCTGCGAGGCGAGGCCGGCACGCTGCGCGTCGTCGGTCCACCCGGTGCGGTGCTGCTCGTCGACGACATGCCCGCAGGGTCGCTCCCCGTGTCGATCGATCTCCCGCCCGGCCCGCACGCCCTGAAGGTGACGTCGTACGGCTACGCACCGTTCGAGGCCACCGTGGACATCACCCCGAACCGCGAGACCGTGGTCAACGCGCAGATGTCGCGCGCGCGCGGCTCGCTCGATGGCACCAGGACGATCAAGGCCGGGTATTTGTTCGGCGGTGGTGGTGGTGCCGACATCAAGGGCTCCGGCGTCGTCGGGCTGATCGAGCTCGGCTTCCAGGCGCTGCGCTACGACGCCGCCGTGCGGATCGGTAAGGCCGGCGGCCGGACCGCGCTCGACTTCGTCGCGCGCTGGGCGATCGGCAACGCGAAGCTCACGCCCTACATCGGCGCCGGCTACTCGGTGATCGTGGCGAAGGATGACGGAGAGACCTCGACGACCGAATCGTCCCAGGGCGGCTACGTGCTGATCGGAGGCCTGCGCTACGTGCTCGCGCAGAACGAGCACTCGATGTTCGCGGCGGTCGCCGAGTCGGGATTGCGCTACTACCCCGGCGCAGCGGGCACCAGCGATGACGGCAGTACATTGCTCGTCCCGCTGATGTTCACGCTGCAGGTCGTTTACAAGTAGCCCCTCGGTTATCGTGGTGGGCGGGTGATCAAGAACCGCACTGCCATCGTCGGACTACTGACGGGGTTGAACTTCATCAACTACCTCGATCGGTTCATCCTCGCCGCGGTCCTGCCGCGCGTTCAGGAGCCGGTGGAGCGCGGTGGGCTCGGGCTGTCGAACCTCGAGGGCGGCCTGCTCGCCACGGTGTTCCTGCTCGGCTACTTCGTGACCGCGCCGCTGTTCGGCAGGCTCGGCGATCGGATGTCGCGCAAGCGGCTGATCGCGTTCGGTGTGTTGACGTGGAGCGCGGCGACCATGTTCTCGGGCCTCGCCGGTCACCTCGGCACGCTGATCGCCGCCCGCGCGTTCGTCGGCATCGGCGAGGCGTCGTACGCGACGCTCGCACCGACGATCATCGACGACATCACGCCGCCCGCGAAGAAGGGCAAGACGCTCGCGATCTTCTTCCTCGCGGTGCCGGTGGGCTCGGCGTGCGGCTACCTGCTCGGTGGCATCCTCCAGGAAGCGTGGGGTTGGCGCGCGGCGTTCTTCGTCGCCGGTGGTCCAGGGGTCGCGCTCGCGTTGTTGTGCCTGCTGATCGACGAGCCCGTGCGCAAGCCTCACGAGCACGCCGAGGCGAGCGCGATCGGCGTGCTCTCCAAGATCCCGCTGTTTCGCCGCGGCGTGTTCGGCTACTGCGCGCACACCGCCGCGATCGGCGCGTTCGCGTTCTGGGGCCCGAAATTTCTCTCGGAGCGCTTCACCCTCGCCTTCTCTCCGGACTGGTACGAGCCGCTCGTCGCGCGCGTCTGGGAGATCTGGCAGGCGTGGTCACTCGACGCGAACCACGCGATCACCGAGTCGATCACCCAGCTGATGACGGGCAGTGACACCGTGCTGAAGACGTCGAACTTCTGGTTCGGCTCGATCACGGTGGTCGCCGGCGCGGTCGGCACGATCATCGGAGGCCGGATGGCCGACCGCGCGCTCAAGGATCTGCCCGAGGTGCCCGAGGACGCACCGCACGACGATCGCCGCAATCGCCTCGCGGTCAACGCACAGCTCAAGGTGTGTGCGATCGGCGTCGCGATCGCAGCCCCGATGTCGGCCGCGGCGTTCTTCATGCCGTCGCCGATCTTGTTCTTCGTGTTCGTCGGGATCGCCGAGGTCGGGCTGTTCCTGTCGACCGCGCCGATCAACTCCGTGATGATGCGTGCCGCGCCGGTGTACCTGCGTGCGAGTGCGATGGCCGTCGGGATCTTCGCGATCCACCTGTTCGGCGATCTGTGGTCGCCGTCGCTGCTAGGTCTCGCGCTCGACAACCTCGTCGTCGTCGCGGCGATGATGCTGTTGCCGCTCGGCTTCGCGATCGCGACGTACGTGTGGTGGCCTCGCAGGGCCGAGGCGGAGGGCAAATGACGGACCGACCGCACAAGGACACGCTCGGCAGCCGCGCGCAGAGCACGCCGGCGAGCGCGACGCCCGTGCTGCTGCGCGGCCAGGTGTTTCGTGGCGTCAACATCTGCAACGTGCTCGGGGCGGGTGCGATGGGCATCGCGTACCTCGCGAGTCACGCGAGCCTGAAGATGCCCGTGGTGATCAAGCTGTTCCGGTTCACGATGGACGATCCGCTGATCGAGGCGCACCTCGCGGCGCGCGTCATGTCGTCGGCCGTCGTGCCGGTGCTCGATGCCGGCCTCGAGGACGGCGTGCCCTACATCATGCAGCGGTACGTCGATGGCATCGATCTCGACGAGCTCCTGCGGATTCACAACGAGGCGGATCGGTCGATACCCCTCCAGGTCCTGATCCGCCTCGGCGTCGACATCTTCCGTGGCTTGTCGGCGATCCATGTCGCCGGTGTGGTTCATCGCGACATCAAGCCGGCGAATCTGTTCCTGGCCGGCAGCGGCCGAGCGCTGGTCGGCGATTTCGGGATCGCGGTCGATCCGCAGAAGGCGCACTCCGGCGAGCTCGCCGGGACGCCGATGTTCATCGCGCCCGAGGTGTGGAACGGCGAGCCGACCACGCCGCGCGCGGATCTGTACTCGGCGGCGGCCACGCTCCACACGCTGTGGCAGCGCAAGGCGCCGTTCGATTCGCTCGACGTCTCGACGCTGGCCACGATGCACCGCGAGCAGCGCTACATCCCGCCCGAGTCCACGGATCCGACGGCCGCGTACTTCGGCGCGGTCCTCGGCAAGCTGCTGTCGAAAGATGCGAGCGAGCGCCCGGCCACGGCACTCGCGGCGTCGCGGATGATCGAGCGGATGTCGCGGCCGGCGCCCGAGTATCGCGGTCACGAGGACGGCTTCACGCGGGTCGGCGACGTGCTGATCGCGCTCGAGGTTCGCGACATCTGCACCGCACGCACCGACGTCATCGTGTCCGCGGCGAACGAGGAGCTCGTGATGCGCACGGGCGTCGCGAACGCGCTGCGGCAGGCTGGCAGCGACGCGATGGAGCGCGATGCGATGGCGCAGGGCCCGGTGCCGATGGGCCAGGTGGTGTGGACGCGCCCGTACAACCTCGGTTGCAAGGAGGTCGCGCACGCGGTCGCCGCGATGGACGGCGCGATCTGCATCCAGCGCGCGGTGCTGCGTACCCTGTTCGAGTCCGAGCGACGCGGCTATCGCACCATCACGTTCCCGGCGCTCGGCACCGGCGTTGGCGGCGTGCCGCATGGTCTCGGCGCGCAGCTCACGCTCGAAGCCTTCAAGACGTTCGCAGCCTTCCAGCCGAAGTGTCTGCGCTCGATTCGCGTCGCCTTGCCGACGCCGGAAGCCGCCGCGACGTGGGGACAGACCCTGCTGGCGATGGATGCGGAGGCAGTCCCCACGTGACCCAGCTCGAACAGATCCTTGGCTATCTCGATCGCGACGGGGTGACGGAGGTGATCGTTGCCGTTGGGCAGCCGATCCAGTTCCGCCGCCACGGTGCGCTCGTCCCGCTGACCAACGCGCAGCTGACGCGCGTCCAGATCTCGGCGCTGATCGCGAACACGCCGCTCGCCGCCGTGTTCGGCCGGCGCGGCGAAGGCGACATGCAGATCGGCAAGCGCGGGCTCCGCGTCACCGCCTCGGGCACCACCGACGCCCCGATGCTGAGCATCGTGCGCGCGACCGGAGCGCCGTCGACCCACACACCTACCCCAGGCCCATCGGCAGCCATCGGTACCAACGTCACCGAGCGTCAGCGCAGGCCGTCGCGGCTGATGAAGTCGGAGCGCGCTCAGTCGCCGAGCAAGCCGCCGCACACGCGAACGTCGTCGAAGAACATGCCGCTCGCCGCGCCGGAGTTGCCGGCGAAGCCCCCGAATCGGCTCACCAAGTCCGATATCAAGTTCGGGACGCCCGGGGCGCGCCCCGAGGCCCTGCCGCTGGATCTCGATCCGCGGCTCGGCAACGCGATCCAGCTCGATCCGCCGGCGCTCGACCTCGGCGCACGAGCCAAGGGTCCCGTGCCCTTGCACCTGGATCTCGACGATGGCATCGACCTCGGGTTGCCGGGTCCGCATCTCGGCAGCACGCCCGCGATCGATGCCGCGTTCTCCGGGCCGCCGAAGATGTTTCCGAGTGGACCTGCGCATCACCTGGGCAGCGCGCCGGCGATCGACGCCGCGTTCGGAGGTCCCCCGCCGCTCGCCTTCACGCCACCGAAGGCCGCGCCGCTGCCGCTGGCCACGCCCGCCGGCGCCGTCTCCGTGCCGCCCGCGTTGCGTGCACTCCTCGAGGAAGCCGCTCGCCGCCGCGCCTCGGATCTCCACATCATGGTCAATCGCCCGGTCTGTGCGCGCGTGCTGAGCGAGCTCACGCCGCTGGCCGCCGCGCAGCCGCTCGATGCGAAGGCGGTCGAAGCGCTGCTGTTACCGCTGCTCGACGAGCGTGGTCGGCTCCAGCTCGAGCGCTCCGGGTACGCCGATCTCGCGATCGAGTTGCCGAGTGGAGCCCGCTTGCGCACCAACATCGCGCGCTGCCAGGGCGGCCTGCGCGGCACGTTCCGGATCGCGCGCCCGGTCCCGCCGACGCTCGAAGAGCTCGGGCTGCCGAAGGATCTCGCCAAGGTGATCCACCATCACCAGGGTTTGGTCGTGATCTCGGGCCCGAGCGGCGCCGGCAAGACCACCACGCTCGCGGCGCTCGTCGATCTCGTGAACAGCTCGTCAGCGTTTCACATCATCACCGTCGAGGATCCGATCGAGATCGTCTATCCGCGCAAGGCCGCAGTGGTCTCGCAGCGCGAGGTCGGGCCGCACACCAAGAGCTTCGCCGCGGCGCTCAAGGGCTCCCTGCGTGAAGATCCGGACGTCATCGTGATCGGCGAGCTCCGCGATCGCGAGACCGTCGAGATCGCGCTGACCGCCGCGGAGACCGGCCACCTCGTGCTCGCGACCATGTCGACGCCCTCGGCGGCGAAGACGATCGATCGCCTGGTCGACATGTTCCCGCCCGCCGATCAACAGCAGGTGCGCTCGTCGATCGCGGGTGCACTCCGCGCGATCGTGTCGCAGCGACTGTTACCGACGACCTCCAACGACGTGGTGGCGGCAGTCGAGCTGGTCACCGGTGTGCTTCCGCTCGCCGCGATGATCCGCGACGACAAGCTGTTCCAGCTCCCGAGCCTGATGCAGCGCGGTCGTGCGTTCGGCATGATCCGGCTCGACGATTCGCTCGCCGAGCTCGTGCGCACCGGCAAGATCTCCACCGAGACCGCCCTCTCGGCCACCGACAACCGCAAGGAGCTCGCCACCCGCCTACAACAAGGCACGGCGGCGATCCCGATCCCGGGGAGGAAGTCATGATCGAGACACTGTTCGATCGCCTGCTCGAGAAGGGCGGCTCGGATCTTCACCTGTCACCGAACTATCCACCGATGTTGCGCCTGCGCGGCTCGCTGGTGCCCGACGGCGATCGGCCACTCAGCACTGCACAGATCGAGGCGATGCTGATGCCGCTACTCTCGGCCGAGCAGCGCACGCAGTTCCAGACCACCGGCGATCTCGACTTCGCGCACCAGCATGGCGTCAAGGCGCGGTTTCGAGCGAACTACCTGCGGAAGCTGTCCGGCGTTGGTGCGGTGTTCCGCGCGATCCCGACGATCATCAAGACGCTCGACGAGCTCGGCGTCCCCGCCGGCATTCGCAAGCTCGCCGACATCAAGGCCGGCCTCGTGCTGGTCACCGGCCCCACCGGCAGCGGCAAGTCGACCACGCTCGCGGCGATGATCGACCACGTCAACAAGACCCGCGCCGGTCACATCCTGACGATCGAAGATCCCGTCGAGTTCGTACACCGCTCGCAGCGCTGCACGATCACACACAAGGAGGTCGGCGAGCACGTCCCGACGTTCCTCGACGCGATCCGCAGCGCCGGCCGCGAGAACGCCGACGTCATCCTGGTCGGCGAGCTCCGCGGTTCCGAGACCATGAAGGCTGCGCTCCAGCTCGCGAGCTTCGGCATCTTGATCTACGCGACCGTGCACACCAACTCCGCCGGCTCGACGATCGATCGCTACGTCAACGTGTTCCCCGCCGAGCAGCAGCCACAGATCCGCGGCCTCCTCGCCGACTCGCTGATCGGCGTAGTCGCGCAGCAGCTGCTCCCCCGCGCCGACGGCAAGGGTCGCGTCGCCGCCCACGAGATCCTGATCGGCTCGTCCGGGCTCGCGTCGCTGATCCGCGAGGGCAAGACGCAGCAGGTGCCGAGCTACATCCAGTCCGGTGCCGGCGAAGGCATGCAGACGATGGACTCGACGCTCGAGCGGCTGACCCGCGAAGGTGCCGTCAGCCCGCAGACCGCGCTCGAAAAAGCGCAGGACAAAGAGGCCTTCGCGAAGAAGTTCGGGCTCGCGTAGCCTCGCTACGTGGTGCCCGCTCCGCCACAACTCGAGCACGCCGCCTTGCTCCGTCCACTTCCTCGGCAGTGGTTGCAGTTCCCGCCCTTGCCGTGACACGCATTGCAGGTGTTGAACCGCGTGCCTTGCACATCATGCACGTGCGGCCCCCCGGCTCGGCACCCTTCGAGGTCGCCGCGATCGCGGCGAGGGATGCTGCGAGCTGTGTTTCGCGTTCGGTCGGCCCGGTCTCGCCTCGCACGACCATCACCGCGCGTTCGAGATCTTCGCCGATCCGAGAGACGCCACCGTGGTTGGTCTTGAAGTCGCAAGCCGGGCCCACGAAGTGCAACTTGGGCCCCTTGATGACGGCCTGGAACGCTCCGAGATAACGCCGGGGACAGTCATCGAGCGGGACGAACTCGAACACGATCGTGCGCGTGGGTGACGCCTCGACGAGGAGCTCCGGCGTGGCCGTCCGGCTGACGCTCGCATGGATGAAGCCCAGGAGCTCCTCGACCGTGGCGAGCAGCTTGCCCTGCATGTAGTCCGCCTCCGCAGTCACCGCTGCGTCCATCACGGCCGCATCCTCGGCGAGCTCGTAGCGCCACGGAACGCCATCTCCGGCGAGCTCTTGCAGCGCCGCAAGCTGGAGCTCGATCCTCGCGAGCTGGTCCGGTTCCGCGAACGTCGGTTGGGACGCGTCGACGGTGCCCCCGGCGGACGCGAGTGCGTCGGTAAGATCGTTCCCGATCTCCGCCCATCCAGGCTGGCAGGTCATCAACGATTGCGCTCGAAACACGAGCTCGAGGCGACCATCGACGAGCTTGGTGATCCCGGTGTTGAGGCCACCGGCATCGGGGTCGATCGAGAACCGCACCACGCGCTGCGCAGCGACGGTCTCCAACACCGACGCGGTCGACGGATCGCGATCGAGGTTGTCGACGAGTTGAGCGAGGTACTCGGCGACGGTCTGGTATAGCAGGCCTGCCATCCAGTCACGCTCGGCCGCGACGGCCGCATCGAGCTCGGTGTCGCTGGGCAGGAGCTCCAAGCTGAACGGCGCACCGCCGCCGGCGAGCTGTCCAAGACGGCGCAGCGCCTCGTCGATCTTTCCTTGATGTTCGGTCTGACTGGCGATCACGGTTGTCCTCCGAGCAGGTAGGACGGCCGTCGGGTTCCAACCACCACAAGCTCGTTTCGCGAAGATGTGCCGGGTCAGCGAAACGCGCCGTAGACCGCGATCGGACCGTGCTTCCAGAAGCACTCCGGATGCGCGAACCCTGCCTCGCGCAGCATCGCGAGCTCGTCGCGCAGCGGGTAATACGTGTCCTCTCCCGCCCACTGCGCGAACAGCTTCGCAGCCTCGTCGGCGGTGATCCCGTGACGCCCCATGTGCTCCGTCCATTGCGCGAACATCTCGTCGCGCTCGGGACCGGCGGCATCGACGACGGCATCGCCGATCAGCACCGCACCGCCGGGCCGCAGCGCCGCGCGGATCCGTGCGAACAGCGCGGTCTTGGCACCGCGATCGGGAACGTGATGGAGCGCGAGCGACGCGACCACGACGTCGCACGGCGGGAGCTCGTCCTCGAACGCACCGCGATGGAGCTCGACGCGATCGCGATGTGCCTCGGTCCTCGCGCCGGCCACCTCGAGCATCGCCGGATCGAGATCGAGCAGCCGCACGCGTGCGGTGGGGACGCGCTCCGCGATCGCGCCGCCGAGCGCACCCGTCCCGGCGCCGAGATCGATCACGTACGGCGAGGCTCGCCGCGCGACGAGCCGCACGATCGTGTCGACCATCTGCTCGTAGCCTGGGATGTAGCGCCGGATCGCCGCGTCGTAGTCGTGTGCTGCGAGCCCGAGGTGCGCGAGGACGCGGTGCTCCATCTCAGACTGGCGCGAGGTGGCGCGGACCGACCCACACCGCACCCGCGGCGAGCAGCTTTTTCTGCTGCTCGGGGTCGGCGCCGTGCGCCTCGAGGGAGTGCGTCGAGTTCGTGTCCTTGACGTCGTGCACCCAGACGCCACGGATCCCGAGCTCGTGACGCGCGAGCCGATCATCCGCGTTCGTCCTCTCGACCTCCCGATCTTTGGAGGCCTCCCCGGCAGGCAGGGCGTCGATGGTGACCCGCACCTTCTTCGCAGCCAGCAGCGCCAAGATGCGTTCGAGGTCCGCCTCGCCCATCGACAGGTCTTCATCCATTCGCCGAGCTTACGCCCTCCGTGCGAAATACCGCTCCTTTGCGACGCGCTGAACGGTTGTCCTCGCGACGTCAGTTCTGGCAAGTCGGCGGCGCGGTCACGATCGGTGCGGCCTCGCACCTCGAGGGTGTCGTCCTGAACGCCACGGCGGTGACGTTCGGGGCGGGCAGGAGCCGTGGTCGTGCAGCCCGATCCGTAGCGGAGACCCGTGATACACCCGCCTCGATGAAGATCCACGAGTACCAGGGCAAGGAACTGCTCAAGAAGTACGGCGTGCCGGTGCCGATCGGCATCGCCGCGCAGAGCGCCGCCGAGGCCAAGGCTGCGATCACGCAGGTGCAGGAGCTGGCGAAGACCGAGGTCATCGTCGTCAAGGCGCAGATCCACGCCGGTGGTCGCGGCAAGGGCGGCGGCGTCAAGGTCACAAAGAATCGTGCCGATGCCGAAGCGGCGGTCGACAAGATCTTCGGGATGACGCTGATCACCCCGCAGACCGGCCCCGAGGGCAAGAAGGTCCAGCGGCTGCTCGTCGAGCAGGGGCTCGCGATCGAGCACGAGTACTACCTCGGCATCCTCCTCGATCGCGCCACCGCGCGCGTCACCGTGATGGCCTCGTACGAGGGCGGCATGGACATCGAGGAGGTCGCGGCCAAGCACCCCGAGAAGATCTTCAAGCACGCGATCGATCCGGCGACCGGCTGGCAGGACTGGCAGTCGCGCGCCCTCGCGAAGCAGCTCGGCATGACGGGCAAGCTCGGTGGCGAGCTCGGCAAGTTCCTCAAGACGCTGACGCGCTGCTACGAGGACATGGATTGCTCGATGCTCGAGATCAATCCGCTGGTGTCGACCAAGGACGGCCGCGTGCTCGCCCTCGACGCCAAGATCAACTTCGACGACAACGCGATGTTCCGGCACCCCGAGCTCGAGAGCTGGGTGGATCCGAACGAAGAGGATGCGTCCGAGCAGGAAGCCAAGAAGTGGGACCTCTCGTACATCTCGCTCGACGGCAACATCGGCTGCCTGGTCAACGGCGCCGGGCTCGCGATGTCGACGATGGACATCATCAAGTACTACGGCGGCGCGCCGGCGAACTTCCTGGACGTCGGCGGTGGCGCCACGGCGGAGAAGGTCACCGCGGCGTTCAAGATCATCACCAAGGACCCCGAGGTGAAGGCGATCTTCGTCAACATCTTCGGCGGCATCATGAAGTGCGACACGATCGCGCAAGGTGTGATCACCGCGTCGAAAGAGATCGGACTCAAGATCCCGCTCATCGTTCGCCTCGAAGGCACGAACGTCGAGCTCGGCAAGAAGATGCTCGCGGACAGCGGGCTCGCGATCGTCGCCGCGACCGATATGGCCGACGGTGCTCAGCAGGCTGTCAAAGCAGCGAAAGGGGGCAAGTAGTCATGAGCGTCCTCGTCGGATACAACACGCGTCTCGTCGTCCAGGGCATGTCGGGCTCGCAGGGTGCATTCCACTCGCGGCAGATGGTCGAGTACGGCACCAACGTGGTCGCCGGTGTCACGCCGGGTAAGGGCGGCGCGAAGGTCGAGGGTCTCGAGAAGATCCCGATGTTCGACACCGTCGCCGAGTCGGTGCAGCAGGCCGGTGCGAACACCACCGTGATCTACGTGCCGCCGCCGTTCGCTGCGGACTCGATCCTGGAAGCAGCCGCTGCGGGCATCTCCGTGATCATCGCGATCACCGAGGGCATCCCGGCGCGCGACATGATCAAGGTCAAGTACGTGCTCGATCACGACTACCCGGGCGTCGTGCTCGTCGGCCCGAACTGCCCCGGCGTGATCACGCCCGGTCAGTGCAAGGTCGGCATCATGCCCGGCTACATCCACAAGCCGGGCGGCGTCGGCGTCGTCTCGCGCTCCGGCACGCTGACCTACGAGGTCGTCGGTCAGCTGACGAAGCTGGGCTTGGGCCAGAGCACGGCGGTCGGCATCGGCGGCGATCCGGTGAAGGGGACCGACTTCATCGACGCGCTCAAGTGGTTCGCGGAGGATCCGGGCACCTCGTCGATCTTCATGATCGGCGAGATCGGCGGCGACTCCGAGGAGCGCGCCGCGCAGTTCGTCAAGGACCACATCAAGAAGCCGGTCGCCGCGTTCATCGGCGGTCAGACGGCACCTCCGGGCAAGCGCATGGGTCACGCCGGCGCGATCATCTCCGGTGGCAAGGGCGCCGCGGCCGACAAGATCGCCGCGCTCAAGGAAGCCGGCATCGCCGTCGCGGCGACGCCCGCCGAGATGGGTGTCACGCTCGCCAAGCGGCTAGCGAGCTGATGCCCCCCAAGGGGACTGGCTCGCTGGCGAAGGCGCTCGTCCTCGTCCTCGCACTCGTGGCTACGGCGGAGGCGCGCACGGTCAAGCTGGCGCCCAGCAAGAAGCCGGCGACCGTGAAGACGCAGGCCGAGATCGCCGAGAAGCGCAACTGGGACGGCGCGCAGGCGTATCGCAAGAAGGCGTACCCGAGCTCGACGCAGGCGTTTCGCGAGGCGGTCGCGCGCGTCCCCGAGGCTCGCTACTTCTTCAACCTGTGTGCGTCGCTGTACCAGGAAGGAACGTTCAGCGAGGCGCTCACCGCCTGTGGTGCGGTCGGGAGGAACAACCCGACGACCGCTCTCCAGAAGCAGGCCGATCAGCTGATCGTCTGGATCAACGAGGATGCGAAGGCGGAGGGGCGCAAGCTCGAGATCACCCCGGCGCCCTGATCGGGTACGCTCGAGACGATGTCTCGGGTGGGAGAGACGATCGCCGGAAAGTACCGAGTGATCGCGCCGATCGGCGTGGGTGGCATGGGGACGGTCTATGCGGCACGCCACCTCCAGCTCGACACGCCGCTCGCGCTCAAGTTCCTGACCAGCGAGGCGGATGGCAGCGTCGAGCGCTTCCTTCGTGAAGCGAAGGCGAGTGCGGCGCTCAAGAGCGAGCACGTCTGCCGCGTCACCGACTACGGTCTCGATGGCGAGACGCCGTACATCGCGATGGAGCTGCTCGAGGGCGAGGACCTCGCGGCGGTGTTGCGCGGTGGCAAGGTCGCGATTGGCACCGCGATCGACTACGTGATCCAGGCGTGCATCGGGATCGCGGAGGCGCACGCCCTCGGCATCGTCCATCGCGATCTCAAGCCGGGAAATCTGTTCCTCACCAGACGGCCCGATGGGTCGGCGCTGATCAAGGTGCTCGACTTCGGCGTCGCGAAGGTCGTGGTCGCAGGAGAGGTGGCGCTCACCCAGACCGCGAGCGTGATCGGCTCACCGGCGTACATGTCTCCCGAGCAGGTGCGCTCGAGCCGCTCGGTCGACGCACGCTCGGATGTCTGGTCGCTCGGCGTGATCCTCTACGAGCTGATCGCCGATCGCTATCCGTTCAAGGGCGAGTCGCTGACGGATCTCGCGGTAGCGATCGCGACCGAGCCGCACCTGCCACTCGGCGAAGCGCCGGAGCTCGAGGCGGTGATCGCTCGCGCACTGCAAAAGGACCCCGAGCGCCGCTACGTCGACGTCGCGGCGTTCGCCAGTGCACTCGAGCCGTTCTGCGCGAAGCATCGCGGTGCTGCCGAGGTCATCTCGCGCATCCTCTACGGCGCCTCCGATCGCCCGACGGTGCCGCGCCAGGTCGTGCCTGTCACGGCGCCCGAAGCCGTGACCACGCTGCAGCGCGGCACCGGCCAGACGACGCCGCGCGCGCCGCGACGACGCCAGCTGGGCGTCTCCCTCGCCGTCGCGACGGGCCTCGTCGGCGGTGGTGGCGTCGCGTATGTGGTGATGCGCGAGCCGGAGCCTGCGCCGCCGCTGCCACCGATCGCGCAGCCGGCACCGATCGTCGTCAAGGCGGTGCCGGTGCCCGAGGTGCCGAGCACCGGTCGCGTGATCGTCACGGTGAGTGGTGCCGACAACGCCGCGATCTGGATCGACGGCGAGGAGCGCGGCCGCGGCGCACGGTTCGCCGACGAGCTCGCGATCGGCACGCACGAGATCGAGCTGCGCATCGCGGGGCGCGCGGCGATCCGACAACCCGTCGAGGTGCAGGCCGGGATGATCAACAGCGTCGCGATCGTCGTGCCCGCCGCACCGACGGCAAGACCGACAGTCACGATGGTCGCGAAGGCGACGCCGAAGAAGCCGGCCGTTGCCAGCGCGGAACCGACGCCGGTCGAGCCAGCGCCGGTGCTCGCACCCGAGCCTCCCACCCCACCGCTCCCGAAGTGCGCGCTGTCGGATCGGCTCTCGAGCGGCGCGTGTGCAGCGACCGCAGCGGAGATGCCCGAGCGCCTGTTCTCCGACGACTTCCTCGTCGGGATGCGCCGGATCTGGCCGGGCGTGCTGGCCTGCAAACCTGCCGAGGTCGGCACGGTCCGCGTCGATCTTCAGCTCGCGGTGAACGCCGACGGCACCGTCAACGTCGCGAAGGTGCGCAGCGCGGACGACGTCGCGGTCGGCGCGTGCGTCGCAAAAGTGATCCAGGCAGCGAAGTTCCGGCCGACGCGAATGGGCGGATCGTTGCGCTATCCGATCACGCTGTAGTCAGGGGTGCTCGCGCGGGCCCTCGCGAGGGCAGACTCGCCACCGGCAAACCGATCGTTCGCCTGGTACATTGCAGCTGTGTCGACGGTCGGCGAGATCATCGCGGGGAAGTACCGAGTCGAGCGCCAGATCGGTGCGGGCGGGATGGGTACGGTCGTCGCCGCGACGCACCTGCAGCTCGGCACGCCGGTCGCGCTCAAGTTCCTGTCCGACACGATCAAGGGCTCGCACAACAGCATCGAGCGGTTCGCGCGCGAGGCCAAGGCATGCGCCGCGCTGCGCAGCGAGCACATCTGTCGCGTCACCGACTTCGGCATGCACGCCGAGATGCCGTACATCGCGATGGAGCTCCTCGAGGGCATCGATCTCGCGCGGCTGCTCGAGGGCGGGGCCGTGGATGGCGGGATGGCCGTCGACTTCATCCTGCAGGCATGTGATGGGCTCGCGGAGGCGCACGCGCACGGCATCGTCCATCGCGATCTCAAGCCCGGTAACTTGTTCCTGAGTCGCCGGCCCGACGGCACGCCGCTCGTCAAGGTGCTCGATTTCGGGGTCGCCAAGATCCCGCAGGTCGAGGACACGTCGCTGACCAAGACGTCGAGCGTGATCGGTTCGCCGGGATACATGGCACCGGAGCAGCTGCGGTCGAGCAAGACCGTCGATGCGCGCGCCGACATCTGGGCGCTCGGCGTGATCCTTTACCAGCTGGTCTCGAAGCGGCATCCGTTTCACGCCGAGGCCGTCACCGAGATCGCGGTCAAGATCTCGATGGATGATCCCGATCCGCTGCCCGAGGCGACGGCCCCCCTGCGCGCGGTGATCATGCGTTGCCTCCAGAAGGAGCCCGACCAGCGCTTTCCCGACATCGCGTCACTGGCGGCGGCGCTCGCACCGTTTCGGCCCCACGATCGCGCGGCGGCCATCGCGTCCGCGAAGCTGTGGATCGAGAATCCGTGGTCGCGGCCGATGTTGCCGACGACGGTGGGCTCGAGCTCGCCCGCAGCCGTCGCCGCGCAGCCGAGCAAGCTCGCGTTCCAGACCACGCACGAGGTCGGGCACGGCGTGATCGAGGCAAAGGCCGTGCGGGGCTCGCGGGTAGCGCTGTTCGCGATCGCCGGCATCGTTCTGATTGGCGGGCTCACCGCGTTCGCGTTGACCCGTGGTGGAGGAGATCCCGCGACGGTCGACGCACCGAAACCGATGGCGATCGCACCGAAACCGACCGCGATCGCACCGAAACCGATCGCGATCGCACCGATACCACCGGCCGACGCTGCCGTCACACCAGCCGTCGCCGACGCAGCGGCTCCTGTCGTGACACCCGACGCCGCGCTGCCTAACGTGATCGCCGAGGTGAAGCCGCCGCGTCCACACCCGCCCGAGAACAAGCCGGAGCCGAAGCTGCCGAGGCCGACGCCGCCGGAGCCCGTGCCAGCGAAGCCGGAGCCGGTCGCGGTGCAGGACCCCACACCGAAGCCGCCGCAACCGCCGGTCGACCCGCGCGCCGAGGCGCAGCGGCTCCTCGCGAAGGCGACGAGCACGATGGGTGCGCGCGGGCTGACGTACGAAGACATGGGTCGTCCCGGCACGCAGCTGCGCGACGCGATCGCACAAGACCGCCGTGCCGCCGACTGGTCGGCAATGCGAGAGGCGGCCGAGAAGCTTGCCTCGCTCGCGCTCAGCTTCAGGATGGACAACGCCTTCATCACGAAGAAGTCGGCACGGCTCACCGCTCAGCTCGACGCGAGCCGTCCCACCGAGGAGCTCGAGACCCGAGTGCTGAAGCTGCAGCGCGACGCGGAGGGCTACGCGAAGACCGGCAACTACGCCAGCGCGAACATGACGCTCAATCGCGCGTTCACGATGGTACCGATCAACCCGATGCCGATCCCGAACACCCCGCCACCACCCGATCCTTATTGACCGTTCGTCAGCAGCCGACGGGGTGGCTACTCGTGTTGCTCTCCACTCCTGACTGACAGCGGATCAACGGATAGATCGAGGATCGGAGCGGGGAGCTGGGGGGCGCACTGGGTGGTTGTTGTCCAGTTTGCCCCCAGGTCAACGGTCGCCACCACGAGGTTTCCCACACATCCTCGCGGCACGTCGGTTGCGTGATGGAGGGCATGCGCAAGGCCCTATTCCTAACGTTGTTCACCGTGGGGTGCAGCTCCAGCCCCCTGTCAGAATCGGTATCGGAGCTCGAACAGAGAGCAGAGTCGGTAAACGACTGCTGCGAGATCGATCACGGCAGCATCGGCAAAGAGGACCACCTCGTTCGCCTCGGCTCTCGTGTCGTCTTGATCCACGACTGGGTCAAGGAGAACGGCACGTACACCGGCTTCTCGATGACGGTGTCCGAGAACAAGTCGATGAGCTACCTGATCAAGCTCGGCACCCAGACGCTGGCTGGGAACAGCTCGCAGTTCACGACCGATGGTCGCGCGATCACGCGGGTCAACTTCTGCGGTGAGTGCGATAGCCCCGACGGCTGCGAAGACGGCGGCGGTGGCGATGGCGACGACGGCGGTGATGGCGGTGGCGGTTATGATGATGGTGGTGGTGATGGTGGAGGTGATGGTGATGGTGATGGTGATGGTGATGGTGATGGTGATGGCGGCGATGACGGTAGCGATCCGGCGTGCCCCGGTGGCGACTGCCCGACGAACCCTGGCAGCGGCTCCGGTCCGCTGACGTGAGGTAATACTCCGCCACGGACGTTTGATCGGTTGAGCCACCGAGCCCGAGTCACACAAGTGGCTGTGGTGATCGGGGTGATGGATCGGAGGCGATGGTTTCCATCGCGTCGGACGCGGATCTTTCGGGCTCAGCTCGGGTTTGATCAGCCGGTCAGATCTGCTGCGGCGGCCCGGCGTACGCCGGCGCGTGGTATCAGGGCGTCATGCGCTGGCTGATCACCGGCGGTGCCGGGTTCCTCGGCATCAATCTCGCGCGGCACCTGCTGGCGCGAGGTGATCAAGTGACCTCGCTCGATCGCGAGCCGTTCAGCTATCCGGAACGCGGCGCGATCACGGAGGTCACCGGCGACATTCGCGATCGCGCGGTGGTCGAGCGTGCGGTGGAGAGTTGCGACGTCGTCGTGCATGCCGCGGCGGCGTTGCCGTTGTATCCCGCCGACGAGATCCACTCGATCGACATCGAGGGCACGCGCACCGTGCTCGCGGCAACTGGCTCGCGCCGGGTCGTCCACATCTCGTCGACCGCCGTCTACGGTGTGCCCGATCACCATCCGCTCGTCGAGACGGATCCGATGCATGGCGTCGGACCGTACGGCATCGCCAAGGTCGAAGCCGAGAACGTCTGCGTCGAGGCGCGTGCGCGCGGCCGCGAGGTGCCGATCCTGCGGCCGAAATCGTTCGTCGGTCCCGAGCGGCTCGGCGTGTTCGCGCTGCTCTACGAGTGGGCGGCCGAGGCTCGCGATTTTCCGATCCTCGGGAGCGGTAGCAATCGCTACCAGCTGCTCGACGTCGAGGATCTGTGCACCGCGTGCGTGCTCTCCGGAACGCTGCCGGCGGCGCAGGCGAACGACACGTTCAATCTCGGCGCGCGCGAGTTCACCACGCTGCGCGAAGATTTCCAGGCCGTGCTCGACGCCGCTGGTCACGCCCGCCGGATCCGCTCGCTGCCGATCAAGCCGGCGCTGTGGGCGCTGCGCGGGCTCGAGCGCGCGAAGCTGTCACCGCTATACCCGTGGATCTACGAGACGGTGACGCAGGATTCGTTCGTCTCGATCGAGAAGGCGCGACAAGCGCTCGGCTGGGTGCCCCGATACTCGAACAAGGCGGCGCTGGTCCGTAACTTCAGGTGGTACCGCCAGCACGCAACCCAGCTCGGTCGTGCTGGCGTGACCCATCGAGTGCCGTGGAAACAAGGCGCGCTCGCTCTCGCGAAGCTCGCGTTTCCGCGGCATCAGCGAAACTGAGACGCGATCACCCCGATCGAGATCACGATCGCGATCGACGAGACCGCGATCACGATCACCGGCCACGAGGTCGGCGGCTCCGCGGGTCGCCCCGTCGTGGGCATCCCCGAGGACGGCAGCGGCGAGCCCATGTCGAAGGTCACGCGCGCTGGATCAGCCGAGGGTAGCGCTACCCGCCCCCCGACCCTGCGGCCCGCGGACCGAGGGCCGACGACGGCTCGCTCGTTGGTGGTGCGGTTGCCGAGCGAGGGAAGGGCCGATGGGTCCTGGGGACTTCCCGCACGCCATGCCGCCAGGTCCACCTTGCAGTGTTTGCAACGACCTGCGACCGGATGGATCGGCCCGCCGCAGGCTGGGCACGGAATGCGCGCTTCGGGACCCATTCGTTTGACGATGCTACAGCGTTTGGACTAGCTTGCGCGCCGCAAGGAGTCCGCCATGGCCATCGAACGCACCTTCTCGATCATCAAGCCCGACGCTGTCGCCAACAACAAGATCGGTGGCATCACCGCGAAGCTCGAGGCCGCGGGCCTCCGGATCCTCGCGTCGAAGATGGTCCGCCTCTCCGACGCGCAGGCCAAGGCCTTCTACGCCGTCCACAAGGAGCGCCCGTTCTACGGCGACCTCGTGAAGTTCATGACCGAGGGTCCGGTGATCGTGCAGGTCCTCGAGGGTGAAGGCGCCATCGCGAAGAACCGCGAGACGATGGGCGCGACCAACCCGGAGAAGGCGGCTGCCGGCACGATCCGCAAGGAGTTCGCCACCAACATCGAGCGCAACGCGGTGCACGGCTCGGATGCTCCGGAGACGGCGAAGGAAGAGATCGCGTTCTTCTTCTCGGCCGCCGAGCTCGCGTCGCTCGCTCGCTAACTAACTAACTGGCCCGCTGCTGGTCAGCCACGAATCGGACCGCCGTGCGACCACTGGGTCAGCACGAGCTTCCACTCGCTGCCTTCTTTGAGCAGCACCGCGAGCACGCGGAACGTCTGCGTCATCTCCGTCGCGGCGCGCGTCTTGTGCGTGAAGTCCGCGTTGACGAGGGCAACGCCGACCGTCGGCGACACGCCGAGGATGTAGGCGGAGTTGTCGTGGAGCTTGATCTCCGCGCGCAGCTTGCCAAAGATCGACTTCACCTTCGAGCCGCCGATGATCCGCTCCTGTGGTCCGCTGCCGAAGTTGAACCCCTCGTCGCGGTCGCTGCGTGACTCGGAGAAGCCCTTCCGCGATCCGAAGGCGTCGCGGACCGCCTTGTCGAGATCCTTGTCGGCGATCGTCTTGTTCGGGATCGGCTTCGCGCCCGGCTTGGTGCCCAGGATCGCGACCTTCTCGGCAACCTCGTCGCGCACCGGCACGGCCCAGTGCCACGCGACGACCTGCCACCCTGCCTTGCCCTGCGCGGCGAGCATGGTGACCGCGAACTTGCGTAGCGGCTTGCCGGGTGACGACAGCTCGAG
This sequence comes from Haliangiales bacterium, assembly GCA_038325805.1. Lineage (GTDB taxonomy): Bacteria > Myxococcota_A > Polyangia > Haliangiales > Haliangiaceae > JABFXX01. The sequence goes on from JBBQJJ010000030.1 coordinate 22,667, forward strand.
CTCCTGCGCGACCCACGCGTGACTGCCTTCCTGGCCGAGGTGCGTGAACTTGACCTCGACGGTCCCGCCGCCGAGCTCTGCGAGGTCGCGCTTGATCTGGGCGGCTACCGCCGCGCGATCGAGGGCGAGCTCGTCGGCGTCGATCCCGAACCCGATCGCCTCGGGGGCGAGCGTCGCGATCACGGCATCGAGGTCCCCGCGGGCGATGGCAGCGCGTTGCGCCTCGAGCATCGTCTGCACGGTCGTCGTCGCAACTGGCTCGGTCTTGGTGGTCGAGCTACCGCTACCTGCATCGGGGATCTTGGTCTCGACCTTGGTCTCGACCTTGGTTTCGACCTTGGTCTCGACCTTGGTCTCGAGCGGCTTGTCGACCTTCGCCATGGGCTGATCGGGCGTGGTCGGTTTGGTCGGCGTCACCACCGTGTCATCGACGGACTTGCGCGTCGTCGATGACAACAGCACGCCGATGCCGGCACCGAAGCCGATCGCGAAGCCGCCGAGCGCGAAGTACAGCCGGCGCCGCGATCTGCGCTCCGCGACCGGAGCCACCGGCATGATCCACATCGACGCGCTCGCCGGAATGGGTGGAGGTGGAAACCCGCGATTCGTCGACGCGGCGGACTGCACGTCGTTGACCGATAGCTGCCCCGATTCACCGGCGTGGAGCCAGCGCCCGTAGCGGATCGCCTGAGGGATCGAGAGGAAGCACAGCACGCCGATGCCGATCAGCGAGCTTGCGGAGATCAACAAGATGTCGGCGACCATCTCGACGTCGTCTCCCGACAGCACGCGCAACATGCCGGCGAGCGCACGCTTGTCGATCACGAGCAGTACGCTGCCGAAAGAGATGTCGAGCAGCGCGGCGATCAGCAGCGAGATCAACCCGCCGCGCACCATCAAGCCGCCGAACACCAGCGCGACCATCGCGCCAACACCCCACGCGATCACGTAGCTGCCACCGCCGCTCTTGTTCTGCTGGATCAGGACGAACGCGATCGTGCCGAGCAGCAAGCAGCCCGCCGCCGACAGCTGGGTGAACAGGCCCGCGAGGCGGAGCAACCAGCGGCGCGGATGGATCGGCTCCGCGAGCGAGCGTGCCGCGCGATCCTCCACGATGGGTGCCCCAGCCGTCACAGGAACCTTGAACGTGACATGTAGGGCCGGCTATTGCGCGTGGCACACCGCGCAAAACCTTCCCTCAATCGACGGGCGGCGGCGGCGGCGGGCCCTTACGAACTCGTAAGGGAACCAACGGAGATCCGTCGACGCGGTTCGCCAGCTGACCGCAGGCGGCATCGATGTCGTCGCCGCGTGGCGTCCGCAAATAAGTGGGAAGGCCGAGGCGTATGCACTCGTTCTGGAACGCAGCAATCGCCGCCTTGCTCGGGCGCGCGTACACCGCCTCGGGATGCGGGTTGTAGGGGATGACGTTGACCTTGCACTTCAGGCCGCGCACCAGCTTCACGAGCTGCGCCGCATCTCCGACCGAATCGTTGACGCCCGCGAGCAGCACGTACTCGAACGTGATCCGGCGGCGCTGCTCGAGTGGATAAGCGCGGAGGGCAGCAAGCAGCTTGCCGATGTTCCACTTGCGGTTGATCGGCATGATCAGGTCGCGCACCGCATCGTTCGGCGCGTTGAGCGACACCGCGAGGTTCGGACGGACGTCCTCGTTGCCGAGCTTCTCGAGCTTGGGCACCAGGCCCGACGTCGAGACGGTGATCCGGCGCTGCGACAGCCCGAGGCCCTTGTCGTCGGTCAGGATCCGCAGCGACTTGATCAAGTTGTCGTAGTTGTGGAGCGGCTCGCCCATCCCCATGTAGACGATGTTGGTGATCCGGCGACCTGGGTCGACCTCCTCGAGGAGGCGACGCGCGAGATACACCTGATCGACGATCTCGCCGGCGTCGAGGTTGCGATCGAGGCCGAGCTTCGCGGTCGCGCAGAACTGGCAGTCGACCGCGCAGCCGACCTGCGACGAGATGCACTGCGTGGTCTTCTCGCCATCCGGGATCAGCACGCTCTCGATCGAGCGACCCTCACGGGTGATCAATTGGAGCTTGCGCGTGCCGTCCTTCGAGGTCTGGATCTCACCGAGCGTTAGCCCGCCGATCGTGCAGTGCTCGGCCAGCGTCGCGCGGACGTCCTTCGCGACGTTCGAGAACTCTTCGAAGCTGCGCGCACCCTTGTCGTGGGCCCACCGCCATAGCTGCTCGCCACGGAACCTCGGCCAGCGCTTCGAGACCGCGAAGTCCATCGCGTCTTCGAGGGTCATGGCTCGCAGGTCGGGCAGCACGGCTGCCCTAGCTACCATGCGTGGCCGCCCGGGCCTACTTGATCGTGATCGCGACCTTGGAGTTGATGCTCTCCCCGAGCCTCAAGGCCTTGATCGCAGGCTCGACCGCTGTCCGAATGCAGGTTTCCGCGTCGCCGGCAGCCGGGTTCGGCTCGAACCTGGTGTACCAACCGCCCTCGTCCTCGTACTCGGAGCTGCTCGCGAACGCGACCTTGAGGGGCAGCGTGACGGTCAGCTGGGCTTTCTTGGTCGCCGCGAAGTTGGTTTCCCAGCACGCGATCAACGCCGGCCGGAGATCCCCCGACAACTTCTCGGGCACCTTCGGCCAGTTCTTGCCCGCAGGTTGCGGCGTGGCGGTGACGGTGATCGATAGCTTGTCGGTGGCCGGGCTCGCCGGGCCCTTGGTCAGGTACGTGTCGGCGAGCTTGCTGCCGCCGAGCAGCTGCGGATCGAGGCCGTTGTCGCCGAGGGTGACGAGCTGATCGAGCGCGGCAAATCGAAATGCACCCGGTGGAACCGCGAGGATGCAGCGATGCAGCACCTTCGCAGCCAGCTCGGCGTGTTTCGGGTTCGAGCGCGCGGCGGCGAGCGCTGCACCGTACGCACAGTCGAGATCCGGCGGGACCGCGAGCTTGTCGGCGTCATAGCGCACGAGCGCCGCGGAGTACGCGGACACCGCACCGTCGACATCGCCGCGCGACTTGAGCGACGCACCGAGTGCGGCGTTGTAATCGCCCACGACGGAGCGCGCCAGCCGACGACAGCTGTGCTCGAAGCACCGCAGATCGTCCTGGCAGTGCATGCTCGCACCGCAGCTCTCGTACTCCTTCGATTTCTGTTCCGCGCGAGCACCTCCTCCGGGTTCGGAGGATTGGGCCTTCGAATCACACGCGGCGCACAAGAAGAGAAGAAGTAATGCCCTCACACCGGGCAGCTTAACCTAATCAGGCACCACAGGCGGCGGTCAGCGCGTCAGCCACGCAACCGGCGTCGTTCGTTCCGCCAGCGCCACAGGCCGCTTCGGTGCCGTCCGCGCCGCAGTCGAGCACCTCGTCGGTGGTGACGTCGCCGGGACCGCACTCGGCGTCGATGTCGCCGTTCTCCGCGGCTGGCGTGCATGCCGTGTTGATGCACGGGTCATCGCAGAAGGCCTCGCCGGGGCTTCCGACTGCGCAGAACAGGTCGAGGAAGTCTTCGCACAGCGCTGCCTGACCACCGGTGCTCAGCTCGTCCACGAAGACCACTTCGGGATCCGAGGAACCGCTGCCGCAGCCAACCGCAAAAACGAAGAAAAGGGAAATGGCTTGAAGTCGCATGACCAAACAATACGGCATTCGACGGGTGAAATTCTATTCGCCGGCAGGCTGCGTTGCTTGTCCCGTCGGAATCGTCACTGCCACATGGAGGCAACGTGGGACGTTCCACCTGACCTGGCAGCCGGTGGCACGCGAACGTTGGCGATCGTGACCTGACGCTCACTGGTGCGTGCGAGCTACAGCGACCGAGATCCGCAGCTACGTGGCCCCGCGCTCGAAACGCGCAGATCGCCGCCGATTCTGCGGGGCCTCCTGCCCCGTTGTGGCCCATCCGCTCGGAATTCTCGTTGGCGCCCGACGAGCATTGTGAGGTCGTCGATAAACAACCTCCGTGGTCGAGGCGTCGAACCCACCACTCACGTAGGTTGCCTTTTCAAGGAGTGCTCATGAATCGATTCGCTCTACTTCTCCTCGCCTGCTCGCTCGCTGGCTGCCCCGCCAGCGGAACCGCCACCGGGTCCGCTGTCGTGTCCACGGGTCCAGGCCCCTATCAACCTCCGCCCGCCCCCGCCGCGCCGCGCTGGAACTCGGCGGGATGGACGCTGCTCGGAACGCAGACCGTCGACGGCCGCACGGATCGCGACGTCATCACGGTCGGCCAACGCGCGCGCTGGGACAAGCTGACGCTCGTCGTCCAGGACTCCGACCTCGAGCTCCTCGACATGACGGTCGAGTTTGCCAACGGAGAGCGGTGGTCGCCAAAGCTCGCCCACCAGTTCCGCGAGAACCAACGCAGCCGCTCGATCGATCTGCCGGGCGACGACCGCCACATCGCCAAGATCGAGCTGCTCTACCGCAACACGCCGGGTGGCGGTCGCGCGCGCGTCGAGGTCTACGCCAAGGACGTCCGCAACGTCGCCGGCTACACGCCGCCTCCTCCGCCGCCGGTACGCCCGAGCGAGCCGCCCCCGCCGCCGCCCTCGTGGGATCCGGCAGGATGGGCACTCCTCGGCATCCAGTATGTCGACGGCAAGAAGGACAAGGACACCTACGTCGTCGGTCGCAAGGCCGGCAAGTTCGACCGCCTGACGGTCGTCGTCAAGGATAGCGATGTCGAGATGATCGACTTCGTCGTCGTGTTCGAGAACGGCGAAAAGTTCGACCCCAAGCTCAAGCACCGGTTCCGCGAGAACGAGCGCACGCGTTCGATCGATCTCCCCGGCAACGATCGCTACATCAAGCAGATCAACGTCAAGTACGCGAACCTCCCCGGTGGAGGTAAGGCTCGCGTCGAGATCTACGCGAAGGACACGCGCAACGCGGCGCCCCCGGCTGTCGCCGGTCCCGACTGGGTCGCGAAGGGCTGGACGCGGCTCGGCGCGCAGAGCGTCGAGGGCAGGCGCGATCGCGACATCTATAACGTCGGTCGCAAGGTTGGTCGCCTCGACGTGCTCGTCGTCGTTGTCAAAGGCAGTGACCTCGAGATGCAGGACTTCATCGTTCACTTCGAGGACGGCACGAGTTGGGAGCCGAAGACGAAGCACTTCTTCAAGGAAGGCTCGTGGAGCAAGCAGATCGATCTGCCGGGCCGCGATCGCTGGATCAAGAACATCGAGATGAAGTACGCGAACCTGCCCGGCGGCGGCAAAGCCACGGTGGAGATCTACGGCAAGGACACGGCGCAGGGCAAGGATCCGAAGAAGCCGCGCTAACCGGCGCACCGCACCTCGTTCTAACCAGCGCTCGTCGAGAGATCGGCGAGCGCTTTTTCGTGTCTACATCCCTGCGTAGCGCCGGGCCTCGGCGGCGAGGGGTGGATACGGCGTGGTGGCGATGAAGTCCTCGTAGAACCTTCGAACCCCGGGCCGGTCGAGCGAGGCGTCGAGCGCGTGGAGGAGGAAGGTCTGGTCGGCGGGCGGCAAGCCGTGGATCAACGAGCCGAGCGCCCCGACCTGCTGCCAGCCCACGATGCGGAGCACGTTGTACGCGACATGCTTGGACTGGTAGATGTCGTGCATGAGCGTCGCGAGCGCTCGCATCGCGGCCGCTTCGCCACCTTTCAGCGTCGCCGCCCACGTGGTCGCGAGGACATGGATCTCCATCTCGTCGCCACGTCCGTCGTGCTTGCCATCGTCGAGATACGTCGCGAGGAAGATCCCCACCGGCTTGCCCTTGGCACCGAAGTCGGCGACGTGGGCGATCAACACCGGCATCGCCGCCTCGCACGTCGCGAGCACATCTGCGAAGCCGGGATCGTGCCTCCACCACAGGTACGGTCGCAGGATCATCAGGGCGTCGAGCTCGGTGATCGTGGTCTGCGCACCCGTATCGACGTGCTTGCCCAGCTTGCCCAGCGCCTTCGCCCACGTCGCGTACGATGACGTCTGCAGCGCGTCGAGGAGAGTGCGCCCTCCCGGTGACTGTTTCTTGGTCAACGCCTGACCATATCCGACATACATGTGCGCTGGCAGCGCCGAGAGCCGAAGGCCTCGACTTCGACGGTTATTGACTTCGCGTCAGCTGTAGCACGATGCCTCGTTCACAGTGCCAATCCGTCGCGGTCGGTGGCGGCTTTGCACAACTCGAGCACGTCGGAGGTGCGGTCGACGCGCGAAGGCTGATGGCATAGCGCGTGATCCACAAGCTTCGTCATGAGGGGAATCATCAGCAGTGTCCTGTTGCTCCTGACAGCATCGGCGAGCGCCGCACCGATCGTGGTGTCGCCTCCAAACGCGAAAGGCATCTCACTCGCGAGGCGCCCGCTACCCGCGCGTGGCATCGCCGCGGGAACGGCCGAGAGCAAGACCATCTACCTCAACCACACCGGCGTCACGCTGCGGCCCGGTGACGACGACGCACGCACCAACCGCTCCTCGATCATCAGTGGTCAGGTCTCGGTCCCCGCGTGGAATACCAGCGACGAGACGTGGGCCGCCACGGTCGCTTGCTTCAAGGATCTCTGGAAAGAGTTCGACGTCACGATCACGGACCAGGATCCCGGCGACGTGCCGCACATGGAGGCCGTGTTCGGCGGCTCACCGCAAAACATCGGCATGCCCTCCGGCGTCGGTGGGGTGTCGCCGTTCACGCTCGACTGCGCGGTGATCGAGAACTCGATCGTATTCACGTTCACCAACGCCTACGGCAACGATGCGCAGACGATCTGCGAGGTGATGTCGCAAGAGGTCGCGCACTCGTACGGGCTCGACCACGAGATGCTCGCCTCCGATCCGATGACGTACCTGAACTACAACGGCAAGCGCTCCTTCAAGGACCAGACGGCGTCGTGCGGCGAGTACTCGAATCGGCTGTGCGGCATCGATGGCTCGGTGTGTCGTCAGAACCAGAACTCGGTCGCGCTCCTCGAGCAGCGGCTCGGCGTCGCCGACCTCGTGGCCCCGACGCTCACGATCACGTCGCCGGCTGATGGTGCCACCGTGCAGCCGGGCTTCGAGATCGCGGCGACGGCCGAGGACGAGCGTGGCGTCACCGAAGCGACGCTGTACGTCGACGACATCGCCGTGGACACGGCGCCCGGCGCGGGGCCGTACTCGTTTCCGACGGATGCAGAGCTCGCGGTGGGAGACCACGCGATCCGGATCGAGGTCACCGACGGTCGAAACGTGAAGAGCGCGACGATCGCAGTGACGTTGCGAATCGATGACTCAGGGAGCGATGACGAGTCAAAGGACGATGCCAGCGGTGACGTCACCGGCGGATGCTCGACAGGAGGGGGCGCTGGTCTCGGGATGATGCTCGCGCTCCTGCTGGTGCGCCGACGAAGCCGCGATACCTAGGTTCGTAAAGGGACTGTCCTCAGATCCTTACCTTCCGATCCACAAGACCCTGGAATCGGTAGCGTGAATGGGACGGTCCTCACGAACGGTTGCCACGCAGACCAGCTCGTCCCACGTCGCGAGAACGGCGAACGGCTCGCGCATCAGTGCCGACGAAGGAGCTCGCCGAGCGTCTCGCGGACCTGCGGGTTGGTCTCGATCTCGTGGTGCTGTCGCAGGATCGGGATGACGTCCGCGTTGTCCATCTGCTGCAGCGCACTCGTGGCCGCTTCACGCAGCGCGCCGGTCTCCTGGCGGAGCACCATGACGAGGAACTCGCCCGCCTCGACCGTCTGGATCTTGCCGATCGATTGCAGGGCGGCGCCACGAACGCGCGGATCGTTCGACTCGCGGTAGATCCGCGCGAGCGGATTGAAGGCGTGCGGGAAGTGGAGGCCGCCGATCGCGGTGAGCGCGGCCTCGCGGACCTGCGCGTCCGGATCGCCGAGCGCCTTGCGAACGATCACGAACGAGCGCTTGAAGTAGAGGAACCGGAGCGCGCGAACCGCGGCGCGACGGATCAACGGATCGGTGGCCGCGTAGAGTTTTTCGAGCGGAGACAGCGCGGCGTACGACTGGAGCTCGCCGAGGAGATCGGCGACGTGGACGAGCGTCTCGGACTCGCCGGCGGCGTTGCGCGCTTGCGCGTCGGCGAGGGTGAGCAACACGACGAGCGCGCGGCGGCGGATGCCGTTCGGATAGCGGAGGTCACCGACGATCGAGGCCGCGACCGAGTACGCATCACCATCCATCTCCCACTCGAGGAGATCGACGAACCAGATGTCGGCGTAGGCGTGCTGCTGCTTCAGGTAGTCGGGCAGCCCGGGCAGCTCGACGGGCGGCGACGCGAGCCCCTTGTAGCGCTGCGCGATCGCCGAGAACCGCTTCTTCGCGCGATCGGGAAGCTCGAGCGCGGCGAGCTTCTCGAAGCACTCGCGGACCGACGGATAGTCGCCGACGGCGGAGTGCTGCGAGGCGGCGGCGAGCAACGCGTTCTCGGTCATCTGCACCGGCACGCCGGTCTCGACGAACTTGTCGGCGCAGCGCATCCACGTCAGCGCGGACTTGTGCTGGTAGTGGCGATCGTACGGGAGCCCGGCACGCGCGGCGAACGCGGCGGCTTCTTGATAGAGCGTGGCAGCGGCGTGGAGCTCACCGCGCTCGAGCGCGAGCTTGATGAAGTCCTCGTAGTACTGGAGGACGTAGAACTTGAGGTTGTCGTCGCGGAGGACGCGGATGCAGTTGACGTAGCCCTCGGCGAGGTTCTCGAACTGCGCCGATTCCTTGCCGAGCTTGAGCAGAATCTGGAAGCAGTCGAAGGCGCGCTCGAGCTCGCCGACCTGCTCGAAGTCGTCGGCGACCTGCTCGAGCTTGCGCTGCGATTCGATCAGCGCGCGTCGCGCTTCGGTGGAGCCCGCGTCGAGGCGAACGGCGGCGAGGCCATAGTTGAAGTGGACGAGCGCTTGTTCGTAGGGGCGCTGGACGAGGCCGGCGGCGTGGACGAGCGCCTTCCACGCGGCGGTAGCGTCGGTGAACTGCTTCGCCTTCTCGAACGCGACCGCGGCGTGCACCGGGAGGCGCGCGCGTTGGTAGAGCTGCGCAGCGTCGGTCCACTTCTTCTCGATCTCGGAGAGGCGGGCACGCAGTGCGACGTGCTCGTCACCGCCGAGCTGACTGCGCGCCAGATCGAAGTAGTGGAGATAGAGGTAGACGAACGCGGCCTCGCGCGGGCGCTTGAGGTGCTGATAGATCTCGCCGAGCCGGCGCAACCAATCGTCGTACTCGTAGTTGATGACGTGGGTCTGGCCGATCAGCTCGCGATAGTGGCGCTCGGCCTCGGCCCAACGACCCTGCTGGACCATCGCCTCTGCTTGGTCGGCGGTGGACTCGATCGAGTTGAACGTGCGACGCGCCATCAGCGAGGCGGCTTCGGGAGGGGTGACTCACTCGCGCGACGCATGCGCAGGGATTCACCAGCGCCGGGCTGTTTCGGCAGGCGAAGGCTTTCCGACGAGACCGCCTGCGTGGGCGGTTGCGGGCGCGGGGTGGAGCGCGTGGCGTCGCCGACGATATCGAGCGCGCGCCGCTGCCGCTCGGCACGACTGGTGAGCACGTCGCCGCTGACGATCTGCGAGCGATCGAGCTGGGCAACGAACTCGGGGAGATGGTCGCTCGAAGGCAACACGACGACACCGTAGAGGAACGCCTGCTGCTTGAGCGACGTCATCAGCTCGGGCTCGATGTGACACTGGCCGTGCGTGATCGTGTAGAGCACGACGCGGCGCTTCTGCTCGCGGCGCAGGCGCGTGACCTCGACGAGCAGTTGGCGGAACACCTTGCCGTAGTTGCGGCCACGCTCGCTGCGAAAGCTCAGGAGGTACGGCACCGGCACCTGACCGGAGCGCCCGATCTTGATGGTCTCGTGGAGGCGCGAGTCGAAGAACCGCACCCAGATCTCGTCGCCCTCGAGGGTCAGCTTCTTGATCAGCGCGAGCGCGAGACCGCGCGCGAACACCTGGCGCTGGCCGCGCATCGACGCGGAGCAATCGATCAGGAGGTACTGCAGCCGACGCTCGTCCTCGCGCTGCTTCTCTCGACCGTAGTAGAGCAACTCGCTATCGACGACCTTCTGCTCGAAGATCTCGCGGTCGTACGCGAGCTCGGACAGCACGAGCGAATCGATGTTGCCTTTGCGCTCGATCGAAGCGTACCCGTCGACGGCGAACGTCTGCGCACCCGTGGTGCGGCGGGTCTCGAGCACGGAGGGGAGCAGGTCGAGCGAGAAGTTCGCGACGTCGTTGGCTTCGGGCGAGCCGAGCGCAGCGAACAGATCGACGAGATCGATCGCACCGCCGAGCGCCTCACTGCCCGACGCGCTGTCCTCCTTGAACAGCCCGAGCAAGCGCACGGTGTCGAGATCGATGAGCTCGACCTGCGTGTAGATGTGCATCGACTGCGTGACCAGGTGCTCGACGAACGCCCACAGGCCGCGCGGATCGAAGTCCTTGAAGTGATCCGCGAAGTCGACCTCGCCGAGGATGCCGAGATCGAGCGGCAGTGGCTCGGCACCCGCGCTCTTGCTGCGATCGCGCCAGCGGTTGTAGGTATCGCCGAGGATTCGAGACAGCAGCACGGCGACCATCTCGTCGCGCAGGCGCAAGCCGGCGAGCCGCTCGGTGACTTCGGAGGCGGCGATGTTCTCGAGTAGCTTGCGGTACTGCTCGAGCTGCCCTCTCAGCGTTCCCGGCATCTGGACGCGCGCGAGCTGGGCTTCGCGACCGCGGAGCGTGTATCCGCCGGTCCCCCGCGTCATCGACAGCATCACGCCGATGTCATGGATCAGGAACAGTGGCAGGTGGACGCCCATGCGAGCGAGCGAGTTACTCCACGCGGCAGCGCGAACGATCGCCATCGGGGTGTCGACCTGGACATGCGACAGCACCATGGTCGCGACCTGGCGCGCCAGGAAGCTGCGTCTCCGCTCCGCCGGAATCGGCACGTCTGGAAACTAGCACGCAGCCTGTCGGGTAGTATCGCCTCCATGAACCTGTACGACGCGACCGTCCCGATCTTCACCAAGCACCTCCGCGCGATCGACAAGTGGCTCGACAAGGCCACCACCCTCGCGGAGCACAAGAAGTTCGACGTCGAGATCTTGATGCAGGCGCGGCTCGCGCCTGATCAGTACCCGTTCCTCCGCCAGATCCAGGCCGCGTGCGATCAGGCGAAGTTGGCGTGCGCGAAGCTGGCCGGCAAGGACGCCCCGGCGCATCCGGATACCGAGAAGACGGTCGCGGAGGTGCGCGCACGCATCAAGACGGTCTGCGACTACCTCGCGACATTCACCAAGGAAGACTTCGACGGCGCGGACGAGCGGCCGTGTCGCCACGCCTACTTCCCCGAGGGCAAGAGCCTGCGGGGCGGCGACTACCTCGATCACCTCGCGCTACCGAACTTCCACTTCCACTGCACGACCGCGTACCAGATCCTTCGCCACAACGGCGTCGAGCTCGTCAAGATGGACTACATCCCCGAGCTGCCCTGGAAGTAGCTCACAGCAGCGGCAGGCTCATCTTGAGCAGCTGCGCATCGTCGCGCTTCTCGCTCATCCACTGGTCCTCGGGATACATCCCGACGGCGACCTGGGCCGCTTCGTAATAGCGGAGGATCGCCGGACCGTCCTCGATCGGCGCGCCCGCGCGACGCGCCGATTGCCGGCCGTGCGCGATGCGCTGGAGACGTAGCAGCTTCTCCGCCCAGCACCACACATGCTGCCTCTGGTCACACGGCATCGACAGCGCGGCGTCGAGCGCTTCGACGATCTGCTCCTCGACGCCCTTCGGCTCCCACAGGATCTGCGGGCCGAGACCATCGCGCAGCGCGTTCGCGAGATCGATGTACGCGGCGGCGCTCGGCGCGAGCTCGGTGACCTTGCGACGCGCGGAGACCGCCGCGGCCTTATCGCCGGTCTTCTGCATCAGGATCGCCTTGCAGTGGTAGGCGTTGACCGATCGGTCGTCGAGTGCGATCGCGCGATCGAAGGAGGTCTTCGCCTCGTCACTGCGGCCCAGGGCATAGAGCGCGACGCCGCGATTGCACCAGCCCTCGGTCTGCGATGGATCGATCGCGACCGCAGCATCGAACTCGACGAACGCTTCGTCGTTGCGCCCGAGCGCGTGCAACATGTTGCCGGTGTTGTAGTGGTCGACGTACGTAGGCTTGAGCTCGGTCGAGCGGCGAAACATCTCGACCGCTTCGAGGATCCGCCCTCGCCGGCCGAGGAACAGGCCCTTCGCGCTGTAGACGCCGACCTCGTCGGGATCGAGCCGGATCGCTTCGTCATACGCCTGCACCGCTTCGGGCAGCGCGCCGACGATCTCCGCCTCGCGCGCGCGCTGGAGCGCGAGCTTTGCTGCGTCGTTCACGATCTGATCTTTACAGGCCGAACTTCGACGAAGCGAACACGGTCTCGAGCAACTGATCGACTTCGCGGATCATCCGCGCCGCCGCTTCCCCCGGGAGGGTGGCGAGTGCGACCTTGATCTCGTTGAGGTTCTTGAGCTGGCTGAACAGCTGGATGTCCGAGAGCTCTGCCCCGGACGTCAGCATCTCGCGGATCACGCCGAGCTCGGCGAGCAGGTCGTCGAGCGATGCCGACGGCCCGATGAACCGGCGCTCGTCTGGATGCTCGCGGTAGTACGAATCGACCACCGGGTTGACGATCTCTTCGAGCAGCTCGACTTGATCGAGGTTGTTCCAGATGTGGCGGAGGATGAAGAAGTCGCCGTCGTGGACGCGCGTGCGGCCGTCGAACACGGCGCTCGCGGCGAACAGCTTGAGCAGCTTGACCGCGCGGCGATCCGAGACGCTGATGCCCTCGCTGCGGATCTGGAAGACGAGTCCCTTGTACTTGGTGAGGAACTCCTCGGGGAGCTGCATGAACTTGTCGAAGTTCCCCTGGATGTTTCGGAGGTCGCGAGCAGAAATGATCGGCGTCAGCGGGCCCATCGGCTTGCCCTGCGCATCGACGCCGCGCCCGGTCACCTTGCGGAGCTCGAGCGACACGCCCTTCTTCATCAGCTCGTGAAAGTGATAGCTGTCGAGGTTGTCAGACAGCACGCGCACGAGGAAGCGGTCGAACATCGCCGCCAGGTTCTCGTCGTTGGGCACCTCGTTCGACGCCGCATAGAGCGAGATCAGGGGCACCTGGATCACGTCCGGACCGTTCTGGAACTTGCGCTCGTTGATGACGTGGAG
>JBBQJJ010000031.1:0-35703 GCA_038325805.1 Haliangiales bacterium
CGTGCCGATCTGGAAGACGGCGAAGCTGACGACCCAGGCGAGCACCGTCATGTAGCCGAACAGGAACAGCGGCCATCGCCAGCCACCGGTCTCGCGCTTGACGACGGCGAGGGTGCTCATGCACTGGCAGGCGAGGGCGAAGAAGATCATCAGGGACAGGCCGACCAGCGGCGTGTACGCCTTGGAGCCGTCCGGGTTCTTCGCGTCGGAGAGGGCTGCGCGTAGCGGCTTGGTGGATTCGTCGTCGCCAGCATCGACCTCGCCGACCGAGTAGACGATGCCCATCGTCGACACGAAGACCTCGCGCGCTGCGAAGGCACCGACGATGCCGATGCCGATCTTCCAGTCGAAGCCGAGCGGCTTGATCGCGGGCTCGATCGCGTGACCGATCCGGCCGCCGTAGCTGTTGGCGACCAGGGCGCCCTTGTGCTCCGCTTCGTAGCGCGTCTTGAGCTCGTCATCGCCGGCCTGCTCGGCTTTCTCGATCAGCCCGGCGTAGTCGGTCGAACCCTCGGGAAGCTCGCGCGGGAACGCGAGCAACGCCCACAGCACGATCGAGCACGCGAGGATCACGGTGCCGGCTTCGTGGAGGAAGAACGACGACTTGCTCCACATCATGCGGAGCACGTCGCCGATGCGGGGAAACCGATACGGCGGCAGCTCGATGAAGAACGGCAGCCGCTTCGCCTTCAGCGGCTTGACCGTCTTCGACATGATCCAGGCCGCCGCCAGCGCGGTGACGACGGAGAACAGATACATGCCGACCATCAGCAGCGCCTGGGTCAGCGCCGAGCCGGGGATCAGCGCGGCGATCACGAGCGTGTAGACTGGCAGTCGCGCCGAGCAGGTCATCAGCGGTACGACCATCATCGTCAGGATGCGATCGCGGCGACGCTCCATCGTGCGCGTGGCCATGATCGCGGGGACCGCGCACGCGAAGCCCGACAGCATCGGCACGAACGCGCGGCCGTGCAGGTTCATCGATCGCATGATGCGATCCATCAGGTACGCCACGCGGGCGAGGTAGCCACAGTCCTCGAGGAAGCCGAGGAACAGGAACAGCAGCAGGATCTGCGGCAGGAACACCATCACCGAGCCGACGCCGCCGATCACGCCGTCGACGAGGAAGTCGGTGAACACACCTTCGCCGAGCGCACCGCGCAGCTGCTCGCCGAGCCAGCCGAACAAGCCGTCGACCTGATCGATCAACGGCTGTGCCCACCAGAACAGCGACATGAACAGCACGGTCATCACCGCGAGGAACACGCCGAACCCGAGCACGCGGTGCATCAGGATTCGATCGATCTTCTGCGTGCGACTGCGATCGACCGGCTTCTTGATCAGCTTCGGGATCTCGCGATCGAGCCACGCCCAGCGCGCGAGGATCGGGGCATCGAGATCGAGGCCGGTCTTGTCGAGCGCCGCGGCGCGCAGCTCGTCTCCGATCTCGAGCTCGTCGTCGTCGGGCGAGCCCGAACGCGGCTCGACGTTGGTGACGGCCCACAGGCTGATCGCGTCACGCTCACCGGAGATCGAGTCGAGCCGCGCTCGTAGCTCGGCCGTCGGCTCCCAGCGCCAGATCGGTTTCGGCGGCAACTTGGTCGCTCGATCGACCGCCGCGCGGAGCTGATCGAGTCCGAGGCGCGTCCGCGCGGTCACCGCGACGACCTCGCACTCGAACAGCCTCGCGAGTGCTGCCGGATCGGGCGTCGCCGTCTTCGCCTCGTCGACCATCGTCAACGCCACCACGCATCGCGCACCGAGCTCCTGACACTGCAGCAGGAGGTATGCGCAGCGTGCGAGCTGGGTCGCATCGAGCACGACGATCACGGCATCGGGCGGGTTGCCATCGCGTGCGGCGATCGCATCGAACGCGAGAGCTTCCTCGGCGCTCCGTGCGTTGAGGCTGTACGTGCCCGGGAGATCATGGAGGTCCGCATCACCACTCGGCAGCTTCAGCGTGCCGCGCTTCGCCTCGACCGTGATGCCGGGATAGTTCGAGACCTTCGCCGACAGCCCGGTGAGTGCGTTGAACAGCGTGGTCTTGCCGACGTTGGGATTGCCCGCGAGGAGGATCTGCTTCCGCGTCACGGCGCCTTCGCCTGAGCCGTCGTCGTCGCCGACAACGGCGCGTCGACCTGGATCCGCGCCGCCTCTTCGCGGCGGATCGACCACTCGCCGTCGCGGATCGCGATCCGCAGCGGATCACCCAGCGGCGCGACGGTCACGATCTTCACGCTCGTACCCGGCACCAGACCGAGCTCGAGGAGCCGCCGGCGGAACGCATTTCCGCCTTTCACTTCACGCACGACGACGGCGCGTCCGAGCGGGATCTCGGCAAGGGTCGGCACGTACAGTGGGTATCACCACCCGCATCATTTGAAAATCGTTTTCAAACTGCAAAACCGAGCAGGCCGACCGTATGTGGTCGAGATCGCACGTCAGGCTGCAAATCTCGCCACTTTGCATCTCGATGCTACATTCGTTCTTCAAGGGGTTTCATGGACGGTTCGCAAACGCTGCTGCTGAACCAGGGATTTGAACCGATCAAGGTCATCTCCTGGCAGCGCGCCATCACGTTGCTGTTCCTCGGCAAGGTCGAGGTGCTGCAGGAGTACGACCACGGCGTCCGCTCGGTGAGCTTGATCATCAAGATTCCCGCGGTCGTCCGGCTGTTGCGCGCGTTCCGTCGCCACGCCCGTCCCGTCAAGTTCTCGCGCGTCAACATCTACGCGCGCGACAACTATCGCTGCCAGTACTGCGGTAAGCGCGCGTCGATCGGCGAGCTGACGTACGACCACGTGATGCCGCGCTCCAAGGGCGGCAAGACCGAGTGGACGAACATCGTGACCTGCTGCTACCTGTGCAACCGCCAGAAGGGCGGACGCACGCCGCGTGAAGCGAGCATGTCGCTGCTTACCGAGCCGAAGCAGCCGAACTGGGTGCCGGCCGTCGCGATCCGGATCTCGCTGCGCTCGATCCCGGATGCGTGGACAGACTATTTGTACTGGACGGGCGAGCTCGACACCGGCGACTCCTGAAACGCGAGTAGGCTCGTCCCCGTGCGGATCTGTTTCGTCTGCCTCGGGAACATCTGTCGATCGCCCACCGCGGAAGGCGTGATGGCGAAGCTGCTCGCCGCTGCCGGCCTCGCCGATCGCGTGACGATCGATAGTGCGGGCACCGGTGCATGGCACGCTGGTGAGCTCCCCGATCCACGAACGCGTTCCGCGGCAGCGAAGCGCGGCGTCGAGCTGACGCATCGCGCGCGGCAGTTCACGCGCCACGATCTCGATCAATTCGATCTGGTCATCGCGATGGACCGCGAGAACCTGCGCCACCTGACGCTGCTCACCGAGCGGCGCGAGCAACCCGACGTGCGACTCCTTCGTAGCTTCGATCCCACGGCCCCCTCGGGCGCCGAGGTCCCGGATCCATACAGTGGCGGCGAGGAGGGGTTCGAGAAGGTGCTCGATCAGTGCGAGCGCGCCTGTGCCGGCTTGATCGCACACGTCCGCGAACGTATGAACCCGGCGTGAGCTGGAAACACGCGCTCGCTGAGGAGCTTGGCGGGGTGGAGATCGTCAACGCACGATCGATCGCAGGTGGCGACATCAACGACGCGTACGAGGCCACGCTCGCCGACGGCCGCAAGATCTTCGTCAAGACCCACGCGGATCCGCCTGCCGGGATGTACGCCGCCGAGGCAGCGGGGCTCGGCTGGCTCGCCGCCGGACCGCTGTGGGTTCCGAAGGTCCTCGCCGTCACCGACCGAGTCCTTGCACTCGAGTGGTTGGCGATCGGTGCGAAGGGAGCTCGCTTCGACGAGGAGCTCGGCCGCGGGCTCGCGCAGCTCCACGCCCTCGGCGCGCCGATGTTCGGTCATCACCGCCCGAGCTTTCTCGCGACGCTGCCGCAGGACAACACCGGGGCGCGCACTGCGGTCGGACAGTGGATCGACCGCCGCGTCGGGCCGCTGTGCGAACAAGCCCGCATGCGAGGTGCGATGCCCGACGTGCGCGACAAGCTGGAGCTGTTGCGCGAGCGCGACATCTGGGGACCGCGAGAGTCGCCGGCGCGGCTGCACGGCGATCTGTGGTGGGGCAACGTGGTCGCGGTCGACGGCGCACCCTGCTTGATCGATCCCGCGGTGTACGGCGGTCATCGCGAGGTCGATCTCGCGATGCTCGCGCTGTTCGGCGACGTCTCGGACGAGTTGGTCGGTGCCTATCAAGAGGTCGCGCCGCTCGCCGCGGGGTGGCGCGAGCGCGTTGCTCTCTGGCAGCTCTATCCACTCGCCGCCCACGCCGTGTTGTTCGGCGGCCACTATGGCGCAGAAGTCGTGAGGATCTTGGATCGCTTCCTGTGAGTGACGTGAGGTGCCTTACGGCGACTTCGCGTTCGCGTGAACTGCAGGTGAAGTGCTCGAACTATCGGTTGTGAGCGCGCCGCGAATCCCTATCTTCCGGGGCCCCTCAGGAGGACTCGATGATCCGCTCGCCGAAACTTGGCTTCTCGATGCTGGTGTTCTCACTTCTGCTCGTGATCGTCGCTGCGTCCCGCGCCGATGCCGACTCCGCGCAGGAGCGCTCGGTGATCTCCGAGACGCTCGACAAGCTCGGCAACGCAGCGCACGCCCTGTCGAAGACCGCGCAGAGCTCGGACGATCGCGGCGCGCGCAAGAAGTTCGCGAGCGCGGCCACCGATCTCGGTGACGATCTCAAGGGCCTCGCGCGCCGCGCGGCGAAGCAGGATGTCGGGCTCGCCGTGGTGGTGCAGGGGCTCGGCGAGATCGACAAGGACGCGAACGGGCTCGTCGACGTTGCCGACGAGGTCCAGGACAAGCAGGAGCGCAAGACCCTTCGTGCGCAGGCCGTGCAGCTACAGCAGCAGATCGGCGCCGCGAAGAAGATCATCGAGCAGATCGCGAGCAAGAAGGAAGAACCAGCGCGGGCGCCGACGAACCAGGCGATGGCGGATGCCGCGTTCAATCAGCTGGTGTCCGCGGTGCGCGGCGCTTCGTTCGACGACGACAAGGTTGGCGTGGTCCGCGACGCCGCGCGCCTCAACTGGTTCACGACGAATCAGATCGCGGCGCTGATGGGCATGCTGTCGTTCGACGAGGGCAAGATCGAGGTCGCGGTTGCCGCGTTCGGGCACGCCGTCGATCCGCAGAACAGCTTCGTGCTCTACAAGAAGCTGGCGTTCGACGACAGCCGCGAGAAGCTGCGCAAGCGGATCTCGAAGTAGCGAGGAACGTGCGTCGGAGGTCGACTCGGGCGAGCTCTGGGGGTAAGCACGGAGCATGATCGACCGACAGCGGATCGCCGATGCCTCCCGCGAGCTTGCCGACCGCGCCGTGGCTGCGGCGCGCGCGCTGACGAACGGAGGCGCGGGGATCGACCAACATCAGGTCGTCGTCGAGCGCGTCGCGTATGCCGCGACCGAGGCGCGCGTGATCGCCGAGCTCGCTGCGGCACCGGAGGCGGTGGCCGAGCTCGCGGCCGTCGCTGCGGCGGAGCTCGCCGCGTCGATTCCTTATCGACTCGCACCGATCGCGCCCGCGCTCGCGCTCGGCGAGCTGCGCTATCCCGACGCCGCAGCCGCCGAGATCGCCGCGGGGTTAGATCCGAGTGCCGTCGAAGCGATCGGTGCGGCGGTGATCGCCACCGGGATCCCCGCGTGGCCGCTCGACGAGATGCTCGGCGAGGTCCGCTCGAACGTCCGCACGTTCGCAGAGCGCGAGGTCTCTCCTCATGCCGAGCGGATCCATCACCACGACGAGCTGGTGCCCGAGCGCGTGATCTCCGAGATGGCGAAGCTCGGCTACTTCGGGCTCTCGATCCCCGAGACCTACGGCGGGAACGAGCTCGGCAACCTCGCCATGATCCTGACCACCGAGGAGCTCTCGCGCGCGTCGCTCGCCGCCGCCGGCTCGTTGATCACGCGTCCCGAGATCCTGGCGAAGGCGCTGCTCGCCGGGGGCACCGAGGAGCAAAAGCAGACGTGGCTTCCGAAGCTCGCGAGCGGCGAGATCATGGCAGCGATCTCGGTGACCGAGCCGAACGTCGGCTCCGACGTCGCATCGCTCAGCTGCAAAGCCGAGCGCACCGAGGGTGGCTGGAAGATCACCGGCGCGAAGGCGTGGTGCACGTTCGCGGGACGCGCCGACGTGATCGCTCTCCTCGCACGGACGGGGGAGGGTGGGGCGAAGGGCCTGACGCTGTTCATCGTCGACAAGCCGCGGTTCGACGGCCACGAGCTGAGCGTCACGCAGCCCGGTGGCGGTACGCTGACGGGCAAGGCCGATCGCACGCCGGGCTATCGCGGCATGCACTCGTTCACGCTCGCGTTCGAGAACTGGCTGGTGCCCGACGCCCAGGTCGTCGGTGGTGACGCGGGCATCGGCCGCGGCTTCGCGCTGCAGATGGCGGGCTTCGCGGCGGGTCGACTCCAGACCGGCGGTCGAGCCTGCGGGCTGACGCAGGCCGCGGTCGAGCACACCGCGCGCTACGTCGCCGAGCGAACGCAGTTCGGGCGACCGATCGGCGACTACGGGCTGACCCGCTATCACCTCGGTCGGATGGCCACGCGCCTGATCGCAGCTCGGGGAATCACGTATGCGGCGGCGCGCAGCTTCGATACCAACGCCCCCGATGCGATCATGCTGGCCGCGATGTCGAAGCTGTTCGCGTGCGACGTCGCCGTCGAGGTCACGCAGCTCGGTCAGCTGCTCCACGGCGGCTGGGGCTACGCCGAGGAATACCCGATCAGTCGCTACGTTGCGGATGCCCAGGTGCTGCCGATCTTCGAGGGAGTGAAGCCGATCCTCGCCCTCAAGGTGATCGGTCGCGCGCTGTTGTCTCGGTAGGAAGTACCTATGTAGGTAGACCGTGATCTCCTCACGGTCGCTACCCCAAACAGTGCCCAAGGGATTCGCTTCTTCGCTCGCGATTTCTCTACAATGGCGACCTCATGCGGAAATTTTTCGTGTGGCTAGGGGTAGCCACACTCGCGGTCATGTTGTCGCCCGACGTCGCACGCGCCGGCGATCCCTTGAAGCCGTACGTCGTGTTCGTGCTCGACACGTCAGGATCGATGGGCTCTGCCACCGGCTCGGGCCCACCGAGTTGCGGCGGCAATGACACGCGCCTCGATCACGCACGTTGTGCGATCCGCAAGATCGTCAACTCGTATGGCGACATGGTGTTCGCGCTCGGTCGCTTCCGCATGGCCGACTCGGGAACGACGACCGCGAACACGTTCCCCGCCGGGTGTACCTCGACCGGTGCGGGAACCTCCGGGTCGGCGACCTGCAACACGAACGGCGACATGTTCCAGTTGCTGACGCCGCTCGTCGACGGCAACAACGAGAGCGCGGAAGCGTGGGTCAACCTCACCGGCAACGTGTGTCGCGCAGGTCTGTGCAGCGTCACCACGACGACGACGTGCCAGTTCAACACGGACTGTCCAGCGACCGAGACCTGCGTCGGGAACCCCGAGATCTGGCAAGCCAGCGGCAACACGCCGATCGAGGGCTCGCTCAACGGCAGCAAGCTGTACTGGCAAGGGACGCAGAACTCGACGAACTTCACGATCTGGCCGAGCGCCCTCGCCGGGTTCTCTCCGATCGTGAACGACCCCACGAACAACGCGTTTCTTCCCAAGCCCGGCAAGCCGGCGTCGTGCAATCCCAACCCGACCACCTGCAACGCCAACGCGAACTGCGCCGACGCCACCAACTGCTGCTGCCTCGAGCAGTGCCGCCCCTATATCACCGTCATGCTGACCGATGGTGACGAGACCTGTGGTGGCAATGCGGACGGTGCGAACACTGGCGCCGACGCGCTGCTGCGCACCGTCGTCAACAACAAGCAGTACCGCATCCAGACCAAGCCGATCGGTTTCGGCATCAGCCCCGGCGACGTCGACATCGAGGATCTCGCTCACGCTGGCGGTGCGCCGGACGTCGCCGGCAACGAAGGTTTCTACGCCTCCGACGAGACCGGGCTGCAACTCGCGATCTCGTCGATCCTCGACGACGCGATCAAGACCGAGAAGTGCAACGGTCTCGATGACGACTGCGACTTGTTAATCGACGAGGACTTCGAGCCGGCCAAGAACGAAGCTTGCAGCAACGGCGCGGTCGGTCAGTGCGTGCGCACCGGCACGCTGGTCTGCAACACCGCGGAGACTGGCCTCGCGTGTAGTGCGCAGACGGTCACGTGCAATGGGACCTTCCTCGTCGTCAACGGGTCGACCACGACCACCGCGTGCGGTGAGACCTGCAACAACCTCGACGACGACTGCGACGGCAAGATCGACGAGAACCTCACAGGTTGCTCGTGCTCGCCCCAGCAGGAGCAGTGCAACGGTCGCGACGACGACTGCGATGGCCGGATCGACGAGGCGAGCACCAACGGTCCGAAGCTGACGCGCCCGTGTGGCACCGGGACGTGCTCGGGCGTCGAGACCTGCAACTTCGTCGCGAACTGCGGTCCGCTACCAGGCGCGCCCGGTTGCAGCGGCTTCGGTGGCTGCACGGCACAGACGCCGACCACCGAGACGTGCAACGGGCTCGACGACAACTGCGACGGCATCAAGGACGGACTCCAGGCGCAGTGCTCGACGATGAACCCGCTGCCACCGGAGAACTTCGCGGTCGATGATCCGCGCAACAACCCGGGTGATCCGAGCAATAACCCGATCCCCGAGAACATCTGTCACCCCGGCTTCAAGGTGTGCCCCGTCGTCGCCGGCCCGCCGAACAACTTCGGTAGCTGCCAGAACGAGGTCAAGCCGTGCAACAGCGCGACGAACAACGCGCCGGACTCGTGTACCGACGGTTGCAATGGTCTCGACGACGACTGCGACAACCTGATCGACGAAGACTTCCAGGCCGCCGACTGCAGCAACGGTTGCGGTATCGGTACCACGCAGTGCGTGGGCGGTGTGCTGTCGTGCAACTCGGTCGCGCAGCCGCCGGGCAACGACGGTTGCAACAACGTCGATGACGACTGCGACAACCTGATCGACGAAGACTTCGCGTGCGATGACCAGACGCCAAAGCCGGGCTTCCCGGCGACCTGCAACCCGAAGCCGGCGAGCTGCGATGCCTCGCCGACCTGCACGAGCAACAACTGCTGCTGCGCGTGTAGCTGCAGCGGCGGTCCGAACACGTGCGCCGGCGAGCAGGTCTGCGCGAGCGGCACCAAGCTCTGTCAGGCCGAGCCCGCACAGCAGGAGAGCTGCGACTGCTCGGACAACAACTGCAACGGTCAGACCGACGAAGGCAACCTGTGCGCCGCCGGCGCGATCTGCAACGAGTTCTGCCAGTGCGCGTTCGCGTGCGCGCAGACCGAGTTCCCGTGCCCGCTCGGCAAGTTCTGCAAGCAAGAGGGCACGGGTTGCAGCATGCTTCCGGCGTGCAGCACCGCCCCTGGCTGCACCGGTGCGAACTGCTGTCTCGCGAACACGCCGCCCGCTGGCTTCAGCGATCCGCGAGACGTCTGCACGCAGAACCCCGCACGTACCGACTGCACCTGCCGTGGTCTGTGCATCACCGACCCGTGCTTCGGCATCACCTGCCCGCCGCAGAACGGCACCAAGCAGGTCTGTCAGGTCAACGCCGCCGGCAACACCGGGACGTGTGTCGACGCCTGCACGGTCGCCGAGTGCCCGGCGGACTTCGTCTGCATCCCGGAGACCGGTGAGTGCAAGGCGGACGACTGCACCACGTTCCCGGATCGCTGCTCCGAGAACCAGAACTGCATCGCCGGCGTCTGCGTGACGAATCTCTGCAAGGACGTCGTGTGCCCGACCGACCAGTACTGCGCCGGTGGCAACTGCGTGTTCAGCTGCGCCGACATCGACTGCCCGTCGGGCCAGCGCTGCCGTCTCGGTGTCTGTGAAGCCGACCCGTGCGGAGCGCCCTGTGCGTTCGGTCAGGCATGCAACGACAACTCGGGTCAGTGCGTGCCCGATGGCTGCGGCACGATCACGTGCCCGCAGGGCGAGTACTGCAACCCGAACAACAACGGCGGAACGTGCGAGCCCGATCTGTGCGTCGGCACGGCATGCCCGGAGCCGGATCAGATCTGCCGCGGTGGCACCTGCTTCGATCCCGACGACCTCGGCCCCGACGGTGGCACCGAGACTCGCGTGACCGCGGGCGGTGGTGGTGGCTGTAGCACCGGTGGTGACGCCGGGTTCCTGCTGCTCGGCATCGCGCTGCTGTTCGTTCGCCGGCGCTCGTCTTCCAAGAAGGAGGCGCGCTCGTGAAAACGATCGCTCTCGGACTGCTCGTCGTTCTCGGCAGCGCACTCAGCGCTTGCAAGGTGAACGACTACTGCATCAACAACTGCGCGAACGAGGACGGCGGTAGCGGTGATGGCCCCGGCGACGGCGGTCCGACCGATGGGGACGGTGGAGCTCCGTCCGACGGCGATGGCGGGCAATGCATCCCGACCGGCAACGAGGTCTGCGACAACAAGGACAACGACTGCGACGGCGCGACCGACGAAGGCCCGCTCCCGACGATCGGCGATCCTTGCGACAACGTTGTTGGCGAGTGCGCCGGTGGCGTCAAGCAGTGCGTCCCTGGTGTGGGCGTGGTCACGTGCACCAAGAATCCGAAGCCCGAGGAGTGCAACCTCAAGGATGACGATTGCAACGGCCTGACCGACGAGAACGACCCCGGTGGCGGCGCGTTCTGCGGCACCGATCAAGGTGAATGCGTACGCGGCACACTCCACTGCAACACCCAGACAGGCGCGGTCCAGTGCGGGCTCAACTGCGGCACCCCGCAGGCGCTCAACTGTCCGATCGGCGGCGTCACCGCGCCGTTCGGCACGGCCGAGCTGTGCGACGGCAAGGACAACGATTGTGATGGCGACTTCGACGAAGAGGTCAGCCCGCAGGCGCTCTGCGGTCAGGCGAGCTGCCAGTGCTCGGGTGGTCCGCTCGTGGGTAGCCCGAACGAGGGCGAGTGCCAGGTCGGTGAGCTGGCGTGCGATGGCGCTGGCGGCACGGTCTGCGGGCAGATCCCCAACCAGGGACCTCCGCAGGGTCCGGGCTTCGAGGCTTGCGATAACAAGGATAACGACTGCGATGGCGTCAAGGACGAGAACACCGACCTCCAGAACGACGCCACGAACTGCGGTACATGCAACAACGTCTGCAACCTACCCAACGCGTTCGAGGGCTGCTCCGGCGGCAACTGCACGGTGCTCGGCTGTGAGGCGACGTTCCACGACAACGACGGCCAGCCCGGGAACGGTTGCGAGTTCGGTCCGTGCACGATCCAGAGCTCGATCGAGGTCTGCAACGGCATCGACGACGACTGCAACCCGGCGACCGGCAACAACCCGCCGGCGCCGTGTGGTGACTGCGCAGAGAACATCCCCGCGCCGGCGAACTTCTGCCTCACGGTGGGTGCGTGCGCGGGTGCGGGCGCCTCGTGCCAGGGCGTCAAGGGCTTCCGCTGCGACTACGACGGAACCGTCTCGCAGGATGCGAATGGCAACGTGGTGCCGGAGACCGCGTGCGACGGCATCGACAACGACTGCGATGGGCTGGTCGACGAAGCGCAGTTCGGGACGCCGACCGACAACATCGCGAACAAGGACGCGCCGTGCAGCGAAGACGGCACGCTCGGCACCGTGCTCAAGCAGGGCCAGTGTCGCGGCACCGGCACCGTGCAGTGTCCGGCGAGCGGCACGGGGCCTGCGCGCTGCGTGATCAACGTGCCGGGTGACGCCTCGAGCGCGGAGCAGTGCGACAACCTCGACAACAACTGCAATGGTCTCGTCGACGACGGTGCCGAGACCGGCAATCTCGCAGGTCAGGAATGGGTGGACATCCCGGGCCTCAATGCGTCGACGAGCAGCCCAACGGCCTCGACCCGTCAGATCATGAAGTTCGAGGCATCGCGCACCGACTCCTCCGGCACGTTCCAGGGCACCGTGAACCAGTTCGCGTGCAGCAAGCAGAACGTGCAACCGTGGACCAACATCAAGCAGCCCGACGCCGAAGCAGTCTGTACGGCGATGGGAGCGCAGCTCTGCACCGAGGCCGAGTGGCAGCTGATGTGTATGCCGCACACGGCGTACCCTGCAGCGGGTGTCGCTGGCCCGACGACCGCGAACGTCAGTGACTTCGTGTTCCTCGAGGCAGAGGACTTTTTTGCCAACACGACGATCGGCGCTCCGGCCGCGCAGCGCGCCTGGACGCAGGTCTCACCGACGACCTCCAACGGCACGACCTCGATGCAGGTCCCCGAGAACGGTCTGTTCGTCAGCTCCGCCGCGAACGCACTCACCCAGTCGTCGCGCATGGACTACCGGCTTAACCTGTCGGCAGGAAACCATTTCGCGTGGGTGAAGATGCAGGCCCCTGCCGGGGATCCAATCAGAGGCTCGACGACAGCAACGACAACGCTCGCACCGACCGCCCCAGCTACAACCGCGGTCGGCGATCTCGTGGTGGTGTCGACGTGGTCGTTCGTGACCAACGGCGGCGTTCCCACGCACACGCTCCAGAGCGGGTTCACGCAGATCCTGACGCAGGTCCTGGACGACGGAAACGCGGACGCGCGGATGTCGATCGCATTCAGGGTCGCAACCGTCGCAGGAGCGCAGACGTATCAGGCGTACACGTCAGGTTCGGGCACGAGCTTCACGGGTCTCGTCGTGATCCGGGCCGGCTCGTTCGATACTGCGATTGTTAGCAACAGCGTGGCGTCGGGCAACAACAACGAAGGCCCGAACCCGCCGGCAGTCACCACCACGGCTCCGTCCTTGATCCTCGGGTATGGTGGATGGCACTTCAACGGCTCGACCGGAAATCCCAACACCAATACGGGCTCGTTGATCGAGGTGTGGGAGACGACGGGCAACAACTCGACCACCGAGTTCTCCGTCGGCAGGACCTTCGCCAACGCGAACGTCTCAGTAAATCCCAGCGGATTTAGCAACGTCAACAACACCAGCGGCAACGTGGGAGCCACCATCGCGATCCCACTGTCGGACCGCTCGGTGTATGTCGGGTTGACGCAGGGAACCACGGCCGGCAACGCGAGCTCGGTGGTCGGAGCCTCGCAAGCCTCGCAGTGGGCGGTGAGCGGCGTGCTCAGCGTACCGGTGGCGGGCACCTACACCTTCAGCGTCTACACGCGAGACGATGGCACCCTGGTCGATGCGATCGCGATCGCTCGTCAGGGCACTGCCGCACCGACCACCGATGACGCGTGGGCCTTCTCGCCGTCCTCGACGGCACGAACCCCGCAGCCGACAACGTGCAACACCGACGCGTTCGACACCGTGCCGGGCGGTAGCGATCAGGACGACATCCTGACCGCCGGTTCGCGACCGTTGTGCTTCGCCGATCAGTCAGGCGCGAACGACGCGTTCGACATGACCGGCAACGTCAAGGAGTGGACGAGGGAACGGTCACCCAACGTCAATCCGCTACGTGGCGGTGCCTCGAACAACGAGATCACCGGCGCCACCTGTCAGATCAACTTCAGCGTCGCCGACGACGACTTCTTCTTCCCGAACGTCGGCTTCCGTTGCTGCCGTAACAAACCCTGACCTGTCCTCGCTGCTACCAGGTCCGGTGCTTGTGCGATGCGATCCCGACGATCGCGACGCGCACGCATGTCGTGATCGTGCGGCATCACTCCGAGAAGAACCGGTCGTCGAACTCGGGGCGGCTCGCGCACTACGCGCTGCCCAACAGCGAGATCATCGACCACGGTGGGTTCGGTGGACTGGCCAAGCTCCCCTCGATGGAGGGTGCCTGGCTGGTGTTTCCGGAGGGCGAGCCGATGGCTGCGCTGCCGAGCGATCGGCCACCACCGAGCCAGCTCGTCTTCCTCGATGCGACGTGGTCGCAGGCCCGCCGGATGTTCCGCAAGCTGTCGGCGTTGCGCGGGTTGCCGATCCTCCGGTTGCCCGAGGGACCGCAGGCGGCTCGGATGCGGGAGGCGCCGACGCTCGACCGGGTGTCGACGCTCGAGGCCGTCGCACGCGCGCTACAGCTCGTCGAGGGAGGCACGATCGGTGAGGCGCTCGAGGCGCTGTTCGCCCTCGCGGTCGAGCGCGCCGCCGAGGCAGGGCGCGGATCGCGGCTGATCGGCAAGTAGCTGGATTGCGCTGACGAGGGCGGTTCCTCTACCCTTGTTCAGTGGCAGAGCCGCGCGCCAGGCGCGCCGGGATCCCGATCTCGGTCAAGCTGATCCTCGCGACATCGTTTGTCGTCGCGGCAGCCGTCGGTACGGCCACGTGGTTCTCGACCACCGCGATCAGCGACCTCACGGCGGGGCAGCTCGATGCACGTCGCACGGCCGGGCAGCGCGCGATCGATCGGGAGTCCGAGCTGGTGGCCAAGCCGGTGGCGAGCTCGGCAGCGCTGCCGCTGTCGGTGTCGAAGATCGACGAGGCCCAGAGCATCCTCGACCGCGCGATCGAGGACGACATCGCGGATCTGCTGCGCGAGCGACGGAGGCGCGGGGCGGACCTCGAGTTACCACCGGAGCGGATCCAGTGGCTGGTGGTGACGCTGCCGTGCACGGAGCAGGACTGTACGGTCGGTAAGTTCGTCACGTGGAGCGACCCGGCGACGATGGCCTCGCGCAAGGCGGGCAAGACGGTGGAGAAACCACCCGCGACGGTGCCCGACGAGTCGAAGCTCGCCGCGCTGAAGGCCAAGCTCGCCGACGGCACCAAGAGCGGCGAGATCTCCCAGGCAAAGGTCGATGGCGGTGCGATCTATGGTCTGCCGATGATCGCGGCCGGTCGGGTCCAGGGGCACCTGTGGATGAGCGTGTCGACCAAGGAGCTCGACGATCAGCTCCAGGACTCGCTGAGCAAGATCGAGCAGTCGGCGACAGAGAAGCGCAACCGGAGCTTGCTGGTCTCGCTGGTGGTGCTCGGCATCGGCATCCTGCTCGCCGCGCTCCAGGGCGTCCAGCTCGCGAAGCCGATCAAGGTGCTGACGATGCAGGCCGAGCGGATCGGCGACGGCGATCTGTCGTTGCGCGTGCCGGAGAATCGACGCGACGAGCTCGGCGTGCTCGCGCACACCTTCAACGTGATGGCCGACGAGATCTACGCGCTCCTGGTGCAGCAGGCCGGCAAGGTCGCGCTCGAGAAGGAGATGGAGCTCGCTCGGCAGGTCCAGCAGGCGATGCTGCCACCGGAGACGCTCGATCAACACGGTCCGCTCAAGATCGTCGGTCACTGCATGCCGGCGTCGTCGTGCGGCGGCGACTGGTGGACCTATCGCAAGCTCCAGAACGGACGGATGCTACTGGTCGTCGGCGATGCCACGGGGCACGGCATCCACTCCGCGATGATCGCAGCGACGGCGCGCGGCGCGGTCGAAGCGCTCTCCGGCATCGACGAGCGGCTGCTGACGCCGGAGCAAGTGCTGCGTGCGATCGACTCGGCGATCCGTCAGGTCGGCGATCACAACGTGCTGATGACGGCGTTCGCGGCGGTGTTCGATGCCCAGAGCGGAATCCTCCACTACGCGAACGCGGGGCAGAACTTCCCGTACGTGATCAAGCTCGACGGTCGCATCCTCGGCGAGGCGAGCATCATCGCCGCGAGCGGCAACCCGCTCGGCGATCGGAATATCGCGGTCGAGATCCGGCGAGGCTCCCTGCAGCTGCGGCCCGGCGACCTGTTCCTGTGCTTCACCGATGGCGTGGTCGAGCGTGCAAACCCGGCGGGCAAGCTGTTCGGCGATCGCCGGCTGCGCGCCGCGCTGACCGGGCAACCTCTCGAGGATGGCGAGGCGCTGGTGCGGCTGCGCGATCTCCTCGTGCACACGCTCGCCGAGTACGGTGATGGCGCGATCGCCGACGACGACATCACGTTCGTGCTCTGCCAGTACGATCCGCCCGACGTCCAGAACACGCGGACGAGTCATCGCCGGGGCGCCGCATGACGTGTGACGCATGATCAACCGATTCGCCCTGCTCGTGGTGCTGCTCGCTGCTTCCACGACACGCGCAGACGCGCCCGTCGGCGTCGATGTCTCGGACCTGCCGCCGCTGCCCGCCGCCGACGAGGATCCGTCGATGTCGGCCACCGTGCTCGCCGCGTCGGCGGCCGAAGAGGACGTCGTCGTCGGTGCCGCGAAGCGCGAACAGAGCCTCGGCAGCGTGGCCTCGGCGGTCACCGTCGTGTCCGCGGATCGGATCCGCCGGTTCGGCTATCGCACCGTCGCCGAGGCGATCGCCGGGGTCGCCGGCGTGTTCATCCAGGACACGCGACTGACGCAGCAGATCGGCATCCGTGGCTTGCAGGTCCCCGGTGCGTTCAACGGCCGGATCCTCGTGCTCGTCGATGGCGCGGCGGTCAACGAAGCGTGGGGCGCGTTCGCCGGGGTCGGCTTCGACGGCATCGTCTCGATCGATGACATCTCGCGCATCGAAGTCATCCGCGGCCCGGTGTCGTCGCAGTACGGCACCAACGCGTTCCTGATGACCGTCAACATCGTGACCCGGGGTGCCGCCGAAGGGCAGCGCGCGTGGGGACGGATCGGCATCCACTCGATCAACGGCGAGATCGCGACGGCCGGGTTCGCGCAGGGCAGCCTCGACAAGCAGATCCGCGGCTCGGTGATGGTGATGAACCGGCTCGGTGAGTCGATCACCGTCCCCGAGATCGACGCTGCTCCACTCACCGCCGATGGTGCGAACACGCTGGTCGCCGCGGTGGTCGGCACCTACGGCGGCAGCTTCGGTCAGGTGCGCGCGATGCGTGCACGGCGCGACTCGCTGTTCGCGCCGTACGACGCGAGCCCGACGAGCGACCCGGGCTACGCCCTCTACAACTACCAGCTGATCGCCGAGGGCGGTCACACCCGCGAACTGACGAAGCGCTTCACCGGCGGCGTGCGCGGGTATGTCTCGCTGTATCGCTACTTCGACCAGATCAACGACGGGTCGAACGATCTGTTCGTCGACTACGGTGATGCCGCGACGTTCGGTGGTGAAGTCCGCGGCCGCTACGAAGTGCTCGACGACAGTCGGCTCGGCATCTCCGGCGGTCTCGAGATCAACTACAACAAGACCGAGAGCCGGGCGTTCCTCGAATCCGACGAAGCGAGCGGCGTCACGGTGCCGATCGACTTCTCGAACCAGGGTGTCTACACCGAGGTCGACAGCAAGCTCACCGACTGGCTCGGCGCCAGTGCCGGCGCGCGCTTCGATCGCAACTCGGTGATCGAGAACGGCACGAGGTTGTCTCCGCGCGCCGCGCTGTTCTTCAACAAGGATCAGAAGGTCGGCCTCAAGCTCCTCTACGCCGAGGGCTTCCGGAATCCATCGATGTTCGAGGGCTTCTTCGACGACGGTCGCGACTTCGCGGCGAACAAGGACATCACGCCGGAGGTCATCCGCAGCTTCGAGGCCGTGGCGTGGGCAAAGCTCGGCGGGTTGTCGGCGCGCGTCTCGGGCTTCAACTGGACGGCCACCGACGTGATCGAGCAGCGCCCGTTCACGAACGTCGACGGTCTGGACGTGTTGCAGTTCCAGAACATCGGTCGCTACACCACGCGCGGCGTCGAGGCCGAGGCGAGCTACCGCGACTCGGGCGGCTGGTACGGGTTCGGCGGCGTCTCGTTCAACAGCGTCGGCACGGAGGTGGTCGACGAGATGGGCGTCGCCCAGCTTTCATTCGGCAAGGTGTTCGACGCGCCGAAGATCACGGCGGCAGGCGGCGTGTCGACGCCGAAGCTGTTCGGCTACGCGCACCTCGGGCTCGAGGGGCAGTACATCTCGCGGCGGCGCACGCGGCTCGCTGCGGATCCGATGGCCGACGCGGACGACAAGACATCTCCACCGTGGGTCGGCCTCAACGCGACGCTCTACGTGCCGAACCTGCGCGGCTTCGACGTCACCTTCGGTGGGCGCAACCTGATTGGCAAGCGCGACCAGGTGCCGGCGCCGGACGACTACGATCGCTTCCCCGATCCGGCGACCACGATCGTGGTGGCCAAGATCCCCGGCGAGGGCCGCGAGATCTATGTCAAAGTCGGTTATTCGTACTGATCTCCTGCTCGCGCTCGTTGCTGCTGCGTCGCTGTTCGGAATTCCGGATCGCGGCACGGCCCACGCTCAGCGTCCCAATCAAGGCGATGACGAGAGCGCCGCGCTGGTCGACGAGGGTCGCAGCGCGCTGAAGAACGGCAAGCTCGACGACGCCGCGAAGGCGCTCGATCAGGCGATCTCGCTCAACCCGCGTCGCGTCGACGCGTACATCCTGCGCTCGGCGGTGTACGCCGCGCGCAAGGAGTACAAGCAGGGCATCGAGTTGATGCGGCGTGCCCAGTCGCTGGCACCCACCGACGAGGAAGTGCTGACCGCGCTCGGCTCGCAGCTCACGCTGTCAGGAGACATCGCGGGCGGCGTCCCGCTGCTCGTGCAGGTGACCACGAAGAACGTCGCGCGCTACGACGCGCAGCTGCTGCTCGGTCACCACTATCACCGCAGCAACCAGTGGCCGGATTCGATCACGGCGTTCGAGGCGTACTTCAAGCACCGCCCCGAGGCGCTCGCGAACGAGGACGCTCGGCACCGCATCGATCTCGCCGACGCGTATCTCCGGTTTCATCAGCCGCAGAAGGCACTCCCCCTGTTCGAGCAATCGCAACGGGACTACCGCTCGAAGAAGAAACCAGACCTCCGCGCGGCGATCGGCGTGGCGTGGGCCACCGCGGCGATCGATTGCAAGAAGGCGCGACCGCTGCTCGAGAAGCTCGAGCCGAGCGCGAAGGATCATCCCGAGATCTGGCTCGTCGACGGTCAGTGCGCGCTTGCCCTCGGCAACGTCGCCTCCGCCCTCGAGCTCGGGCGGCGCTACCTCGAGCGTTCGCCCAGGTCGACCGCGGCGGGACATGCGCTGGTGGGCGAAGCGTATGCGGCGCGCGGCAATCTCTCGGAGGCGAAGAAGGAGCTCGAGATGGCGCACCAGCTCGAGCCGAACCGCCGGCGCTGGCCGGTGCGGCTCGCGTTCGTGCTGCGCCGCAACGGCGATCTCAAGGGCTCGCTCGAGGCGCTCGAGACGGTCGGCGCGCCCGACAAGCCGGCGCTCGATCCCGACTGGTACAGCGAGCTCGGCGAGACGCTGCTGGCGAAGGGCGAGGCGACGGCCGCGGTGACGCGACTGACACCGGTGCTGCCCGAGTTGCCGACCGATGCGGCGGTGCGCGTGGTGCTCGGTGCAGCGCTGATCTCGACGGGGCAGGCCGAGATCGCGATCAAGACGCTGGCCGATGCGGAGACGATCCAGAGCACGGCGCGCGGCAAGAAGTTGCTCGTCGAGGCGCTGTCCCGCGTCGGCGCCGAAAAGCTGAAGGCGAACGATCCGGCGGGTGCCGAGGCGCTGCTGGCGAGGGCCGACTCGATCGAAGGGACGCCGCAGGTGTGGCGCAACCTCGGCGTCGCACGCCTCGCGCTGGACAAGCCGGGCGAGGCGATCACGGTGCTCGAGCGCGCCTCGAAGGCGGAGCCACTGTCGATCACGCTGATGTTGCTCGGTCGCGCGCGCGCGCTCACCAATGACATCGCCGGCGCGCGCGCGAACTACGACAAGGCGCTGACCGGTGAGAAGGGCGACAACGCCGTCGAGATCGCGCTCGATTGGGCGGCCTCCGAGCTCAGCGGTGGCGACCCCGGAGTCGCGGTGACTGCCCTCGAGAAGACTGCCGGGTTCGCCAAGGGCGTAGCACGCCACAAGGCCGCGCTCGCGAAGGCACGGCACGCCGCGGGGATCGGAGCGCTGCGTGCGGGCAACGCTGCGAAGGCCGTCGAGCTCCTCAAGGCCGCGTCGAAGGACGATCCGAACATGCTCCTGACCCGCTGCGATCTCGCGATCGCGTCCGTCGCGGCGAACGATGCGAACGCGATCAACGCGCTCAGGGGCATCACGGGGCAGAGCTGCCCGTTCCCGCCACCTGCGGATACCCAGGCAGCGCCGATCCTGGTCGCGTTCACCGAGGGCATTCGCGATCCGCGCCGAGCAGGCAAGGCGCTCGACAGACTGACGACGCTCGGTGCCAGGTCGACCGGACCGGCGGCGGTGCTGCTCGGCACGTCGATCCGTGTGGTCGCGCTCGAGGCCGCGCGCGATGCGTTCAACTCCGGCCAGTGGTCGGCGGCGCGGCGTTACCTGCTACAGGCGCGCAACGCGAACGCGCGGGTCGGTAGCGACGAGGTCGCACACAACCTCGCGGCGGTGGATCTCGCCGAGGGAAAGGTCGATGCCGCGATCGCGCAGCTCGAGAAGCTCGCAGGCAAGCTGCCCGAGGCGCTGCTCAACCTCGGCATCGCCTACGACAAGAAGGCCGAGCCGCTAAAGGCGCTCGATGCGTGGCGTCGTGCGAAGCGCGCGGGTGCGCGGCATCCGAGCTTGAACGACTGGATCGAGGCGAAGGAGCGGATCTATGGGTCGTAGTCTCCTCGCCATGATCGCGACGCTCGGCATTGTCATGACGCTCGTTACGCTCGCCGGCGTCGCTACTGCGGACAACATCAGCGTCGGTGTGTTCACGCCGAGCGCGACGTTCCCGTCGACCACCGCGCGCGTCGAGCTTGCCTCGCGGCTCGGCGATCACATCGGTAAGGCGCTCGGCCGGACCGGCACCGGCCGCGTCTACGCGCGCGCTGGCGACTTCGCCTCCGCGGTCAAGAAGGGCGATGTCCAGGTCGCGCTCGTCGACGCGACGTACCTGAGTAGCGCCGGCGGCGGCTATACGGTGATCGGCGTCGCCACCCGCAACGGCGAGATCGCGCATCCGTGGCAGCTGATCGCGAAGGGCGGCGGAAAGATCTCGGACCTCAAGGGGAAGCGCGTGATCGTGCCGACGATCGGCGGTCGCGAGACCGAATTCGTCCTCAACGTGATGCTGTCCGGCGAGGTGACGCGCGACTTCTTCGCGAAGATCGAGGCCGCACCGGATACCGCCGCCGCCCTCGCCGCGGTGGGGCTCGGTCGCGCCGACGTCGCGGTCGTTCCGACGGGTGTCGATCTGCCGGCGGGGACCTCGAGCGTGCTGACGCTTACTGTGATCTCCGGACCGGTGCTGGTCGCGTACGGCACGGTCTCGCAAGCGCAGCGCACGGCCCTGGTCGCCGCCGCGGGCTCGTTCAGGGGCGATGCCACCGTCGCTGGCTTTCGCGGAGCCGACGGCGAGGGCATCCGCTCGATCGCGCGCCGCTACAGTGTGCCGCCCAAGCGCGGCCAGTTCGCCGTGCCGGCTGTGCGGCTCGTCGTGGGTGATCTGGTGGAAGGTCGGACGTTCTCGATCGAGCGAACTCCTGCGGCTTCCTTCGTGTTGGCTCCGAAGTAGACTCCTGGCGTGATCGACGTCTCCGGTTATCCAGCTCACGTCAAGACTCTCCAGGCCGGCTACGAGGCCGCGCTTGCCGCACATGGCTACGACGCCGTCGTGCTGTGCAGCGGCACCGCGACCGCGAAGAATCGGTTCGACGATCAGTACTGGCCGCTCAACCCGACGCCTGCGTTCTTGCACTGGGTGCCGCTCGTCGAAGGTGATGCCTATCTGATCATCCGGCCCGGCAAGAAGCCGACGCTGGTGCGGACGATCGTCGACGATTTCTGGGAGACGGTCGCGCCACCGGAGAGCGAGCACTTCTGGTCCGAGCTCGACCTCGTCGAGGTGCAACCCGGCAAGATCGCGGATGCGTTGCCCGGCGGCAAGGTCGCGGTGATCACGCGCGATCAGGGCACGTCACCGCCCGGCGAGGTCAACCCGGCGCCGCTGGTGGCCGCGCTCGATCTGCTGCGCACCCGCAAGACGGCGTACGAGATCGAGTGCCTCGCCGAGGCCTCGCGCCGCGCGGCTCGCGGGCACCTGCGCACACAAAGCGAGTTTCTCGGCGGCACGCCGTCGGAGCTCGAGGTCCATCTCGCGTACCTCCACGCGTCGAATCAGGACGATTCGTGGGCGCCGTACAAGAACATCGTCGCGATCGGCGCGCACTCGGCGGTGCTGCACTACGTCGCGTACACCACGGAGAAGATCGTCGGCGACACGTCGCTGCTCGTCGACGCCGGCGCGAAGTTCTTGAACTACGGCTCGGACATCACCCGCACCTACGTGCGCGGCACGAGCGCGGCGGCGAAGCGGTTCGGCGATCTGCTGTCGCATATCGAGGCGGTGCAGCAGGAGGTGATCCGC
Source organism: Haliangiales bacterium (assembly GCA_038325805.1). Lineage (GTDB taxonomy): Bacteria > Myxococcota_A > Polyangia > Haliangiales > Haliangiaceae > JABFXX01. Next base: position 22,213 of record JBBQJJ010000031.1, read on the forward strand.
CGGATCAAGCCGGGCATGCCGTACGAGGAGCTCCACGATGACACCCATCGTCTCCTCGCTGTCGCGCTGCGCGAGGTCGGGCTCGGCAAAGGATCCGCCGACGAGCTGGTCGACCAAGGTGTCACGAGGGCGTTGTTCCCGCACGGGCTCGGCCACTCGCTCGGGGTGACCGTGCACGACGTCGGGATGAAGCCGCGCCTGCCGCGCCCCGAGAACAAGTTCCTGCGGAATACGAGCCTGATCGAGGTCGGTCAGGTGTTCACGATCGAGCCCGGCGTCTACATCATCGATCCCTTGATCAAGCCGCTCCAGGAAGCGGCCGAGACGCGCGGCCTGGTCGACTGGGGGATGATCGACGAGTTGCGCCCGTTTGGCGGGATCCGGATCGAGGACAACGTGGTCGTCGAGGCCCACGGCACCCGGAACCTGACGCGCGAGGCCTTCGCTGGCGTCTGACTCGACGTTCGTGACGGTGTGCCGTATGTTCCGCGGCACATGCGTCGCCTGCTGCTTTCCCTGCTCGTTGTGACTGCCTGCCAAAAGGGTTCCGAGGACAAAGATAAGAAGGATCAGAATCCTCGGCCATTCCGAACGGACACGGCGGAAGCACCGCCAGGTCACGGCTCCGCCGCTCGCCCGAAGGCGCAGCAGGTCACGCCGCCGATGGACATCAAGACGCCACCGCCTGACGCGATCAAGACGCCGAGCGGGCTGGTCTACAAGAAGCTCGTCACCAACGACGCCGGTGCCGCCGCGAAGAAGAACGACACGGTGCTGATCAACTACAGCGGTTGGCGGCAGACGACGGGCGAGACCTTCTTCACGAACAAGAACCGCGGCCAACCGATGCCGCTCAACCTCGCCACCACCGCGCCCGGGTTCACCGAGGCGATGCAGCTGATCAAGAAGGGCGAGAAGGGCATGCTGTGGGTGCCGCCGTCGATCGGCTACAAGGGCGCGCCGCAGGCGAATGCCGAGACGCTGGTCTACGAGGTCGAGGTCGTCGACATCCAACCGGCGCCGGAGATTCCAGCGGATGTCGCGGCACCGCCCGCGACCGCCAAGAAGACCAAGAGCGGCATGTCGATGCTCCCGATCCGCGCGGGCACCGGCAAGGAGCCGGCGAGGTTCTTCGACACCGTGACGTTCAACTACACCGCGTGGGACGCGACGGGAAAGATGTTCGACTCGACGGAGATGCGGAAGCGTCCCGCGTCGGTGCCGCCGTTCCGCCAGGCGAAGGCGATGGAGGAGATGCTGACGTCGATGGTCGCCGGCGAGCGCAACCGATTCTGGGTCGACGCCGCGCAGATGGCGAACAACGGCAAGCCGCTCCCTGGCATGCCGACGGGCCTGCTTTGCTACGAAGTCGAAGTGCTCCAGATCGAGAAGGGGCAGCCACCGCCGCCCACGCCGGCGAACGTCGCCGCCGCACCCGCCGATGCGAAGAAGACCGCGAAGGGCGTCTCGTATGTCGTGCTCAAGACCGGCAAGGGCGGCCCGAAGCCGCAGCCGACCGAGAAGGTCCGCGTCGACTACACGGGCTGGACGACGGATGGACGGATGTTCGACTCGTCGGTGGTGAAGGGACAGCCCGCCGAGTTCTCGCTCGGTGGCGTGATCGCGGGCTGGACCGACGGCCTCCAGGTGATGAGCGTCGGCGATAAGGTGCGGTTGTGGGTCCCCGAGGAGCTCGCCTACAAGGGTGCGCCCGGTCGTCCACAGGGTATGCTGGTGTTCGATATCGAGCTGCTCGAGATCAAGCCGGTCGAGAAGGCCGATCCACACGCGGCGAAGCCGAGCCAGGGTGCGCAACCCGCACCGCCCGATGTCGCGGCAGCGCCGGCGGATGCGAAGAAGACCGAGAAGGGCGTCTCGTACAAGATCCTCAAGCAAGGCCCCGGCGGACCGAAGCCCAAGGCGACCGACAAGGTCACCGTGCACTACTCGGGCTGGACGACGGACGGCCAGAACTTCGACTCGTCGATGAAGAGCGGCAAGCCGGCGACGTTCGGCCTCAATGGCGTGATCGCGGGGTGGACCGACGGCCTGCAGGTGATGAGCGTCGGTGACAAGGCGCGGTTCTGGATCCCCGAGGAGCTCGCCTACAAGGGGAGTCCGGGTCGTCCGCAGGGCATGCTGGTGTTCGACATCGAGCTGCTCGAGATCCAGGGCAACTGAGTTGATCCCACTCGCGGCGTGGGGGTGGCAGCACCTCGAGCCCGTCGCGATCGCCGGCGGCCTTATCAACCAGACGTTCGTCATCCACGAGCGAGGTGAGCCGCGCGCGGTGGTGCAGCGGCTGCACCCGATCTTCGCGCCCGAGGTGAACCTCGACATCGAAGCCGTCACGGCGCACCTCGCGACGCACGGGATGACGACGCCGCGCTTGATCCGCACGGTCGATGATCGAGCGTGGGTCGTCGAGGGCGATCACACGTGGCGTGCGCTGACGTTCGTCGACGGTGAGACGGTGCACCACGTCCCGGATCCTGCGTGGGCGGAGAGTGCCGGCGAGCTCGTCGGGCGGATGCATCGTGCGCTGGGCGACCTCCAGCACGCCTACGCGTTCGCGCGGGTGGGTGTGCACGACACGCCGGCGCACCTCGCGAAGCTAGCCTCGCACACGGGCGCTCCGCTGCCCGAGGCCGCCCTCCTCGCACGCGAGATCCTCGACGAGGCGGCCGCGTTGCCGGCACTCCCGGTGACCCCGAAGAGGCATTGCCACGGCGACCTCAAGATCTCGAACATCCTGTTCATCGGCGGGCGAGGCCACGCGATCGTCGATCTCGACACCTTCGGGCTGTCGACCCTCGCCTACGAGCTCGGCGATGCGATGCGGTCGTGGTGCAACCCGCGCGGCGAGGATGCCGGGGCCGTGACGTTCGACCTGGCGATCTTCGAGGCCGCGATCCGAGGGTTCCGCTCGGTCGTAACGGTCAGTGACGACGAGCTGCGGTCGATCGTGATCGGTCTCGAGACGGTGTGCCTCGAGCTCGCCGCGCGGTTCTGCGTCGACGTGTTCCGCGACGAGTACTTCGGCTGGGACGCCGCCCGCTTTGGGTCCCGGCGGGAGCACAACTTCGTCCGCGCGCGAGGTCAACTCGCCCTCGCGCGGGCCGTGCGCGGTAGCCGCGACGCGGCGCTCCAGATCGTGCTCGGGTAGTACCGACCGGGCGTCTCGATCGGACCCCGACGAGGAAGGATCGGACAGGACGGATCCCCTTGGGTCTGGGGTGGGGATGCGCTCTACTCTTCCCATGCGTCTCGTCGGGGGGCTCTCCGGTTTACTGCTGTTGACCGCGACGGCCAGCGCCGTGGTCCCAAAGCAAAGCTCTCAACGGCTCGCCGCCGATACGATCACGGCGATGCCGGGGGCGGGCGTCGGCAACAAGGCGCTGCGGACGATGCGCACCGTGCGCTTCGAGGCGCGCTCGACCGTGGCGTGGAAGCGCTTCACGCAGGCTGCCGGTGCGTGGCACGCCGCGTGGGATCCGGCGACCGGCGTCCCGAGCCGGCTGTGGGGCCAGGGCATCCCGGTGTTCGGTGCGAACGCGTCGCCGATGATCGCCGAGCAAGCCGCGCGGCAGTGGCTTGCAGCGCATCTCGATCTGCTCGCGCCCGGCGCTCGGATCGCCGACTTCGAGCTGGTGTCGAATCACTCCGATGGCGATCAGCGCTCGATCGGCTTCATCCAGCGGGCCGGTGGCCGCCGCGTCGTCGGTGGACAGCTCAGCTTCCGGTTCAAGAACGACCGCTTGTTCGTGATCGGTAGCGAAGCGTTTCCGAACGTCGACGTGCCGCCGGTGAAGAGCAAGCCGATGAAACCGGCACAGCTACTCTCGAAAGCGACCGCGAACCTTCGCACGCAGCTCGCGCTGCCCACGGCACCGGTGGTCCGGCTCTCGGACGAAGTGATCCTGCCGCTGGTGTCCGACGATGCGGTGCTCGGCTATCGCGTCGCGGTGCCACACGAGATCGACGGCAAGGGCGAGGGGCGCTACCTCGCGTACGTCGATCCGAGCACCGGCGACGTGCTCGCGGTGCACCAGCAGAACCGCTACGCGAACGGCACGGTGCTCTACAACACCGTCGATCGCCATCCAGGTCGCGCGCGCGTCGCGAGACCCGCGCACAACACGCAGCTGTTGGTGGGCGGTGCAGCGCAGACCACGAGCGGCGACGGTGGCATCTCGTGGAGCCCCGACGTCGAACAGACGGTGACCACCGCCGTGATCGGCGACTTCGCGGCGATCGTCAACAAGGCCGAGGGTGGCGCCCTGGCGACCTCGCAACTCGCGATCTCACCGGCCGGTCAAGCGGTGTGGGACGTCAGCGGCAGCGAGCTCGATGACGCACAGCTCGTCGCGTTCGTGTCAGCGAACACGGTCAAGGAATACGTCCGCAGCTTCATCGATCCGGCGATGCCAACACTGAACGACGTGATGACGGTCAACGTCAACATCGAGCAGAACTGCAACGCGTTCTACGACGGCAAGTCGATCAACTTCTTTATCGCCAACGCGGACTGCGCGAACACCGGCCGGCTCGAGGACGTCGTCTTTCACGAGTTCGGTCACCACCTGCACGCGGTCCAGGTGATCGAGGGCGTCGGTGCGTTCGATGGGGCTATGAGCGAAGGCGCCGCCGACTTCCTCGCCACGCTGATCACCAACGACTCCGGCATGGGCCGCGGGTTCTTCCTCAGCAACGAACCACTGCGCGAGCTCGATCCCGCGGCGGGCGAGAACGTGTTCCCCACCGACGTCGGCGAGATCCACCTGACCGGCATCATCTACGGCGGCGCGTTCTTCGATCTCCGCAAGGCGCTGTTCGACCAGCTCGGCGAAGCCACGGCACGCCCGCTCCTGCACAAGCTGTTTCTCGCCACGTTGCGCCGGTCGACGGGCATCACCACGGCGTTGATCGAGGCGCTCGCCGCCGACGACGATGACGGCGATCTCGACAACGGCACGCCGCACGAGTGCGCGATCCGCGACGCGTTCGGTCGCCACGGGTTGCGCACCGCCACCGGCAAGATCCTCGCGCCCGGGCTGCTCGAAGGCCAGACGTTGTCGACGGTGGTCCGCCTCGATCTCGAGGGGATGTCGCCGCGCTGCTCGGGCGATGACATCGAGCGCGTCAACTTCGACTGGCGCCCCGGCTTCACCGCGACGCCGCTCCCCGGCAACGTGGTGATGACCCAGGTCAACGACGATCGCTACTTCGCGACGCTGCCGCTCGCCGTCGACGGGTCCACGCTGTTCAAGGCGCTGATCACGTTCAAGGACGGCTCGCACCTCGTGCTCGCGGACAACCTCGCCGACCCGTTCTACCAGGTCTATCAAGGCTCGACGGTGCCGCTCTACTGCATCGATTTCGATCAGACGAATCCGTTTTCCGACGGCTGGACCACGTCGACCACCGACGGTTCGGTGTCCCCGTGGGAGTACGGCGTGCCGCCCGGCACCGGTGCGACCGATCCTCCCGCGGCGTTCACCGGCGAAAAGATCATCGCCCAGACCCTCGGCGGCGACTACAAGGCGCAGCAGCGCTCGGTGATGCGGCTCCCGCCGATCGACGTCCGGCAATACAGCGACGTCCGCTTGCAGTTCCGCCGGTGGCTCGCCGTCGAGGACAGCGAGTTCGACAAGGCGACGGTCACCGTCAACGGCCGCCAGGCGTGGGTCAACTTCACCGCGAACCAGGGGCAGCGCTCGACGATCCATCACATCGATCGCGAGTGGCGGTTCACCGATATCGGCGTCTCCGGCTACGCGTTCGGGCATACGCTCGACATCGCGTTCGACTTATCGACCGACGAGGGTCTGCAGCTCGGCGGCTGGGCGATCGACGATCTGTGCGTGGTCGCGAACCGCAAGTCGATCTGCGGCGACGGCGTGAAGCAGCTGTTCGAGCAGTGCGACGACGGCCCGAACAACGCGGATGTTCCCGGTGCGTGCCGGACCTACTGTCTCGCGCCCACCTGCGGCGACGGCATCCTCGACGACGGTGAGGCGTGCGACGAGGGCTTCGGCGGGACGGCCACGTGCTCGGCGTCCTGCGACATCATGGTGGTCGAGGAAGCGGGCTGTTGCTCGACGAGCGGTGGGGAAGGTGCGATCGCTCTCGGGACGTTCGTCGGACTGCTGATGCTCCGCCGGCGCAAGCGGACTTAACCAAGGCCGCGGCGGTGAGTCTGACTGGCCATGAAGCTCGCCAGTCTGGTTCTCGTCGCGCTGACCGCGTTCTCGTCGGTCGCTTCGGCCGATCTCCTCAACCCGCCCGGCGGACCGGTGGACACCGACGCGGGTGATGTCGATGTCGACATCGATGTTCGCGTCGACGCGCCGCGAGGCCGGATGCGCGAACGACAGCCCGGAATGCGGCAGCGAGATCCGCAACAGGTCGCGAAGAGGCAGCGCCTCCGCCGGGTGTTGATCGAGCAGTTCGACGTCAACGGCGACGGTCGTCTCGGACCGCGCGAGCGGATGCGGGCCGCGCGGATGCTGCGCCGGATCGAGCAGCGCATGGTGACTCCACGCCAAGGCCGGTCCCAAGGCCGCGCCGGCCAGCCGCGCCGCGGGCAGGGACTCTGACTGCCAGACGCGGTGACGTTTGCACGACACCGCATCGGCGTTGCGTTTTGACGCAGTGACGGCGTTATGATGCGCGACATGCGCAAGCAGCTGGGGGCACTGTTACTCGTGGTCGCGATGAGCGGCTGCTACGTCCGGGGCTCCGGGCATCTTCACATTCGCGGGAATCCGCTCGCGACGCTCGCCGCCGTCGCCGTGACCACCGCGGTGATCGCCGCGACGATCGCACCGCCGGTGATCGCCAGCGTCGAGTACTACGACTACGGCGCGCGACCCGGCTACGTCTGGGTCAACGGCCGCCATACGTACGTCAACGGTGCGTACACCTGGCAGGCGGGCTTCTGGCAGCCCGAGCGGGCGAACCACTACTGGATCCAGGGCCACTGGCAGGCGCAGGGCAACCAGTGGGTGTGGATCGACGGCCAGTGGGCGGGATATCGCCAGGGCTACGTCCACACCGGCGGCTACTACGACTACCAGAACAACGGATACGTCTGGAATCCAGGTGGCTGGGAGGTCGATCGCCCGGGCTACGTCTACGTCGGTGGCACGTGGAGCAACAGCGGCGGTCGACGCACCTGGGTCCGCGGTGGCTGGCAGTACGACGATGGCCGCGCCGAGTGGGGCGTCTACCGGCGTCGGCATTACCGCTAACCGGCGGGGAGCCCGAATCCAATCGACCGGTCAATCGAGGTGAGCTCTGGGGTTAGCCAGGTTGATCTGACCCTCCGTGGCGTCGAAGATATGCCATGCGTCTTCACGTCGCCTGGTTGATGGCGCTGGTCGGTTGCGTCGAGTGGACAGCTCCGCAGATGCAACAGCAGCGGTTGCCTCTGTCATCGCCCGTGATCGAGCTGCGGCGCGATCAGCTGCCGGGTTCGGGCGGGCTGCTCGCCGACGGTAGCTTTCGCTTCCAGATCGATCTCGCGCACGTCTGCCGCAAGACCGAGATCGTCAAGGAGCGCGTCAGCGCAGTCGAGGAGAAGCAGCTCTCGCTGCCCGGCAAGGTCTCGCTGCTCGCAGGTGCGGCGTCGATCGTCGTCGGGATCATCGTCGTGGCGACCGACGGCAAGGGTCAGGTGCAGCCGGGGCAACCCGAGATGAGCGGCAACAGCAACCTCGGCGGTAGCATGATCGTCGTCGGGCTCCCCGCCGTCGGTGTGCCGCTGTTCTACCGCTATGCAAAGGGTCCGAGTCGCCGCGATCGCGTGGTCGGCGAGAAGGACGTGCCGGCGAGCGAGATCGACGTGCCGTGCGAAGGCTTCGCGCCATCGCAGGTGCTCGGCGAGCTCGAGGTCACCACGCCGTGGGGTGCGAAGCTGCGAGCTCCGATCGGCAACGATGGTGCTGCGCAGTTCACGCTGGACTGGGCGACCACCAACGTGGACCCGCGCGACCCCGACATCTCGCGCAGGCTCGCGATGGCATGGAGAGTTCGTTCGACGCGCACGGGGTTGACGGCGGACTGGTCGCCCGCGGTCGCAGATCGCGATGTCGAAATGAAGCTGATCCAGGTCGCATCGGCGCAGAAGGTCGGCACGCCACCCGAGCTCAGCGTGGTCAAGCTCGACGCCGATGGCGGCTCGCTGGTCGCCGGGCAGCGCAACACGATCCGACTCACCGTCGAGAATCGCGCTGGGGGTGTCGCGCGCAAGCTGACGGCGAAGGCGCGCTCGGCGCATCCCGCGATCGACGACAAGGTGTTCGACTTCGGCGACCTCGGGGCGGGCGAGACCAAGACGCGCTACATCGAGGTCGAGCTGCCGGGTGAGGAACCGACGACCTCCATCACCCTGGTGGCCGAGTTCTCCCTCGCCGACCACAAGCCGCCGCCGAACATGACGGCGCAGCTCGCGGTGACGCCACGCCTGTGTCCACCGGAGAAGCTGACGAAGCCGCAGTACGAGGAGAAGCGGAAGAAGCTGCAGCAGCTGGTCAAGGACGGGCTCCTCAAGGAAGCCGAATTTCAGCGCTACGACGCCATCCTGCTGGGTTGTCGCAAGTGAGCTACGAAGGCAAGACGGTCCTCAACTACACGCTGACCAAGAAGCTCGGTGAGGGTGGCTTTGGCGTGGTGTATCTCGGCGAGCACGCGGATCTCGGGCGCAAGGCGGCGATCAAGATCTTGCATCACCAGTTCTCGACGCAGCCTCAGATGGTCGAGCGGTTCTTCCAGGAAGCGCGCGCGGTGTGCGCGATCAACCATCGCGCGATCATCGCGATCGAGAACTTCGGACGACTGGAGACCAACGAACCGTTCTATCTGATGGAGTTCTTCCCCGGTGGTTCGCTGACCGCGGTCGCGTCCGAACGCTGGCTGACGAGCGAGCAGCTCGTCGCGATCCTCGACCCGATCTCCGATGCGCTGTCGGCGGCACACGCGAAGAACATCATCCATCGCGATCTGAAACCCGACAATGTGATGGTCCGCATCGCGAACGACAAGGTTGTCGACGTGCGGCTGCTCGACTTCGGGATCGCGAAGCTGCTCGACGGTCAGAGTCACTCGATGACGGGTAGCGCGATGGGCACGCCCGCGTACATGCCGCCCGAGCAGGCACTCGATGCGAAGAACGTCGACGTCCGTGCGGATGTCTACTCGTTCGGCGCGACCGTGTACTCCGCGGTGGCTGGACGGCCTCCGTTCGATGGCTCGTCGGTCGCGGCGGTGTTGTTGATGGTGCAGACCGACATGGCGCCGCTGTTGCCATCGATCCGACCGGACGTACCGCCCGAGCTCGATGCAGCGATCCGGCGCTGTCTCGCGAAGCAGCGCGAGCACCGGCCCGCGACCATCGCCGACGCGTGGCAGGCGATCCGCACCGAGCTCGTGCACGCACATCTCTCGTCGAAGCCGATGCCGCGCCACCCGGAGCACGTCGGCGTCCAGACCCCCGCGCCGATCGAGCCGGGCACGCGACCGGTTCCTCAACCGCCGATCGAGGCTGCCACTCAGCCCGCGCTCCCGACGCCACGAGCTGCGTCCGAGCTGGCGACGTCGCCGGAGGTTCGCGCGAAGTCGAGGCTCCCGGTGATCCTCGGAGCGGTCGGGGCTGTCGCGGTGATCGGAGTCGTGATCGCGGTGGCGTCGTCGGGCGGTACGAGGACCGAGTCGACGGGCAGCGGATCGGCGATCGCGTCGGCGACACCGGATGCGACGACAACACCGTCCCCCGATGCGCCGGCCGAGGTCACACTTCCCACGCTCGTCCCCGACGACGTCATCGAACCGTTTCGCAAGACGGCGACGATCGAACGCACGGGATGCGGCTGGAAGCCGGGCGGCGGGAGCGTGCGCGTGCTCTATCGCATCGAGGTCAACCCCGACGGAACGCTCGGCCGCGTCGCGATCGAGGGCGCGACGACGACGATCGCGGAGTGCGTACGCAAGGCGCTCGAGAACCAGAAGATCGGGCTTCCGGCGTCCCGGAGTGGAGGAGCGTTCGCGATCGCCGTCGACATGCCGGCCGACCGCACCGGCTCGAATCTCAAGCCGCCCGGGCCGGGCTCGAATCCGAAGCCACCGGGGCCAGGCTCGAATCCGAAACCTCCCGCAGATCCGTGCAGCTCCCTGATGGTGGGTGCGCTGTCTGCCAGCGGCGATGTCGAGGTGAGGGCGATGCTGGCGCGGCTCGAGGCGTGTCGCGGCAAGATCGACGCAGCCGCGTTCACGCGGATCCAGCAGACGTTGATCGGCAAGTGATCAGAAGCGACCGAGCGCGCCGACGCCGAAGCCGTCGCCGATCCGGGCAGGCACGACGTCCCAGCCGACGCGCTGACCGCGCAGGATCTCGTCGGTGCGGCTCTGCGCTGCCTTGCCGGTGAACAGCGCCTTGAGGCCCATCCCCGTCAGCGAGATGCCTCCAAGCACCGCGACGCTGGCGAACAGGTTGCGCTCGCTCGACAGCGAACAGAACAACGGGAATTCGTTGTCTCCGCACTCGAAGGCGACGAGGCCGCCGATCGCGAGCGCCGCACCGAGCACCGCGAACACGGTGCCGTAGCGAACGTCTCGTTTTGCGAGTTTCTGATCGACGCGGGCGATGTCGGCGCGCGGCACGGTCTCTAGCTGATCGTCGACCTTCAGCTGCACGCCGGTGCCATCGGAGGATTGGAGGAAGCCGTCGATCGAGTCCGACTTGCCGCTCGCGAGGCGGCGATCTGCGGCCGCGGGCGTCAGCTCGACGCGGACCTTGTACTCCTTCACGCAACCCGCGAGCACCGTGACGACCAGGACCCTCTTCACGGCGGTGCCTCCAGCGGTGCGGTCGCGATGTCGGTGTCGGCGCAATCGAGCAGCGCCCACTGCTTGCTGCCGTTCTGCCCGAGCTTGCACGTGGTCACGGTGGCGCCGCCGCCCTTGCGCTCGATCAGGCCGGTGACGATCCGCTGCTCGGTCTGCAGCACGCGGCCTTCCGCGACGGGCACGGGCACGATCGGCGAGCGCCGCACACCGAAGCGCTTGCAGTCACCGACGGCGATCTGATCCAGGTTGCCCTTGCCGGTGGTGACCAGGTCGCACTGCTTGACGAGCAGCAGCGCCGGATCATTGTCCGACTGCGAAATCTCGGTGACGATCTTGCCGACGCGCACCCCGCCCCCGCAGGCCACCAGCATGCTCACGACCACCAGCCAACGCATGTTCCGCTCAACCTAACACCGCGGTCGGTTGACAGGGTTGCGCGCCACGGCGAAATTGTCGGGCGATGCGGTGGTTCGCGCTGGTCACGTGCGTTGCCTGGCTGTCAGGTGGTTGCAAGGTCTGCGTCAACGCGTGCAAGAAGGATCAGGGGCGCGCGGTCACGGCGATCGTCCCGAACGCCGACGGCACGCTGAAGATCACGACGTGCACGCTGACCACCGAGGGTGCGGGCGGCACCGTCAGCGCGTGTCGCGATCACCTCATCCCGTCGGGCGCGCCTCCGAAGTAGGTAGCTACGGGCAGGGCGTCTCGAGCGTGCCCGGCGCATCGACGATCGGCACACCGTCGCGCACGTAGGTCGCGAGGAAGCAGCCGTACTGATGCTTCACGGCCTCGAGCTGGCGATAGATGTAGTGCGAGTCGATCAGGCCGTCGCCTTCGAACTGCACGACGACGCGCGTCTTGCCATCGCGGTTGCCCGACACCGGATAACTGGCGAACCCTTCGAGACCCTGCGTCGCGAGGGACTCCTGCATCGACGGCCACAGCTCGTCGCCCGCCTGGTTGTTGCCATACGCGAGCGCGGCGGCGTCGTAGACCGCGATCGGGAAGTAGACGTCGTCCTTGCCGACAGGCTCGTAGACGTGGCGCGACGGCATGCCGGGCAACGGGCGCGCCGACACGCGATTCATGTACGACATCGGCTCGGCGATCTCCCAGCCGAGACCGAGCGCCATCAGCCCGGGGTGGACGAACGACAGGTCGGATTCGTCGACCCCGAGGGCAGCGGCGAGAAAGCCGCTGGCGCCCGGAACGGTCGCGGTCTGCAGGATCATCAGGTTCCAGAAGCCGCCCGCCCCGGTGGGGACGACCGCACCGAACCGCGGCTCGATCGCGGACACGAGGTTCGTGTACATGCCGCCCATCGACTGCCCACCCGCGGTGAGCTTCGCGGGGTCGAACTTGTGCACGCCACCCGTCGGCAGCGGAACGCTGCACCCGGCGAGCGTCGTTGCGGGGATCTCGAGATCGAGGAGCGCGTCGAGGAACAGCCGCTGCTCGATCGCGCCCTGCTGGAACGTGTACGGAAACGCGACGAGGTTGTTGAGGTTCAGGTACTCGGTCTCGGCGGCGCCGGGTAGCCGCTCCGGGTTGACCGGCATGGCGGCGGACGCGGCGGCGATCCCGTGGCGCGCGACGACGAAGCCGGGGCCCTTGCCGAGCTCGGGGACATCGTCCGCGGTCGGCGAGTATCCGAGGTCGACGACGCCGGTCGAGATGCCGCCCGAGCCATGAAAGAACTGGAAGAGCGGCCAGCCACCCGAGGGCATCGCCTGCTTCGGGATCGTGATCGTGAACGGCACCTCCATGGAGGTCTGCACCTGCGGCACGTCGTTGCCATCGAGCACGAACACGCCATCGCGGTTGAACGGCTGCGTGCCGGTCTGGAACTGCGGCATCGACGCGATGCCGGAGAGGTGACAGAAGCCATCGAGCGTGTCGCCCTCGACGAGCGTCAGCGCTCCGAGCGAGATCGGATTCGCGGCGCGAACCGCTTCGCTGCGCGCGTGCAGGCGCGAGACCTCATCGCCGGTGGTGAACACCGTGGCGACGATCGCGTCGTCGATGCTCCACTCCTCGAGTGCCGGCCACAGGTCGGCGTAGAGCTCGGCGGCCGCGGCACCGCGCGCTCCGTCCGGAATGCCGCCATCGCGGAGCTCGACGAAGTCGGCGGGGGCTTCGAATCCGGGCGCGAAGTTCTCGCGGATCACCACGGCGTACTTGGTCGACGCCTTGAGGACGAGGCCGGGGTGGGGAGCGAGTGCGACGACGTTCGACGAGACGTAGCGATCCGTGATTAGCGTCCTCGCGACCAGCGGAACCCGGAGGCCGAACTCGTCCGACGCGGGATCGATGTCGATGAGCAGTGCCGCCGGATGGTCCGAGGCAGGATCGAGCACGGTGTCGAGGTTGTAGGCCGGGATCGGCGCGGAGAACCGGAAGTAGACGACCGGCATCGTCGACCAGCCGCGGCGCGCGTCGATCGAGGAGAGGAGGCTGTTGAGGATCGGCGTATCGCGCGGATTCGGGAACGCGGCGATGTCGGGTGCACCGCTCGCCGCGAGCCGCAGATCCGACGGGAAAGGGAGATCCCAGTACGTCTCTGCCGTGTCGATCGGAGCCTCGAGGTCGAACAAGGCGGTGGGAGCGGGATCCGAGCCACCACAGGAAGCCGAGGTGAGAACGACG
>JBBQJJ010000032.1:0-35649 GCA_038325805.1 Haliangiales bacterium
TCGGCCGTATCGCAGGTCTCGTGATAGCACTTCGGATCCGGCGTCCAGAAGAACACGTAGGGCACGCCCTTCTTGCACAGCGGCTCGTAGTCCGAACCGCGCGCCCGCCCACCGGCGGCGACCGAGATCTTGGGGAACTTCCGCGCGAGCTTGTCGAGGATGGGCCGCGAAGCGAGCCTGGGCAACGAGCCCATCGCGGCGACGAAGCCGCGCGCACTGTGCGTGCCGATCATGTCGAGGTTGATGAACTGCACGACCTTGTCATTGGGTAGTGCCTCGGGTGGATGCGCGGCGAGGTGATACGAGCCGAGCATCCCGAGCTCCTCACCGCCGAACGTCGCGAACACGATCGTCCGCTTCGGCGGTTCACCCTGCCGGACCGCCTGCGCGATGGCGAGCAGTCCGGCGATGCCCGACGCGTTGTCGTTCGCGCCGAGGTGGCCCTTGCCCTCGTGATCGTGGTGCGCACCGACGTAGATGATCTGATCGCCGACGTCGGGATCGCTGCCCTGGACGTAACCGACGACGTTGGCGGTGGACTTGCCATCCGCCTCGAAGGGCAGCTCGTAGTCCCTGCCCGCTGGCGTGAGCCCGAGGCAGCGAAACCGATCCGCGATCAGCTTGCGGGTCGCGCGATCGCCGTCGGTATCCGGAGCGCGGCCATCGAGCTCCTTCGAGGCGAGGAACGTCACGCGCTCCTCGAGCACCGCCCGGTCGTACGGCTTGCCGTCATCGACGCAGCTCGGGATCAAGGGCGTGGGTGCCGGGGCCGGCGCGGCGACCGTCGGGGTCGCTGTGGTGGCAGGACTCGCTGGATGGACCTCCTCGCGTTGATCCGCAGTCGCGCATGCGACCAACCCCAAGCAGAGCAGACGAGAACGACGCACGTGGAGATGAAACACCGATGCGTCCGGTCACCTTGGGTGGTGCTCCGTCGATCGTGCGTGATCGCGCAAGTTCTTGCGTGCTCGTGTCGCAGACACTTACGCGTGGCGCGACGATTGCGTAGCGTCCCGTGATGGCCAGGAAGCCGATGGTTCATCCCGATCCCAAGGTCGTCGCTGCCGCGATGAAACGTGTCGTGCCCCTGGTGAAGCAGTTTCCCAAGGAGCTGCAGCTAAAGGAGACCGGGATCTCGGAGGCTGCACGCGGCGGTGCCACGATCATCCACCGTACCAAGAGCAGCGAGGAGATCGGTGACGCGATCGTGTTCGGGGGTGATGTTGTCATCGACGGCTCGTTCGGGATCGGCTGCGTCTGCATCGTGCTCGGAGATCTCGAGGTGCGCGACGCCCTCACGGCGACCGACCAGCAGACCTTCCTCGTCGTCGGTGGCTCGCTCCGTGCGCGTGGCTTGATCTGTCGTGGGGAGCTACGCGTGGCCGGGGCGGTCGAGACCGAGGTCGCCTTCGTCGAGACCAGCAGCGTGCTGGCGGCGACGACGATCGCCGCTGACCTCGTGATCCGCGAGTCGGACCACAGCGAGGTCACCGGCAAGGTCACTGGCAAGAAGCTCGTGCTGAACTATCCAGATCCGAAGGCCCTCCAGCGGCTCGAGAGCGTGCTCCACCCGAAGGCGTTCGGCACCGTCGATGGCGACGACGACCTGTTCGACTTCACGAACCTCGAAGCCGCGATCCGGCGAGGCAAGCCGTGGCGCGCCACACGCCCCCGGTCACGGAAATGAAGCTCGGCAGGGTCGCGAGCCCGTCGACGTACCTCGCGATGATCGCGATCGATGCCGAGGCGATCGCGGCATACGGCGGTACCGACTGGGACGATGCGAAGCAGCAGGACGTGGGCGATTGTGGTCGCGCACACGCCCAGCTCCAGAGGCGCAAGTTCACGCTGAAGGTGGGCGATGCCACCGGCGTGCTCGCCGAGATCGGGGGCTGCGGGATGGCAGACATCTACCGGTTCGGCACCGCCCTCGTCATCCCGGAGCACTACACCGGCGATGACGATGCCGAGGCCGAGGCCATGTTCGAACGCGTGATCGCGACGCACCCGACGACGAAGCCCGTCAAGCTAGGCACCGTCGACGTCCCGAGCGGTGTGCTGGTGCTCAAGGGGCTGTTCGAGCCAGGGACCAAGGTCTCCCCGGCGAAGGCGAAGCGGGGGCCAGTGGTACTCGCGGACGGCCTCGCCGTTGCGGTGCCGCCCGGCAAGTTCGATGTGTGGACCGAGCGGTTCAAGAAGGAGCCCGAGGGTGCCTGGGGCTCGATGTCGAGCCGCACGCGGATCGTGCCTGCTGGCACCAAGCTGAAGGAGGGTGCTCCGATCGCCGAGCTCCCGAGCGCGCCGACGCCGAAGCCCGGGAAGGCCACGAAGGGCGAGCGGCGCATCGCGCTTGCGAACCCACCGTGGTTCGCGACCGGCGCGATGGCGATCGCCGACGATGGTCGCGCCTTCGCGGGCGAGTGCGGCACCGCGCATCGGGTGTGCGCGTGGAACGCCGATGGCACCTTCGCGTGGCAGACCTCGGTCGGCCCCGTGGAGGGGAAGTCGCCGTCCCCGTTACTCCAGCTCGTGGGGGACGAGCTGATCGTGCGGCCCTACTACGGCGACAAGCTGGTCGTGCTCGACGCGAGGACCGGCAAGCGGAAGCGGCAGCTGACGCTCCCGGCGAGGGGATCGGACGTGCTCGTCGTCGGCAAGCAGATCGTGCTGCGTCCGTCGCACGAGATCATGATCGCGTCGTATCCCGCACTCGTCGAGTGCGCGCGGTTCGCCGAGCTGTACGTAAGCATGTCGGGGATCGCGCTTGCACCCGACACGAGGTCGTTCGCCGCGATCGGCCACCAGGTCCACGTGTTCGATCTCGCGAAGCGCAAACACCTCCGGACGTGGAGCCCGGCGTCGAAGCGTTCGCTGTGGGCTGCGACCTATACGCCCGATGGCAAGGTCGTGACCGGCGACGACGAGGCGACCGTCGAGATCCGGGACCCGGCGACCGGGAAGCTGCTCGCGACCATCGACGCCGCACCGTCGCGATCGAGTAAGCCGGCGATCTCGGCGATCGCGGCGTCGAGTAAGTACATCGCGGCGGGGCGCCTGGATGGGTGCGTGGCGCTGATCGATCGAGCGAAGCAACGAGTCGTTCGCGAGCTCGACAAGCACCATGTCGCTCTGCCCGACACGGGAGCCACCTTCCTCGCCGGCGTAGCGTTCGGAAAGGATGGATCGCTGTGGGTCAGCGCGGGACCGAAGAAGGCGCCGGTCGGGCTCACCCGCTACGTCCTCGACCAGTGAACGACTCGTCGCTTCACCAGCGCGCGAACATCGCGATCGCCACCGACGTCCCGCCGACGACCACCATCCACCGCAACACGGTTGGCTTGACCTTCGACGCGATGGCTCCGCCCAGCGCGCCCCCGCCGAGCGACGCCACCAGCATCACCCCGCAGATCGGCCAGTCGACCTGCTTGCTGAACACGAACACCACCGCGGCCGCCGTGTTGACCACCAGCGACACGCTCTGCTTGAGCGCGTTGATCCGCGTCAACGAATCCGCGTGCACCACCGCCAGCGATGCGAGCAGGATCACCCCGAGACCCGCACCGAAGTAGCCACCGTAGATCCCGCCGAGCCCGACGGGAAGCGCCGCCCACGCTGCCGCACGCTCGACACTTCCTCTCGCTTCGAGCCAGCGCCGAAGTCGATCCTGCAACGCGAGCAGCGCGACCGCGAACAGGATCAAGAAGGGCACGATGACGTCGAACGCGCGCGGATCGGTGTAGAGCAGCAGCAGCGCACCGACGACACCGCCGACGGCACCCGCCGGCAACACGCGCCACATCCGTGCCTTCTGATCGGCGAGCAACTTCCGTTGCGCGATCGTCGCGCCGAGATAGCCCGGACACAGCGCGACCGTGTTGGTCAGGCTCGCGACCACCGGCGGCAACCCCACTCCGACGAGCGCCGGGAACGTCAGCAGCGACCCGCCGCCCGCGACGGCATTGATCAACCCGGCGACGAACGCCGCTGCTCCGACGAGCGCGTATTCAGCGGGCGTCATCCCTTGAACGTCGACGGCCCGAGGTCTCCGAACGGATCGTCGCGCTCTTTGACCGCCGCCTTGAAGCCCGACTCCGCGGCGCGGCGCGCGAAGCCATAGCCCTCCGGCGTGTGGCGCGCGATGCCATCGAACACGGTGCCGAGCATCTGCGATTGCGCGAGGCCACCCGCGTACATGGTCTGGTTGAGCATCAGCTTCATCATCACGAGCTGGTTGACCGGCATCTGCGCGATCCGACCCAGCAGGTTTTCAAAGCGCGCATCGAGCTCGGCTGCCGGCGCACACTCGGTGGCAAGGCCCCACGCGACCGCTTCGGTGCCTGACAAGCAGTCGCCGGTGAACAGCAGGCGCTTCGCCTTCTCGATGCCGATCCGGTGCGCCCAGATCGCCGTCGTCGGCACGCCCCACACGCGCGCGGGCGGGTAGCCGATCTTCGCCTTGTCCTCGATCACGAGGAGGTCGCTGCACAGCGCGAGGTCGGTCCCGCCGGCGACGCAGAACCCGTGGACCTTGCAGACCACCGGCTTGTCGGAGTGGAACAGGCTCATGAAGCCGCGCACGTTGCGGCTCATCATTTGATAGTCGACCATCGGATCCCACGTGTTCGACGAATCGTGGTTCTCGCGCTGCACGATCGGATCGAGTGGCGACCCTGCCGGCCCGACGGGTGCGTCCGCCAGATCCGTCATGCCTCGCTCGGCCGACGCGACCAGGTCGTAGCCGCCGCAGAAGCCCTTGCCGTTGCCGGCGAGCGCGATCACGTGGACGTTGGGATCGAGGTTCGCGTTCTCCACGCACTCCGCGAGCTCGCGCGGTGTCAGCAGCGTCAGGCCGTTTCCTCGCTCCGGCCGGTTCAGCGTGATCCTCGCGATCCGTCCATCGACCGCATAGGTCATAGTCTGCGCCATCGGCGTGACGTTACTTCGTCGGCTGTTCCACGTCGACGAGCTCCGGCACCTCGTGCGCCGGGATCCGGATCTCCTGCGAGAGGTCCGGCCGCGCCGTCTGCGGTACTGCCGCGATCGGTACCGCTCGCCCGAACCGCGACGACTGCATCGCCGCCTGCAGGATACGGATGTCGGCGAGACCTTCCCAGCCGCTCGGCTCGGGGTCGCGATGCTCGCGGACGCAGCGCGCGAAGTACTCGAGCTCGGCGGTGACCTGATCGCGGCGCTGGAACGTCTTCCGCTTGGCGCCGCGCGTGCCGTTGACCGTGAGCTTCATGTCGGACGCGTACTCGTACGCGTTCTCGAGCACGAGTAGCCCCTCGGTGCCGATCACTTGGTAGTGCGCGCGGTCGTACGCACCGAAGCTGCACGTGAACTGGGCGACGCGTTCCTGCGGGAAGCGCATCGTCACGGCATACGCCTCGTCGATCGATGCGAACCGCGCATCGCGACCCGCGAGCCGGATCGCGCTGACCTCGAGCGGTTCGGCGCGGAACAGATAGCGCGCAGCGTTCACGCAATAGATGCCGATGTCGTAGAGCGGACCGGCGCCGCGCCGCTGCTGCGTCCGGACGTTGCCGTCGCGTACCTGCATCGAGAACACCGAGCTGAACACCCGTGGCTCGCCGATCTGACCATCTCGCGCGGTCTCCACCGCGATCAGGTTCGCAGCCTCGAAGTGCAGGCGGTACGCGATCATCAAGCGGACGTTGCGCTGCTCGCAGGCGCGGATCATCTGCATGCACTCCGCCTCGGTCGGCGCCATCGGCTTCTCACAGATCACGTGGACGCCATGGCGCGCCGCGGTCACCGTCCACTGCGCGTGGTTGTCGTTCGGCGTCGCGATGTAGACCGCATCGACCGCACCCGACGCGAGCAGCGTATCGAGATCGTCGTAACTCGCGCGGTGTCTCACCCCGTACTTCGCACCGAGCTCCTCGAGCTTTTTCGGCGAGCCGGAGACCAGGGCCGCGAGCTCGATATCGTGAAGTTGGGCGATCGCTGGGAGCACGGCGGCCTGTGCGAAGTGCCCTTGCCCGATCACCGCCATGCGCAAGCGAGACGAGGTGAGACTCATGACGTACCGAGGAGCAAGAGCTGCGCCCGAGTGGTGGTTTGGTGCTTGCACCGGACGGTGCGGATGAAGAGCTGCGAAGTCTGCGGGAACTCGTACGACAAGGCGTTCGAGGTCGCGATCGGTGGCACGACGCACGTGTTCGACTCGTTCGCGTGCGCCATCCACATGCTCGCGCCGCGCTGCGTGAAGTGCAACGTGCCGATCATCGGTCATGGGATCGAAGCGCGCGGCCAGTATTTCTGCTGTGCGCACTGCGCACGAGCGGCTGGCATCAGCGAGGTGCGCGATCGTGCCTCCGACAATGGCGCAGCGCCTCCGTGAATCGCCTCACCGGGCAGGCACGCGCGGGATGCGCGCCAACGCACGTCGATCAGGTCCAGTAGGGAGTCACGCCCCATTGGCGGTACACGCCCTGCGCGTACTCGAGATCACTGAGGTCTGGCCAGTGCTCCTTGTCAAAGCCCGGCATTCTGTCGAGCGCCTCCTTGGTCACGTTGACGACGAACCGCTTCTTCGCTTCGTCGACAGTCAGTGCCGACCACGGCAGCGCGAACAACTTCCCACCGATCCCGAGAAAGCCGCCGAACGACAGCACCGCGTAGGCGACGCGTCCCGTGGTGACGTCGATCATGAGCTCCTCGATGCGTCCGATGTCTGCGCCTTCGAGGTTGACCACGCGATCGTGGACCAGGGTGGTGGCGCCGAGCGTTCTGCGAAACTTGGTCGTCATGGGCGCTGTAACGAGCAAGCCCCAGACCAAGCGCTATCGCCACTTCGGCGCGACGAGACGGCGCTTACCATCGGTCGCGAGCGTGACGTCTGGAGCATCGAGGGCGTCGCGATCCCACAGCTTGCACGTGACCTGCTTGTGCTGCTGGTCGAGCGCCTCGCAGTAGTTCGTGAATTCGCAGCGCCGGATCTCGCTTCCGCGACCCTCACGAATCTTGAGGAACCAATCGGGATCGGCGAGCGACTGCCGCGCCGAGGCGATGAAGTCTGCCTCGCCCCGCTCGAGTATGCCCTCGGCCTGCGCGAACTCGCTGATGCCACCCGCGGCGACGATCGGCGTGGTGAACCCTGCCTCGCGCACCGCGTGGCGGATGCCGCCGGCGATCGACACGTTGCGTGCGAACGGACCGCGCGCATCGGAGTAGATCGTGGGCATGCACTCGTACCCGGACTGTCCGGTGTACGGATAGACCGCCCAGCCCACCTTCGGCAGCTTCGCATCCTCGAACTTGCCGCCCTTGGAGATCGAGAGAAAATCGAGACCGGCACGCGCGAGCTCGATCCCGAACCACTCCGCATCGGCCGGGCGATTGCCGCCGGCGACCACGTCATCGCCGAGGTACCGGCAACCGAGGACCAGCTCGCGCTTGTCACCCGTGCGCAGGCGCTGGTCGACCGCGGAGATCACCTCGCGCGGCAGTCGCATGCGGTGCTCGCGCTCACCCCCATACCCATCGGGCCGGGTGTTGAGCGCCGACAGGAACGACGCCATCGTGTACGCGTGTGCGAAGTGCAGCTCGACGCCGTCGAACCCGGCTTGGCGCGCGCGATCAGCCGCATCCGCGAACAGCCCCGGCAGGACCTTCGGAAGCTCGGCGATGTGCGGCACGTGCATGTCGGTGACGCGCTCGCGAACGCCGCGCTCGAGATCCTCGAGCTCGCGCGCTGACAGCACGCCCCGCAGCTCGTCGTCGCCGAGTGTCGCGAGCCGCGCGCGGACCTCGTCGTCCGACGGATAGGCCTCGCCGCGCATCGCGAACACGGCCTCGC
The DNA here is from genome assembly GCA_038325805.1 of Haliangiales bacterium. GTDB lineage: Bacteria > Myxococcota_A > Polyangia > Haliangiales > Haliangiaceae > JABFXX01. The sequence continues at coordinate 7,823 of JBBQJJ010000032.1, forward strand.
GATGCTTCTCGGTGATCTGGAGGAACCGCGAGAAATACTTGTCGCGCGGCGGGCGCCGGCGGATCGAGAGAAAATCGATCAGCTGGATGAACACCAGCGTCTCGCCGTGGCTCGCCTCGTGGACGGCCTCGGTCAGCTGGCGCAGCCCCTCGACGAAGCGATCATGGCCGATCCGGAGCAACGGTCCCGACGGGAGGTCGCGAATGCCGGTGGCCTCGACGACCAGGACGCCCGGCTTGCCCTCGGCGAACCGGCGATACCACGCGACCACGTCGGGCGTGACGAGGCCATCCTCGGTGGCGCGCCACGGCACCATCGCCGGGATCCACGTCCGGGTCTTCGCGGTGCGAGGACCGAGCGCCTGCGGCTGGAACATCCGCGCCCCCGTGGCGTCCTCCGCCGACGGCCAGTGCGCAGCCGGCAGCTCGTGCTTGAGACGCTCGGGCGGCTGCCACATGGCGCGATTCGTAGCATGCTGGGAGCACAGGCGTGGAAGCGTTCGAGAACCATATCTCGCTGGCGACGGCCATCGCCGTAGGGCTCCTGATCGGGCTCGAGCGCGAGCAGACCAAGCTCGCGGATGCCGAGCGAAGGGGTCACTCGCTCGCCGGGATCCGGACCTATCCGATCTTCGCACTGGTTGGAGGGCTCGCGACGATGCTGGAGCCGGCCTCGATGTGGCTCCCGCTAGTGGCGCTCCTCGGCGTGTTCGCGCTGGTCGCGATCTCGTATGCCGCGGATGTTCGCCGCAAGGGTGGCGAGGACCACGGCGTCACCACCGAGATCTCGGTGATCGGCGTCTACCTGCTCGGGGCGCTCGCGTGCAGTCGCGGCGTCATCGAGCCGATGGCGGATCGACTGATCCTGGTCTCCGGGCTCGGCGTCGTGATCGCGTTCCTGCTGTCCTCGAAGGAGTACTTCCACTCGTTCGCGTCGAAGGTGTCGCGCGACGACTTCTACGCGACGGTGAAGTTCCTCATCCTCGCCGTGATCGCGCTGCCGATGCTGCCGGATCGCGACGTCGGCCCGCTCGACGCGATCAACCCGCGCAACCTCGGCCTGATGGTGGTCACGATCTCGGGGCTGTCGTTCATCGGCTACGTCGCGATTCGGCTGTGGGGTGCGCAGCGCGGCTTGCTCCTGGGCGCGGCGCTCGGAGGGTTGGTGTCGTCGACGGCGGTGACGTTGTCGTTCGCGAATCGCACGAAAGCCGATCCGAGCCTTGCACCGGTCGCCGCAGGCGCGATCGCGATCGCGTGGACGATCATGCTCGGTCGCGTCGGCGTGCTGGTCGCGCTGATCGACCCCGAGCTCTTGAAGCTCCTCGCGTTTCCACTCGCAGCGATGATCGGCGCCGCGTTGCTCGGGTTGGCACTGACCTTCCGCCGTGGCGCCGGGGGAGAGCCCAAGACCGAGCTGACGAACCCGTTCGAGCTTGGCAGCGCGGTCAAGGTGACACTGATGTTCGGGCTCGTGCTGCTCGTCACCAAGGGTGCGACGCACTACCTCGGAGATCGAGGCCTCTACCTCGCTGCCGCGCTCAGCGGGACGACCGATGTCGATGCAGTGACCCTGTCGACGGCCAAGCTCCACGGGTCGCAGATCAGCGGCCTGGTCGCGACCACCGCGATCTATATCGGGATCGCCGTCAACACGGTGGTCAAGACCGGGCTCGCCGCGGGGATCGGTGGCGCCCCCCTCGGCAAACGGATCGGCGTGGTCGGTGCGATGACCGTCGTTGCGGGTGGTGTGGCTCTGGCGGTCGCGGCCGGAATCGGTTGAACATCACCACATGCCGGATCTCGAAGTAGGGGACGCGATGCCCGATGTGACTCTCACCGGACCCACCGGGCCCGTGAAGCTGCGCGATCACATCGGCAAGCCGCTGGTCGTCTACTTCTATCCGGCCGACGATACGTATGGCTGCACGATCGAAGCGTGCGCGTTTCGCGATCAGTATGAAGACTTCACCGCAGCCGGCGCCGAGGTGATCGGCATCTCCCGCGACGACTCGAGTTCCCACGATGCGTTCAAGGCGAAGCATCGGCTACCGTTCCTGCTGCTGACCGATCCGCGCGGCGATGTGGCGAAGGCGTGGGGGGTGCGCGGCATGTTCGGCATGGGCCGCGTCACCTGGGTCTTCGATCAGAAGGGGATCGTGAAGCACAAGTTCGAGTCGAAGATCCGGTTCGGCAAGCATGTCGATGAAGCCCTCGAGACCGTGAAGGGTCTCGCGCGTTAACTCCGGAACAGCTGACTCCAGCGTGGGCAGCTGCCCCCGATCGCGGGGAATTTCGGGTCGAGTAACCAGGTACTTGGGGCGGATCGGTCGTTGCAACCTCCTGGCACGTGGGGATGTTCGACGATGAGGCCGACACGATCTCGCTCGACGAGGAGCTCGAGCCGTTGATGATCACGGGCGACCTCGACGCCGTCGAACCCACACAGCCCGTCGATCGCGACACCGTCCAGGACAGTGGTCCCTTCGCGACCGTCGAGGATGACGTCATGCTGAACAAGCGCGCCGCGACCAACGCGGTGTGGCCGCCGACGCCGAAGATGCCTGCGGCAACCGGACACGATCGACGCGCCCGGGTCTATCGCGCGATCACGATGCTTTGAGCGCCGCGACGACCTTCTCGACGGCGTCCTTCGCATCGCCGAACAGCATCTTCGTGTTCGGCTTGTAGAACAGCGGGTTGTCGATGCCGGCGTAGCCCGCCGCGCGACCGCGCTTGTTGACGATCACGAGCTTGCTCTTCCACACCTGGAGCACGGGCATGCCGGCGATGGGCGAGCTCGGATCATCCTCGGCGGCGGGGTTCACGATGTCATTCGCGCCGATCACCATCACGACATCCGTGGTCGGAAGGTCATCGTTGATCTCGTCCATCTCGAGCACGATGTCGTACGGCACGTTCGCTTCCGCGAGCAGCACGTTCATGTGACCGGGGAGCCGACCTGCGACGGGATGGATCGCGAACCGCACGGTGGTGCCGCGCTTGCGAAGCACCTCGGTGAGCTCGCGCACCGCGTGCTGCGCGCGACCGACGGCCATGCCGTAGCCGGGCACGATCACGACGCTCTTCGATTCTTTCAAGGTCTCGGCGAGGCCCGCAGCATCGATCTCCTGGACCTCGCCCTGCGGTTGCGCCGGGCCCCCCGCCGACTTGGGCGGTGCAGCACCGAAGCCGCCGAAGATCACGTTCCAGATCGAGCGATTCATCGCCTTGCACATGATGTACGAGAGGATCGCGCCGCTCGAACCGACGAGCGCACCGGTGATGATCAACAGATCGTTGCCGAGCATGAAGCCGGCGGCCGACGCCGTCCAACCCGAGTAGCTGTTGAGCATCGAGACGACGACGGGCATGTCCGCGCCGCCGATCGCGGCGACGAGATGGACACCGAGGATGCACGCGATGCCGGTGCCGACCTGCAGCGCGATCTGGTTTCCATCGCGGGCGTAGAGATACGCGCAGGCGAGTGACCCTGCGAGCAACGCCAGGTTGAGGAAGTGCCGCGCTGGCAACAGCAACGGCTTGCCGCTGACGGAACCACGCAGCTTCAAGAACGCGAGGATCGAGCCGGTGGTCGTGATCGCACCGATCCAGACGTCGATGTAGATCTCGATTCGATGCGACAGACTCGGCAGCACCTTGACGTCGAGCGAGTAGCCGACGAGCACGGCCGCGAGACCGACGAAGCTGTGCAGCAACGCTACGAGCTCGGGCATGCCGGTCATCGCGACGCGCGCTGCCATGATCGAGCCGACCACGGCGCCGCCGCCGATCGCGAGGGCGAGCCCCCAGTGGAAATCGCCGCGCGTGCCAACCGCGACGCCGTGCTCGACGAGCTTGGCGTCGCCATTGTTCGCGAGCGTCGCGGTGATCGCGATCGCCATGCCGATGATGCCGTACAGGTTGCCGCGCCGTGCGGTCTCCTGGCTCGACAGGCCGCGCAAGCTGAGGATGAACAGCACCGCCGCGACCAGGTAGGCCGCGGTGATCAGGACATCGGAGTTGTAGAAGTCCGTCATGTCACTTCCGGAACATCGCGAGCATGCGACGCGTGACGAGGAAGCCACCGGCGATGTTGATGGTGGCAAACAGCGTGGCGATGATCGCGATGATCATCGCGTTGCCTCCACCGCGCGCATTGAGCAAACCGCCGACGACGATGATGCCGGAGATCGCATTGGTCACCGACATCAGTGGTGTATGCAGGGCCGGCGAGACGTTCCACACGACCTGGAAGCCGACGAAGATCGCCATCACGAACACCGTCAGGTGCTGGAGCAACGCGACCGTCTCTGCATTCGCGATTGCATCGGTCTTGCCGAACCGCAGGCCGCAGAACGCGATCGCGGCGACGATGCCGACCACGCTCATCGCGATCCCGACGTTGCGCGATGGTGGCTGCACTGCGCCACCATGCCCGTGCGACTTCCTGGGTGCGGCTACTAATGGTGGTGGTGGCGGTGTGGCGACGGGTCTCGGTGGCTCCGCCTTCTTCATCGGCGGTGCCGGCCAGCGGCTCTCGCCGTTCTCGAGCACCAACGCCGGTCGAACGGCATCGTTCTCGTGATCGATCTTGAAGTCCTTGGCGCCGCCCATCTCGTCGAGGAAGTGCCAGAGGTTCGTGCCGTACAGATCGCTCGCGACCTTTGGTAGACGCCCTGCGAGATCGGTGTACCCGACGATGGTGACGCCCTTGTGCTCGTAGACCTCGCCCGGCCGGGTGAGCTCGCAGTTGCCGCCCTTCTCGGCGGCGAGATCGACGATCACCGAGCCGGGCTTCATCAGTTCGACCATGTCGGCGAACCACAGCTTCGGGGCCGGCTTGCCAGGGATCAGGGCGGTGGTGATGACGATGTCGACGTCCTTGGCCTGGTCGCGGAACAGCGCGTACTCGGCCTCGAGGAACTCCTTCGACATCTCCTTCGCGTAGCCGCCCTGCCCTTCACCGGATTCCTGGATCCGCACGGTGAGGAACTCGCCGCCGAGCGACTGGATCTGCTCCTCGACCGACGGCCGCACATCGAACGCGCGCACGATCGCGCCGAGGCTCTTCGCGGCACCGAGTGCTGCGAGACCCGCGACACCCGCACCGATGATCAGCACCTTCGCGGGGGCAACCTTGCCGGCCGCGGTGATCTGACCGGTGAAGAAGCTGCCGAACCGGATCGCCGCCTCGATCACCGAGCGATAGCCGGCGATGTTCGCCATCGACGACAGCGCGTCCATCTTCTGGGCGCGGCTGATCCGCGGCACCTGATCCATCGCGAGGACGGTGACCTTGCGTGCGGCGAGTGCGGCGACGAGCGCGGTGTTCTCGGCGGGAAACAGGTACGAGATCAGCGTGGCGCCTTCGCGGAGCTGCGCGGGCTCGTCATCCGTCGGTGGCCGCAGCTTGAGGACGATGTCCGCGTGCCACGCGACGTCGCGATCGACGATCGCGGCACCGGCGGTCTCGTACTGCGAATCGGGGTAGCTCGAGGAGGTACCTGCACCACGCTCGACCACGACGTCCCAGCCGGCCTTGATCCACTTCGCGACCGTGTTTGGCGAAGCCGCCACCCGGCGTTCTTCGGGGCGTGTCTCCGTGACGATGCCCAACTTCATGTTCGCGCGAACATTGCCAAAACCGCCGGGGATGCGAAAGCCCGGAGGGGTGGTTTCCGCCGTCGGTGTGTTAGCGTTCGCCGCGATGCTCAGAGGGCTGGCCATACTCTGCCTTGCCGCCTGTGGCAAGCCAGGCACCACGTCGCGCTCGCAGGTACCGGTCGCGAGCGACCAGGTCAGCAGTGAAGACCCGACACCGGCGGCGCCGATCATCGACCAGACCGCCCCACCGCCGCCGACCACCCCCCCCGACGACCACCGGGCGTCGGCCACGGCGATCTATGACGCGACCAACTACGTCGCGCCCGCCGAGCTCGCCTATTCGAAGACCCTCGATGCGGTGATCTATCCGGCCTGCGCGGGTGGTGAAGGTCCGGGAGAACATTGTGGGCTCGCCGCGTACGACCGCGCCGGGAAGGACCTGGCGGTTCCACCGGCACTCCAGGTCACCTGGTATCGCGCGAACGACGACCAGACCACTGCACGCACCCAGGTCATCGCGAAGCTGGTCGCGACACTCGACAAGCTCAGCACCTACCGGATGGATCGCATCGCGTGGCGGGGGCATCCAGCGATCGATCTCGCGGGTTTCGGAACGGTCGCCTGGAGCCCGAAGGACAGCGCTGTGGTCGTGAGTCGCGACGGCAAGTCGTCGCGGGCCGCGGTCGCGCTGGCCGATCCGGCGAGTGGTCCCGTCAACGTGTTCTGGTTCAAGGAGGCTCCTGTCGTCGTCGTCCAGCTGCGGTTCAATCCCGCGTCGGGCGGCCGCGAGGGCTATGTGGTGTTCGTCCAGCTCGTCGCCGTCCCGCGACCATGACCCAGAGCTCGATGATCTCGCGCGCGAGGATCTCGCGGTGACGCGCCTCACCCGCGTCGTCGACCGCACCGGCTTCGTCTGGGCAGAGCTCGCATGGACAGGCGAACGGCTAATCTCGCTGCGCGTGCCAGGCGCTGTGATCCGCGGTGAGCGCGTCGAGCATCCCCTTCTCGGATCGGCGCACGTGATCGAGACCGACGATGGCCTCGAGCTCACCCACATCTCGGCGATCGACTGGGCTCGCCCGACAGAGATCCCCGCGATCGCGGAGCCCGCTCGGCTGACGCCGGGATCGGGTGGCGCGATCATGAACGTGCTGGCGCAGCTCGCGCACGACGCCGAGATCACGGCGCTGCGCTATGCCGGTCCGTATCCGACGAGCGCGTTGTGGAAGACGCTCGCGCGCTCGTTCGACGTCTACGGCACCGAGGAGACGTTCACCGCCGAGCTCGTCCACCGCATGGCGACGCTCGCCCGCGATCCGATCGCGATCGACTTCCTGCCGTCACCCCACGAGCGGCTCGCGATCCCCGGCGGTCACGTCGAGCTGCGCGAGGGCATCCAGCGGATGACGCTCGACGGCATCACCTACGAGCGCGGCGGCTCGCCGGCGAGGCTCGTCGATCACCGTGCCGAGCTGTGGTTTGGCGATGCGCGCTACGCGGTGATCGCGAAGCTCGCGCCCGACGGCTCGCTGCGCGACGTCTTGCCCCTGCCGGTCTGCGAGTCGACCGTGATCGGCAAGCCGTTTCCACCGGCGCTCGTCGGTGCGCTCGCCCAGCTGATCGCGGAGCTCCTGCCGTCGCCGCTCGCACCGCACGTCGGTGACTGGCTCGCGCATCACGCGATCGCATGGGCGGATTGCGGTGCACGCGCTGCTCGTCTGCGCGAGGGCGTGCTCGAGGTCCACGCCGCCTTGTGGGATTCGATCGCGCCGCACGGGTTGGGGCGGCTCGCGCTCGCCCTCGCCGAAGCGCTCGCCCCCGTGATCAACGCCGCGCTCGTGGCCGAGCTCGCGCGTGCTACAACGCCTCCATGAAGGTCGCCGTCGTCGTCGTGTTGCTCGCCGCCGCCGCTCCTGCGTTTGCCGAGCGCCAGATCGTCGATAACAACGCGTCGGTCACTGTCGATTGCAAGAAGGACGGCGAGGTCACGCTGGTCGGCAACAACCTCACGGTCACGCTGGTCGGTAGCTGCAGGCGCGTCAACGTCACCGGCAATCGCGAGAAGGTCACCGGCTCGGCGACCGCGTTCTTCGTCGCTGGGAACCACAACACGATCACCGCGGAGACGACCGACGACATCACCGTCGCCGGCAGTCACAACACGGTGATGTGGAAGAAGTCCGGCAAGGGCTCGCCGAAAATCGCGAACCCCGGCAAGAACAACAAGGTCACCCAAGCTCCGTAGAGCCGCCTCCCGACGCGCTGAACACATCGAAGTCGAGCTCGAAGCTCCACTTGCCGCGCTTGGTGGGTTGATCGAGCGCGACACGCAACATCTCGAGGTACGCGATCCGCGACACCTCGTACGCACCGAACCGCTCGAGGTGATCGGTGTGGACCTGACAATCGACCAGGCTGATCCCCCACGAATCGAGCTGCCGGATGCACGCGACGAACGCGACCTTCGACGCATCCGGTGCCTTCGCGAACATCGACTCGCCGAAGAAGGCGTGACCGAGCGACACGCCGTACAGCCCACCGACCAGCTTGCCGTCCTGCCACGCCTCGATCGAATGCGCGAAGCCGAGCTCGTGCAGCTTGGTGTACGCGTCGACCATCTCCGGGATCAACCAGGTCCCGCTCTGCCCAGGGCGCGGCACGCTCGAACAGCCCTCGAGCACCTTGCCGAACGCCGTATCCATCCGCAGCTCGTACGGGGCGCGCCGGATCACCTTCTTCAGGCTCCGCTGCACCTGCAGATCGGGCGCGGTCATCACCATCCGCGGATCGGGCGAGTGCCACAGGATCGGCAGGTTCTCCGCGTACCAGGGAAAGATGCCCTGCGTGTAGCCGAGCAACAGCCGCTCTGGACGCAAGTCTCCGCCCAACGCCAAGAGTCCATCCTCGGCGAGGTGGACCGGCGGAAACACCAGGCGATCATCGAGCCGGAACACCGGCATGCGCTCGGAGCGTAGCGCGATTCGGGGTGATCAACGGCGGCGACGGCGGATCACCAGCGCCGGAAGCGCGAGTGCGAGCCAGCCGAGCGATCCACCGGTGTTGCAGCCACCGCTCACGCTGTCCGTCGGGCCGACATCCTCTTCCTCTTCGCTGTCGTGATCGTCGGAGTCGCTGCTCGTACCTTCGTCGCCGTTCGGCGTCACCGTCATCGCCAGCTGGATCGAACCCACCACCGTCGCGCCGTCCGTCACCACGAGGTCCAGCGCCATCGCCGACTCTTCCGTGACCATCGGGGCGAGCACCGGAATCTGCACCACGCCCTGCGCCATCGCGCCGATGCTGCCGGCGCCGACGCTATCGAGCGTGCCGAGCTCGGTCGGCGACGTCCACTGCGAGGAATCGTAGAGCTCGCTGTCGATGCCACCGACGACGCTGAGCTTCGTCGCGCCCGACCACTCGGTGCCCGACGTGTTCTTGACCGTCACCTGGTACATCGCGCGCGCGCCCGGCGCGAGCTTGTCTGGTCCGTCGATCATCACGACGTCGAGCTGCTGACCCGCCGCTTGCGTGGCGCACGTCGCGCCGACCGCGAAGCCCGTGGCAGGTGATTGTTTCAGCCGCGCTTCGGTCTGCGGACCATACGAACCGTCCTCCGAGATCTGGTCAGCCGGATTGTTCCGGTTCCACAGCCGCTGGAACGCCTTCACATCCTTGCCGCGAATGTCTGGCGAGCTGAGATGCTCGAAGTGAACCGGATCGCCGGGCACGTTGTGCGACCAACCCTTGCTGCTCATCGCCGAGACCAACGACGAGTAGTTCGCGAGGTCCACCGCGCGACCGCTCTGGTGGTTCGAGCGACCCGGCGTGGCCGCCGCCGAGATGCCGCAGCGACCGAGCTGGTACCAGCGATACAGCAGGTACTGCTGCGCGACGGTGCGGAACCCACTGTTGACCTGCACGGTCCTGGTTTGCGACACCCTCAGCAGATCGGTCTTCGCGGTCTCGTGCATGTACGGCAGCACCGCGCTGCTCGAGAACACCAGATTCCCGCCGGGCTGCAGCGCGACGAGGCTACCCGGGCTCATGCACCCGACCTCCTCTGCGATCTGCTTCGAGAGGCCGAGTACCGCCGACGTCGTGCATCCCGACGTCGTGTAGGTCGACACCGACACCTCGGAGCTGACCTCACTCGTGTCTACTTCCACCGAGCATCCGACTAGTTGCGCTGCAACCGCAGAATGCAAACAGGCTGCGGCAACGATCGACGGAACCTTGCGACTACGCGTGGTGCTGGGCGAGCTCTTCATGGCGAACCGCGACAAACGCAAGGTCCGCGCCGAACTCGCGCTCTGAGTTTCATGCGCGGCTTGTGCAACGCGATGCACCTCGACGATGCGTGTGTGCGCAGACAACGTTCGCGGATGCTCGAACCGGCGCGCAGCGCGTGATCGACCCGGAGCCCGCGCGTGGGGAAGGACTCCCATGAGAGTGAGAGGTGTCGACGAACTTCGACAGGGTGTCGCCACCGAGGCGACGGCGGCTTATCGGGTTACCGGTCGATCCGCTCGAGCCGGCCGTCCACGAGCCGCCACGGGACATGCTGGGCGGCGAACGCGTCGAGCTCCGCGAGGCTGCGGTGATCGCGCGCGACGTTCCAGACCCGGAGCCCGGGATGTGGGGTCGCGACGATGATCGCGGTGCCGGCGCGGTTCCACGTCACCTGCAGCGCCTCGCCACCGTGCCTCCGTTGCGCGATCTCCCTGCCCGTGGCGACGTCCCAGATCCGAGCGGTCGTATCGGACGACGAGGTCGCGAGGAACTGACCGTCGGGACTGAACACGGCCGAGGTGACCGGTCCGCTGTGCCCGAGCAACGTCATCGTCTGCTGTCGCGTGGCGAGATCCCAGATCTTGACCACGCCAGCGTGTGTGGTGGCCACGATGCGCTTCGAGTCCGGACTAAACGAGACGTCGAGGAACTTCAACAGTTCGACGTGAAGCTCGGTGATCGGCGCGAGCGTCACGGCATCCCAGATCCGTATGGCGTGATTCCAGTCGGCGGTTGCGATCAGCTTCTGATCGGGGCTCCATGTCGCAGACATCACCGGACCGGGCTGCCGGATCACGCCGCGAGCCGTGCCACGGTCGGCGTCCCAGATCCGAGCCGTACTATCGCCACCCGCGGTGATCACCAGCCGTCCATCGGGGCTGTAGGTGATGCGATTGACCGAGCTCGTGGGTGCGTGACCGACGAGTCGATGCAAGGTGGAGAGGTCTTTTGCGTCGAGGAGCGCGGCAAAGCCCTGCCTGCCGGACGCGGCGAGCCGGCGGCCGTCGTTGCTCCAACCGATATCCCAGAGATGATCAGCCACCACGCGATACGCGATCGGTACATCGGTGGCGAGATCGACGATCTGCACCTCGCCTAGCAACCCGGCGACCACCGCGTGACGCTCGTCGGGCGACAACCTGCCGCTCGACGGCGCGGTCGCGAGCGAGACCTCGTGCAGCAGCGTGTGCGACGCGGTTCGTAGCCAGCGCAGCTCGTTTCCCGCGGCGGTGACCAGCGTGGCACCGTCGCCGGAGAACCGCGCACCGACCGCGAGTGCGGTGCCCTTGCCGGGCGAGGTCGCTGTGGCCTCGAACATGCTCTCCTGAACACCCGTCCTGAGGTCCCAGATCCGGAAGGTCAAGTCGCTACCCGCCGTCGTCAGGTGCCTGCTATCGGGGCTGAAGTCCATGCTGATGGTGCCGTGCGCGACCAGCTGATGGACCAGGCTGGACGAGGCGAGATCCCAGATCTGGGTGACGCCATCCAAGGAGCTGGTCGCGAGCCACACGCTGTCAGGGCTGAACGCGCTCATGTAGTGACCGGCAGCGAACGTCGCGTGCTGCCGTCCGGTCGTCAGATCGAAGACTTCTGACTTCGAGGCGGTGACGGCGAGCCATTTGCCGTCGTTCGACATCTGAAGCGTGCATCGATTGTTGGTGGTCGCGATCGGCCATCGAGTGAGCTCGCGACCGCTCGCGAAGTCGTAGGTGGCGAGCCAGCCCTCGTTGAAGGCGACATAGAGCCGCTGGTCATCCTTGCTGACCTGGTGATCACAGATCGTCCAGTGGGCCGCGCGAGCAGCAGCCCGGTTGATCTTATAGCGGACGGCGAGACTCGCGACGTCATGCACGGTCACGCCGGTCTTGGTGGCCGCGACTAGCAAACCAGCACTCATCGTCGTCTTGCCGACGTCATTGTCAGCCGTGCCGGCAAGGTCGAGCTGGATCGCTCCGGTCTCGACATCCCACGCCCGAATGCTTCCGTTGGGGTCCGTCGCGACCAAGAAGCGGCCGTCGCTGCTGTAGCTCAGGATGTTGTTGGTCGTGGACTTGGAGAGGTAGTCGCGGAGCTTGTTGCCGCGCGCATCGTAGAGCCTGACCTCTCCGGCACTGCCCGCGGCCGCGATGCGGGCTCCGTCGCGATGCCAGACGATCGAGGACAGGCCCTCGCGAAAGTCGTTGTTTCGCGCGATCTCGCGCTCGAGCGGCCGGGTCGCCTCGCCCATCGCGAGCCGCAACGCCGGTGTAGCGTCGCCCTCGCGCATCGCCTCGAGCAGGAATGGCATCGCGCGTGTCGACTTGCCTGCTGCGAGCTCCTGCATGCCTCGCTCGACGTAGAGCGTCCGGCGCTGCAGCTCGGCATCGCGCTGCCGAGCCTCGGCGAGATCGCGCTCATCGGAAGCGCGGCGATCTGATCGGTAGAGCACGACGATGCCGATCGACAGCAGCGCGATGGTGAGCCCGAGCGCGACCATGCGGCCGCGGCGCGTGCGGCGGTTCTCGGCCTCGCACGCTGCGACGAACGCGCTCTCGACCCCGGTGAGTCGCTCGGCCCACCGCTGCTTCCAGCGCCGATACTCGACCAGCGCGTCGTCGCGCCACAGCAGGCCGCGCGCTCGCCCTCGTTCCTGCCATCTGCGCGCAGCTTCGGAGATCGCATCGCGCATCCGCGCGCCCTGTTCGTGCGAGCGCCGCCACTCGACGAGCGCTGGCCAGCTCGAGAACAGTGCCTCGTGCACGACCTCGACCTGGTCATCGGCGTCCGGGTTGACCGAGAGCAAGCGCGCCGAGACCAGCCGCTCGACCACGCGATCGACCGACGGGCCCACCACCTCCGCGAGCTCGGCGCGCGACATCACGGCGCGCGTACCTTCCGCGGTGGTCAGGCGCACGAACACGCGCCAGGCGATCTGGCGATCATCGGCGCCGAGCGATGCCATCACCTGATCCGCACGGCGTGCGAGTGCACCGGCGACACCGCCCATGGCCTCGAGTGCGTCGGCCGGGATGGTGTGCGTGACTTCGTCGCGCGCGCTCCACAGCTCGGAGAGCGTGAACTGGAGGAGCGGGAGATGACGCCGGCCCGAGACGACGAGCGCGTCTACCATGTCTGCCGACGAGAACGTGTAGCCGTGCGTTCGCGCCGGACCGACGATCGCATCTCGCAACCCACGATCACCGAGCGGCCCGAGCAGATACAGCGCGCGCCCGATCAGCTCGCCGAGCAGTGGCATGCCGGCGAGGCGACCGAGGAAATCGCTGCGCACCGTCGCGAGGACGCGAATGTGCGAGCCGGCGACGACGAGCTCGGCGATCCGCTCGGCGGCGGCGTTGGCCTCGGAGGGATCGGCGATCGTCAGCAGCTCCTCGAATTGATCGATGAACAGCAACAATCCTTCCCCCGCGATGCGCGTCGCGAGGGCTTCCTCGAGACGAGCAAGCGGATGGGTGCCCGGGATCATCTTGGTCACGCGCCACGACTGGCCGGCGAGCGCCTTCTCGGCGACCGCGGGGAGCACTGCCGCGCGACACAGCGACGACTTGCCGGCTCCGGAATCACCGGCGACCACGACGAGCGTCTCGGTGCGCAACCGCTCGACGATCTCGCGCGCCTCGTCGCTGCGACCAAAGAACACGGCGCGATGCTCCGGCTCGAAGCGAGCGAGGCCGCGATACGGACTGTCGTCGAGGCTGACGACCTGGGTGGGTTGGAGCGCTTCGAGTGCGGTGCAGAGCTCGTCGCTGTCGGCGGGGCGGCGATCGGGATCGCGCGCGACGCATGCATCGATGAGCGCGGCGAGGCGTGCGGGCAGATCGGCGCTGTGCGTCGAGATCGGCGCGGGGTCGACGGTGGTGATCTGCACCTCGAGCTCGCTCATGCTGACGGTGACATGCGGGACGCGGCCGGCGAGTAGCTCGTAGAGCACGACGCCCAGGGAGTAGACGTCGCTCCGCGTGCTCGCCGGCTCACCGCGCCAGCACTCGGGTGCGAGATAGAGCGGCGTGCCGACGAGGGAACCGGCTGCGGTCAGCTCGCCGGGACCTCGGTCCGAGCTCCCCGGCTGGATGGGGCGACCGGCGATCGACATCGTCGCGTCGAGCGCCGCTGTCTGTGAGATGTGGACGGTGGCGCGACGCTCGGTGGAACCGACGAGCTTTGCAAGGCCGAAATCGAGCAGCTTCGCTTCGTCGTCGACATCGAGCATCACGTTCGCAGGCTTGATGTCGCGATGGAGCACACCGCGGTGATGTGCGGCGCCGAGCCCACGTGCGAGGCCGATCCCGATCCGCACCACGCGTTGCCACTGCACTGGCTTGATCACGCTCGCGAGCGACGTGCCGGCGATGTATTCGGACACCAGGTACGGCCGCTGCTTGAGCTCGCCGACGCGATGGATCGCGACGACGTTTGGATGCGAGAGCCGCGCGACCGCACGCGCCTCGGTGAAGAACCGCTCGCGTGCGCCGGCACCAACCTCGAGGCCGGCGATGAACTTGATCGCGACCTCGCGGTCGAGGATGGTGTCGTGCGCGAGGAAGACCTGCCCCATCGCACCGGCACCGAGTGGTCGCAGGATGCGAAACTCCTCGAGGGTCGCCGGCGGCGTCCAGCTCATAACCCGTATTGCTTCATCTTCATGTTGAACGTGCGGATCGGCATGCCGATCAACTCGGCCGCTCGCGCCCTCACGCGGCTGGTGCGATCGAGTGCCTCCACCATGCGCTGGCGTTCGAGCGCGAGGATCTCGTCGGCCAGGCGGCGCATCGGCGCTTCAGGATCTCGTGAAACTGGTTCCTCGTCGGCAACCGGTTGCGTCGCCGCAGTCACCAGGCTGCTCGGCAGATCATCGAGCTCGATCCGATCGTCCTCGGAGGTAGCGACCGCGTAGTCCGCGGCGTTCTTGAGCTCGCGCACGTTGCCCGGCCACTCGTGCGCGAGCAGCCGCTGCATCACCGCAGAGGCCGGTTGCGGCGGCTTGCGCCCGACACGCAAAGCCGCCATCGCGACGAGCTCGCGAAACAACACCGGGATCTCGCACCGGCGCTCGCGCAGCGGTGGCAAGTGCACGCGCGCGCCACCGAGCCTGAAGTACAGATCATCGCGAAATCGCTTCGCTTCGACTTCTTTCTCGAGCACGCGATTCGTCGCCGCGACGATCCGGACGTCGGCCACGCGTTCGCGCGTCTCACCCACGCGCGTGATGCGCTTGGTCTCGAGTGCTCGCAGCAGCTTTGCCTGCACACCGAGCGACAACTCGCCGATCTCGTCGAGGAACAGCGTTCCGCCATCCGCGCTCTCGAACATCCCCGCGCGCGCGGTCGCTGCTCCGGTGAATGCTCCCTTGTCGTGGCCGAACAGCTGACTCTCGACGAGCGCCTCCGGAATCGCCGCGCAGTTGACAACGACGAACGGCTTGGCGCTCCGCGCGGAATGGTGATGCACCGCGAACGCCGCGTTCTCCTTGCCGACACCGGTCTCGCCGTTGATCAACACCGACAGGTCCGAGGCCGCGAGGCGCTTCAGCAGATCGAACACTCGAACCATCGCCGGATGACAGATCACGACGGTGCGCTCGCCGAGCTCCCTCCGCTCGACCGCATCCGCCAGCGTTGCCATCCCGCCTTCGCACGCGACGTTCGCCGCGGCGCGCGCCGCGAGCACGAGGTTGTCAGGATCGTTTGCGTCATCGGGGCAGGACGCGACGCCGATCCGCGCCCGCGGGATCGCGTGCAGCACGCTGGCCGCGAGCCGTGCGGCGATCGCAGCCGTCGCCTCCGGTAGCAACGCGTACACGTGATCGTCGTCGCGCCCGAGGACGTCGATCGACCGCAGCGCTCCATCGACAGTTGTCGCGCCTGCGATCGCCAGCACGCCGAGAGGCCGCCCGAACTGCACCGCGCGCGCGACCTCCTCTGCGAGCCGCCGCCGCCAGCTCGACTCGTCGAGAATCACCTGGGGCAGCACCCGCGGCAGCTCGGCGTGCACGACGAGGATCACCTCACCCACCGACACCACGTCGCCGGTCTTCAACACGCGAGTCTCGTCGAGCACCGCGCCGTTGAGCCGCGTCCCGTTGTGACTCCCGAGATCGGTGGCCCGGAGCTCCGCGCCATCCACGAACACCCGTGCATGCCGCCGTGACACCGAGTTGTGATCGAGCACGAGCTCGACATCCGGTGCGCGTCCGATCGTGACGATGCCGGCGCGCGGCAGCGGGAACCGTCGCGACGAGCCCTCCTCGACGACCAGCAGATACGCCGTGTTCGCCCGGCCATCTCTGACATCGTCAAGCGTCGCGGTCGCCCCGACGCTCTCCATTTCACCCATCGGCCGGTCACGGTAACACGGCGTCTCAGCAAGCCGCGTACCGCGGTCCAATCCCCAGCCTGAGGGACTGGCAGTCACGGGCAGGCAAGAGTTGCCCGGCTCGGCAGCGCGAGCAGGTAAGTTTTGCCTCCACGCCGCAGAAGACGCCGGTCGCCATTCTTCGCGTGGCACGCCCAATGTGATGCGCAGGTCTGTACGTTGAAAATACAGTGCGGTTCTAGCTCTTCGGTTCGGGCGAAGCCCGTCGACCTCCCTTCATGAAGGCGTGGATCCAGAACAGCTAAGGCTTCGTCTTCCGTTTGACGGCGAGGCTGCCATACGCCGCATCGACGTTGACCAGCTCGTACGCCGTCGACGTCCCGTCCGCCTGGATGAAGGCGTGGATCTCATCGGGGGTCTCGACGATCGTGCAACCGCCCGCGGTGGGCACCTTTGCGAGGAGCTTGAGCTTGTCGTTCGCGGCACCGACGACGAACAGCTTGTTCGACGAGTTGTAGGAGGCCAGGATGCTGCCCCCGCGCAGCGGCTTGAGCCACATCCCGCCGGCGGCCACGCTCGCGAGCTCCTCGCCGGTGTCGAGGCGCAGCCAGTGCAGCTTCTTGTCGGTGAGCACGAAGGCGCGATCGCGGACCTGCACGAGGCCGTTGATCGAACCCACCGGGCTCGTCCACAGCAGCCGTGATTGGCTGGTCGCGAGCGTGACGTCGTAGAGCGAATCCATGCCCGGACCGGCGGGCTTCGCCGCGACCAGCGCGCGCTTGCCGTCGTCGCTGACCGTGAACGTGCGGATATCGTAGATCACCGGCAGCTCGACGACCTTCAGCTGATCGGTGTCGTCGACGAACGCCAGCGGGAACTTGCGGCCGACCGCACCGGACGCCGCGGAGACGATCCGGCCGGAACGCCCGACGACGACCACGTCCTGGGGACCGAACACCACGCTGGTCTTCGGCGGGATCGGCGGTGGGTACGGCACGTCGGTGGTGAGTGGCACCAAGGTGATCTCGCCGGCATCGAGGGCACCGGCTGCGATCCGCGCGGCCTCGGATCGAATCGCGTCGTTGACCAGCTCCTTGCGTCGCCCTTCGAACGCGGCATCGGCCTCCCAGCCGTGGGCCGGGGCATCGAGGAGGTTAGGCGTCGTCGGCCCGATCGCGTTCGAGTAGCGAACCTGGACGAGCGGCGCGATCACGTGGATCGCGCGGAACAACTCCGCCATCCGCGCGAAGAACGTCTCGCCGGATCGCCAGCGCTCACCGACGGTAAACGAGGCCCAGCGATCGACCCACGACCACGCCGAGCCCGCCATCACGGGCCCGCGCGCGAGCAGCGTCTCGAACAGCGTCGCGATCTCGAGACGCTCCGCGTGGCTCGGTGGAGCCGAGAAGTACACGGTGTACCGGTGGCCGTTGTGTCCGCCCTCGGCCCAAGCCGACGGGAAGCGACCGTGGAACAAGAAATCGTCGCTCATGGAGGGGGGACATTGCCACGCGCACACGCCGGCGCGTCTGCGCTCGGTCGAAATCACCTACTCCGTGACGAGCAGCCCTTCCTGGCGTGCCGCCCTTGATTGAACCCTCGGTGCCCGGCTCGCCGCCGACGTCGGGATTCGTGGATTTCTGCTTCACCGGGCGTAACCAGGCAGCTGCGTCGCCACGCCGCGCCGTTTGCTGGCGGTGCGCACGTTGTGATGCGATCGGGTTCGTGGTTGCATCTAGGTCAACGCATGTCCTGGTTCGGTCGTTACGTTCGATCGTCCATCGGTGCCAAGCACGTGATGGCGGTGACGGGCCTGCTGATGCTGCTGTTCGCGATCGTTCACATGATCGGGCACCTGCAGATGTTCGGCGGGCGCGAGATGTACAACAAGTACGCGCACTTTCTGCAGAGCCTGTGGGAGGTGAAGTGGCCCATTCGGGCAGGTCTGCTCGGGCTGCTGGTCGTCCACATGATCATCGCGATCGGCCTGGTCTCCAAGAACCGCGCTGCACGCCCCGTCGCGTACGCCATGTACAAGCCCGTCGTCTCCTCGGTCGCGGGTCGCGCGATGGCGATGACCGGCCTCGCGGTGTTCGCGTTCCTCGCGTTTCACATCCTCCACTTCACCGTGAAGACGGTGCAGCCGTACAGCGCCGTCGACGGTGAGGGCCGGTTCGATGCCTACGGCATGTTCGTCGCCGGCTTCTCGCAGCTGTGGGTCTACGCGATCTACGCCGCCGGGATGGTCGTGCTGGCCCTTCATCTAGGCCACGGCGCCGCGAGCTGGCTGCAGTCGCTCGGCTACCGCCACCCGAAATACCCGTACGACAAGTTCGGCCTGCCGATCGCGGTGTTCTTGTTCCTCGGCTACATGCTCCCGCCCACCGCCGTCCTGCTCGGAGGGATTCGATGAAGACGAGCGGGCCAATGACCCTCGAGGCACACGTCCCCACCGGACCGATCGAACAGAAGTGGGCGAAGGCGAAGTTCGAGATGCGCCTCGTCAACCCGGCGAACAAGCGCAAGTACAAGGTCATCGTGGTGGGCTCCGGGCTCGCCGGGGGTGCTGCTGCCGCCACCCTCGCCGAGCTCGGCTACGACGTCGCTTGTTTCTGCTTCCAGGATTCGCCGCGCCGCGCGCACTCGATCGCCGCGCAGGGCGGCATCAACGCCGCGAAGAACTACCAGAACGACGGCGACTCGATTCACCGCCTGTTCTACGACACCGTCAAGGGCGGCGACTTCCGCGCACGCGAAGCGAACGTCCACCGGCTCGCCGAGGTCTCCGTCGACATCATCGATCAGTGCGCCGCGATGGGCGTGCCGTTCGCCCGCGAGTATGGCGGCACCCTCGCGAACCGCTCGTTCGGCGGGGCGCAGGTCTCGCGCACGTTCTACGCGCGTGGCCAGACCGGGCAGCAGCTGCTCCTCGGCGTGTACTCGGCACTCGAGCGGCAGATCGGCACCGGCAAGGTGAAGATGTTCCCGCGTACCGAGATGCTCGATCTCGTCGTCGAGAACGGCCGTGCGGTCGGCATCGTCACTCGCGATCTCGTGACCGGCGAGATCCGCTCGCACAGCGCGCACGCCGTCGTCCTCGCCACCGGCGGCTACGGCAACGTGTTCTATCTGTCGACCAACGCGAAGGGCTGCAACGTCACCGCGACGTACCGCGCGTACAAGAAGGGTGCGGGCTTCGGCAACCCGTGCTTCACGCAGATCCACCCGACCTGCATCCCGGTCAGCGGCGACTACCAGTCGAAGCTGACGCTGATGTCCGAGTCGCTGCGCAACGATGGTCGCGTCTGGGTGCCGAAGAACACCGGTGACATCAGCAAGAACCCGGCTGACCTCGCCGACGACGTTCGCGACTACTACCTCGAGCGCAAGTACCCCAGCTTCGGCAACCTGTCCCCGCGCGACATCGCGAGCCGCGCGGCGAAGGAGCAGTGCGATGACGGCCGCGGCGTCGGTCCCGGCGGGCGTGGCGTGTATCTCGATTTCCGCGACGCCATCCAGCGCGACGGCGAGGCCACGATCCGCGAGAAGTACGGAAACCTGTTCGAGATGTACGAGCGGATCACCGGCGAGAACCCGTATCGCGTGCCGATGCGGATCTATCCCGCGGTCCACTACACGATGGGCGGCTTGTGGGTCGACTACCACCTGCAGACCACCATCCCCGGCTTGTTCTGCCTCGGCGAAGCGAACTTCTCCGACCACGGCGCGAACCGCCTCGGTGCGAGCGCGCTGATGCAGGGCCTCGCCGACGGCTACTTCATCATCCCGTACACGCTCGGCCACTACCTCGCCGGGATCAACGCGACGAAGGATCTTTCCCCGACGACGAGCGCCGCCTTCCGCGATGCCGAGGCCACGGTGCAGGGTCGGATCGACAAGCTGATCAACATCCGCGGCACGCGCAGCGTCGACGCGTTCCACAAGGAGCTCGGTCAACTCATGTGGGAAGGCTGCGGGATGGCGCGCAGCAAGGAGTCGCTGACCCACGCGCTCGAAGCGATCCCGAAGCTCCGGGAGGAGTTCTGGCGCGACGTCACCGTGCTCGGTTCGCGCGACTCGTTCAACCAGTCGCTCGAGAAGGCGAACCGCGTCGCCGATCTCCTCGAGTTCGGCGAGCTGATGTGCCGCGATGCACTGCTCCGCGAGGAGAGCTGCGGCGGTCACTTCCGCACCGAGCACCAGACCGCCGATGGCGAAGCTCTGCGTGATGACGCGAAGTTCTGTCACGCCGCGGTGTGGGAGCACAACGAGGGGGAGCAACCCACGCGTCACGTCGAGCCGCTGGTGTTCGAGAACGTCAAGCTCGCGACCCGGAGCTACAAGTGAGCGACCTGCTCGATCTCACGCTGCACATCTGGCGTCAGGCCGCTGCCACGGCACCCGGCAAGCTCGTCACCTACAAGGTGAAGGGCGTGTCGACGCACGCCTCGTTCCTCGAGATGCTCGACGTCCTCAACGAGCAGCTGATCGCCAAGGGCGAAGAACCGGTCGCGTTCGATCACGATTGCCGCGAAGGCATCTGTGGCAGCTGCGCGCTGATGATCAACGGCCGGCCGCACGGCGGTCAGCGCGCGACGACGGTTTGCCAGCTCCACATGCGGGTGTTCCGCAACAACGACGAGATCTGGATCGAGCCGTGGCGCGCCGCCGCGTTCCCCGTGATCAAGGATCTCTGCGTCGATCGCTCGGCGTTCGATCGCATCGTCGCTGCCGGCGGCTTCATCTCCGCGAACACAGGCTCGGCACCCGACGCGAACGACGTCCTGGTGCCGAAGGAGAACGCCGATCGCGCGATGGATGCCGCCGGGTGCATCGGGTGTGGTGCCTGCGTGGCCGCGTGCCCGAACGGCTCGGCGATGCTGTTCGTCGCCGCGAAGCTCGCGCACCTCCACAGCCTTCCCCAGGGCCAGGCCGAGAAGGATCACCGCACCAAGTCGATGGTGGGCGTGATGGATGCCGCCGGCTTCGGCAACTGCTCGAACCACTACGAGTGCGAGGCCGCCTGCCCGAAGCAGATCCCGCGCGACGTGATGGCACGAACGAACCGCGACTACGCGAAGGCCGCGTTCATCCACCGCGACCGCGACCACAAGTCTGACGGCTCGGGCTAGCTCCGTCGGAGCTCGTCGCGTGCGCCCGCGAGTGATGGTCGACGGGCGGCGCCAGCGATTCAGCTCTTACGAACGCGCCCGAGTGGACGGCGCGCGAGCCAGATGTAGTACCGCGGCCCGCCCTTGAACGTGGGTTTCGTGCGGACCAGCTCGACGGTCCCGACCACCTCCTCGAGCGACTTGGTGAACGTCCGCGAGGGAAACGACGACCACACCGCGAGCACGCCGCCGGGCCGCAGCGCCTTGCGCGCACGCGCCAGGCCGGTCCGCCGGTAGAGGTTCTCGTTCTCCGGCTGCGTGACGGCGTTCGGCCCGTTGTCGACGTCGAGCGAGATCACGTCGTAGATACCGGTGCTCCGCGCGATCACCGCAGCCACATCGTCGACGAGCAGACGAACGCGCCCGTCCTCGAGCGGGCGCCCGGCGTAGTCGCCGTACGCTGCTTGGTTCCAGCGCACGACGTCGGGCACGAGCTCGATCACATCGAGGCGAGCCGTGGGGGAGAGGTCATCGAGCGCCGCCCGCAGCGTGAAGCCGAAGCCGAGCCCACCGATCAGGATCCGCGGCTTGGTCACCTGCGCGACGGTCGCCGCGATGATGCGACCGAACTCGTCCTCGGAGTCGTGGACGTCGGTCGACATCAACACCCGCTTGCCGATGCGAATCGCGATGTGCTCGCCGCGACGCACGAGCTGCATCTCGACGTTCGGCGTGCTTGCCTCCTCGAGGAGCGTGTCGACGTCAGTCAACGCGCGCCACGGCACCCGGGGTGCCCAGATGATCGACCGCGTGCAGCAGCAGCTGCAACGAGTCCGTCGGCCGCAACCCGACGCGCACGCCCGAGTTATCCGAGAGCCAGTAGATCCGGCGCTCCCACGGGTAGTACGTGCCGCGGGCGACGACGCCGATCCGCTTTGCACCGGACTTCCGGACGTCGGCGAGCGTGCCTTTGACAGACGCTAGAGGCACCTCGGGTCGCACGTGCAACACGATCGGCGAGTCCTCCCCGTGCAGGAAGCGCAGCTCGCGCAGCGCGTTGATCCGCTCTGCCGCTCCGTAGCGCTGACCACCGATCACGATCTCGCCGGTGGTGGCGACCTCGGCCTCGGGCAACCCTGGATCGGGCTGCGAGGCCGCGCCGGCGATCGGCCAGTTCGCCGGGTCGGCTCTGCGCTCGGTCTCGAAGATCCATTCGTTGACCGCGTGGTCGAGGGTCTCCCACTCCACGACGGCCTTCTTCCAACCCGGCTCGGCCGTGCACAACATGCAATCCGCGACCGCGTTGCGCGCGCGCTCGGTGCCCTTCCGGGTGGCGAGGGCCGAGACGATGCTGCCCTGGAGCTCGGGGACCACCTGCTTGCAGTCCGCGGCGAGCTGCTTGCCGCATAACCGCTGGATGTACGCGACCGCCGTCTCTTCCTTGGCCGGCAAGATCTCGTCGCGCTTCGGATCGCGCTTCCGCAAGATCTCGTCGGCCTCGATCTTCTCGGCGAGCAGGATCGGCCACACCGTCAGTGCGAGCGCGGCGATCTGCTCGGGCATCGGCTTGTCCTTGACCGAGTGGATCGGCCCGAGCGACAGCACGACGAGCGAGAGCTCGGCATGCTGCGCGGTCTGGCGATCCATGCCGGGCCGCAGCTTCAGCACGGTCTTCCACAGCCCCTGATAGGCCGGTGGCGTGCGGTTCGCGTTGACGAACGTCTCGATCGCCGTCTGCAGCGCGCCGTAGTTGTAGTCATTCGTCGTGCCGCGACGGACTTCGACCGCATCCTGCTGGCAGGCAACGAGCGCGAGGAGCAAACCGACGAGCCGCATGATCATGGGGTGGCGCGTGCCACGCAGGCCCGCAGCATAGCCGGGTCGACCTCGGTTCCGAGCGCGACCAGGCGTCCTTGTTCGAACCCCGGTGGTGCCACCGGCTCGCTCGAGACCCGGAGTCCCACGCGATGCACGGCGAACCAGCCCCTGGTGTGGCCCGCGCGATCATCGACCCCGCGCACGATCCCCTTCACCCGCACGATGCTCGCCGGCAGCTCGCCCAGCTGATCTTCGAATTCCTCGAGATCGACTTCGTCGTCGAACTCGACCGCTGCGGCCACGATGCCGTGACCGTGATCGCAATGGTCGTCGTGGACATGCTCGATCGAGCCCCCGATCGAACGCTCGAGCGGCGGATCCGCCAGCGTGTCCTCCAGCCACTTCGCGTGCTCGTCGGTGGTCGCCACCCGAACCAGCGCGCGCGGTGCGAGCCCTTTGATCTCCTCGATCACGCGAGCCGTCTCGTCTCCCAGCTCGCTCTTCGTCACCAGCAAGACATCCGCGTACGCGACCTGCGCATCGACCGCACCCGATACGCCGCGCGAGCTGCAAAACACCGTCGCATCGACCAGCGTCACCACGATCGCGAGCCGGATGCGATCCGAGACCGGGGGCTTGCTCGCAGCCCACGCGATCGGTAGCGGTTCCGCGACACCAGTGGTCTCGAGGACGATCGCGGACAGCTCGTTGCTGTCGACCAGCTCGAGCAGGGTCCGCTCCAGATCGTCGCCCATCACGCAGCACACGCAGCCGCCGGGCAGCGTGATCTGCCGCGTGGTCTCGCCACCGAGCAGCGCCCCATCGATATCGATCGCGCCGAGCTCGTTGACGATCACGCCGAGCTTGTCGGTCCGATTCGCCCTCGCTCGCCGAGCCAGCACCGCGTTGATCAGCGTCGTCTTCCCGCTGCCCAGGAAGCCGGTAACGATGACGAGCGGGACGCGCACGCCCTCACCCTACCCCAGGACTACGCGGCCGGCTTCTCGACGATGACGACCTTGCGCTTACCGGCGGCGGTGAGCGGAATATCGTCGACGTAGTCGATCGCAAACTTCGTCCCGGGCAGGTACTTCGCCGCGAAGGCGTGGATCGCTTCGACGGCCTTGTCGGGCAGCTGCGGTGCGCTCATCGGCACGACCTTCATGGTCACGCTGCCGTCGATCCGTTGCACGACCTGAAACTTCTCGGCGACGTGTTCGAGCACGCCGAACAGGATGTTGAACACCAGCCCGCCGACCGCGTTGCCACGACCGTCGACCAACGTCTCCGCGACGCGGCCTTCGATCGGACCGAGCCGCGCGAGCCCACGACCACATGCGCATCGCGACGTGGATGCCGCGGTCGCGAGATCACCGGTGACGTAGCGGATCATCGGGCACGCGAGGTTGTGGAGATCCGTGATCGCGACCTCGCCGATCTCGCCGGGACGCGCCGCACGTCGGGTACCGTCGCTCTCGGTGACCAACAGCTCGACGATCATCGTCTCCATCGACTGGTGCATGCCGTCGTGCGCTTCGCACTCGCTGCCGATCAGCATCACCTCGCGACAACCGTAGCTCTCGAAGGTGGGGCCAAAGGCTCGTTCGATGACCTCGCGGTCCGCGGGCCACAGCCGCTCGGCACCGACGATCACCGGGAACGGCTTCCACGTCTTCTTGCCGTGATCGAGCACGTACCGCGCGAGCGCCGCGGCCCCCGCCGAGTAGGCGACCATCACGCCCGGCTCGTAGCGCTGGATCTCGAGCACCGCCGCCTCGAGCGACTCGTGACCGCGCGGCGTGCAATCGACGTAGTTGTCGCGCTTGAGGAGGCGATCGAGCGCGACCTTGCTGCGCGCGACGAACGAATCCTTGCGCGGGCCGAAGCCCCAGTAGTGCAGGGCGCGCATGCCGATGCGGTATCCGGCCCAACCGTAGCCGCGCCACCTCGTGGCATCGCGCCAGTGCCGTGACTCGGCGTTGTACTTGACGACGACGGGCTGACCAGTGGTGCCGCTCGTCGACTTGGTGATCAGCGGTAGCGGCGGCACGTCCGTGGTGCGGGTGTCGAGCGTGGCGATCACCGTGTCGCGGTCGAGCAGCGGGAGCCTGCGCAGATCGTCGAGCGAGCTGAGATCCTCGGGCTTCATGCCCAGTCCGTCGAGGACGCCGCGGTAATGCACCGTGTGGCGGTAGGCGTGTCGGAGGAGCCGGCGGAGCTGCCCTAACTGGAGCTCCTGGAGCCGCTCGAGCGACCACCGCTCGGTGCCTTCCAGGTAGCGCAACAGCGGCACGGTGGGCCGACCCCGCGCAGCTTCGTAGGCTGGAAACAACGCCTTCTCGAGCAACGGTCGGTAGAGATCAAGCACGCTGGTTCGAGCTAGCATGCACCCCACGTGCTAGCTCGCCTCCGGAAGAAGAACCTCGACACCTGGATCCCCGACTATGGGCGTCACCTGCTTCGACGTGCGCGGTTGTCACACGATGGTCCCGTTCATTTGCTGTTCGCCCTCTGCGACCACTACGAGCCACTGTGGGGTGGAGCTCCGGAAACGATCGGCCGCGATCGCGTCGACGTCTGGGCCGAGCGCTATGCCGCACTTGGGGAGTTTCGAGACAGCAATGGCCGCCCGCCCCGCCATGGCTGGTTTTTTCCCGGTGAGGAATATCGCCCCCATTTCCTCGACCAGCTGGGGAAGCTTGTCCGAAGCGGCTATGGCGAAGTCGAGTTTCATCTCCATCACGACGGTGACACGGCGGAGTCGCTCGCGCCCAGGATCGAGGAGCACCTCGACGTGTTCGCCGGGCACGGGCACATCTCACGCAACTCTTCGAAGAAAGGTCCCAAGTACCAGTGGGCGTTCATCCACGGCAACTGGAGCCTGGCGAACGGACGCCCGGATCGAAAGTGGTGCGGCGTCGACGACGAGCTGCTCGTGCTCCACAAGCTCGGGTGTTACGTCGACCTGACATTCCCATCGGCACCCGATCCGTGTCAGCCGAACAAGGTCAACCAGATCTATTGGCCCACGGGCGATCTCTCGAAGCGCCGCAGCTACCAGAACGGAGTCGCCGCGAAGGTGGGAGAGCACTTCGATGATCGGCTGCTGATGATCACCGGGCCGTTGTCGCTCGCCGCGAAGGGGCTCGGCGTGCGTCTCGAGAATGGCGCGATCACCGGCGACGATCCGCCGAACGCCGCGCGTGTGAGTAACTGGATCCAGCAGCACATTCATGTCGAGGGCCGCCCCGACTGGGTGTTCGTCAAGGTGCACACTCACGGCGCGATCGAGAAGACGGCCGCATCGCTGCTCGGCGACGGTGGACGAAAGTTGCACAGTGCCCTCGCCGACCATGTTCGCGAAGGAATTCAGCTGCACTACGTGACGGCGCGGGAGATGTTCAACGTCGCCCGCGCTGCGATGGACGGCAAGACGGGCGATCCGAGCGCGTTCTACGACTACGTGATCAAACCGCCACCCATCGCATCGACGTAGATCGCCCGCGATCGGCTCGTGTACGCTACGGGTGATGAGACGCTTCAACGGCCGGTTGTCGCTCGTGATCGCGTTGGCGATCACGGCGTGCCAGTACAAGACGCCGAACAACGACGGCGACGACGACGTGCCGACGGACGCACTACCGCCGCTACCCGATGCGGGTCCCTGCCCCGCGGTCAGCAAGCAGTGCTTCACCGTCGGTGACGATCAGGTGCTGCAGACCTGCGCCGCGATCGGCGAGACGCCGAGCACCGAGACCTGCGCGTGGGGCTGCTTCGACGACACGCACTGCGGCGAGCTCCAACCTTCGGGAGGTGTGCTGACGGCGGCGGACCTGAAGCCGCAGGCAACCGACGCGATGCTGGTGCCGATCACGATCATGGTCGACACGGACTTCGATACCGAGACCGGCGCGATCGTGGGGGTGCGGGCCGCCGGTCCAGGCGTGATCAGCGGGATCGGGTTCGAGTCACGCAACAACGTCGGCATCTTTCGCTTCAAGTCGCTGCAGGTCGACGAGCGGATTGCTGTCAGCGGCACTGACGCGCTCGCGATCGTCGCGCTCGAGTCGATCACGGTAAACGCGGACATCGATCTCACCCGCTGCAACGATCCGGTGTGCCCCGGGGGATTCGCGGGCGGCGATGGAAACGTCGCCGGCGCCGGCGCTGGCAACGCGGGCGGACGCCCGGGCGTGGGCTCCAACGATGACTCCTCCGGCGGCGGCGGCGGCGCGTATGCAGGTGCTGGTGGCACCGGCGGTGCCAGCGCGAGCACGGTGCGTCCTGCGGGTGGTGTGGCGTACGGAACCGCGACGATCGCGACGCTGATCGGCGGCGCGGGTGGTGGCGGTGGTGGCAACAACGGCGGACGGGGCGGCAATGGCGGCGGTGCCATTCAACTGGTCTCGAACGGGCCGATCACCTTCGCCGCGAACGGCACGATCAACGCGGGTGGCTGCGGTGGTCAGAGCGGTCAGGACCAGAAAGCCGCGGGTGGTGGCGGTGCCGGTGGCGCAGTGCTGATCGAAAGCCCGTCGATCACCCTCGCTGCCGACGCGGTGATCGCGGTCAACGGCGGTGGTGGTGGCGGTGGTGACAAGCCGAGTGAAGGCGCGACCAACGGGCAGAACGCGAAGCTCTCCGGCAACCCTGCAGCGGGAGGCACGCCTGGCAACAAGGGCGGTTCTGGTGG
>JBBQJJ010000033.1:0-35471 GCA_038325805.1 Haliangiales bacterium
CGCCCCGGCGGCTGCCATCAGGTGACCGACTGCACCCTTGATCGAGCTGACCGCCGGGTGATGGGTCCCGAACGCACCGCGGATCGCCTTCGCCTCGGCGGGATCGTTGAGCGGCGTGCCGGTGCCGTGCGCGTTGATGTAGCCGATCGCCTCGGGTGCGAGCTGAGCGCGGGCGAGCGCACGTTCCATCGCGCGACGCGCGGCACTACCATCGGGTCGCGGCGCGGTGACGCGATAGGCATCCTGCGTGCTGCCCCAGCCGAGGATCCGCGCGTGGATGCGGGCTCCGCGTGTCCGAGCGCGTGCCTCGTCCTCGACGACGAACATCGCCGCGCCTTCCCCGATCACGAGACCATCGCGACGGCGATCGAACGGCCGGCACGCATCGACCTCGTTGCGCGGCGAAGGCGCACCGAGTCGGCACATGCCGCCGAGCCCGAGTGGGTTGATCATCGAGTCGGTCGCGCCGCAGAGCACGACCTGCGCCGCTCCACGTTCGATCAGCGATGCTGCATGCGCGATGGCGAGTGAGCCCGCGGCACAGGCGGAGACGTTGACGATGGTCGGGCCGCGGAGCTTGAGCATGCTGGCGAGGCACCGAGCCGCGAGATCGACGCGCGCGCGGTATCTCACCGGCGGCGAGAGCGACCACATCGCTGGCGACGACGGGCCTTCGCGGTCCCAGTGGATCGCGCGACCGCCAGCTGCCGAGGCTCGAAAGATCGGCGCGAAGTCTTCGAGGAAGGCCTGCTCGAGCCCCGTGGCGATCACGAGCGCGGCGTCGCGTTCGGCCTCCCCGGCGTTGGCGTCCCGCCATGCACCCTCGGCCGCCATCCCGGCGAAGACGACCTTGCGGTCGCGGAACGGATCGCTGCGCGGCTTCCTTGCACCGAGGGCATCGAGAGCCTGGATCGAGGCCAGCATGTCTGCAGGGCCCGTCGAGCTCTGGTTCCTCGGAACTTCACCGGCGACGTGCGTCGGAAACGTCGACGCATCGAAGGAGGTGATCCGACGGATGCCCGATTCGCCGCGTCCGAGGCTCGCGAGCAGCTCGGCCTGGGTGACGCCGAGAGCCGACACCGATCCGACGCCCGTGATCACCGCGGTCACAGGAGACCTCGATCGCTGGTCTGTTCGACCGTCACGCCGCACCCTGTCGTCGGATCAGCACCGCGCCCGCATCTCCGTCGACGCCGGCGTCGATCACCAGCACCGTGCGGCTGTCACCAGCGGCGATCAGATCGAGCGCCGCGATCCAGCCGAGCGCGGGACCAGCCGCCAGCGTCGCACCCAGCATCGTGGTGTCGACGAGGCGCGCCCGCGGGAAGCTGTCACGGGCCCACTCCGTCACGACATCCGTCGCCGACGGTTCACACGTGGCGACCACGACCGCATCGACCGCATCGGCAGTGCAAAGCGCAGACTCCCACGCCTGGTTGATCGCGAGCGACAGGGGCCTGCCCCAGCCCGTCGCGATCCCGCATCCGCTCACGATCGCGGATCGGGTGGCGGCTTCATCGAGCTGGTCCGCACGGACGAGCGCGAGCAACGCTGCACCCTCCGAACCATCGAGACCGTTCGCCGTGAAGCCTTCCCGCGCGAGCTCCGCCATCGTCACCGGGTGGAGGGCCGAGTCCGCACCGCCCGCGATCGCCCGATCGCAGTCACCACTCGCGATCGCGTGGACGGCCTCGATCAACGCCGCCGTCGTGCCGCTGCCACGGGAGAACAACGCGCTGTTCGGACCGCCGAGCCCCTCGAAGATCGCGCCGTGCGCAAGCGTGAAGTTGTTCATCAGCTGGAACGCGAGCAGCGGATTGCAGGCCGCGAGGCCGTGCTCGCCGAACGCGACCGTCGAGAACTCTCGCGCTCCGCTCGTTCCGTCGACGATCGATGCCTCGAGCAGCGCGGTGACATCGTCGAGCGAGCCGCCCGAGGCGCCGACCCCGAGGTAGTAGCCCGCACCTTCGCGCTGCTCGGGCGACCACGCGACCTCGCGCATCAGGTCGGCGAGCGTTGCCGCGGCGAGGTAGGCACCCCGCGACATCATCTTGCGTGCATTCCGCGCCTTCGGATTGACGAGCGGCGTCTCCGCCGGCACGCCCGGCAGCGCCGTACCGTCGACCAGCGCGCGAGAGAGACCCCGCCACGATGCCCCGTACCGCGAGATCGCGGCCGCGCCGGCGATCGCGACGGAGCGCACCGTCAGACCGCTCCGTCGATCACGACCGTCGAACCGTTCATGTAGCTCGAGCGATTCGACGCGATGAACGCGACCATCTCGGAGGCCTCGTCGAGTGTGCCCATCCGCTTGAGCGAGCAGTGGCGGAGATACTCCTCGAGCCGCGCGGGTGGCAGGTGCGAGGACACGCCCTCGTCGAGGATGCCGGGCGCGATCGCGTTGACCGTGATGCCATAGCGCCCGACTTCCTTCGCCAGCGACTCGGTGAAGCCGATCAGCGCCGCCTTCGCCGTCGCGTAGTGCACCGGCGCCTGCATCATCTTGACGCCCGCGAGCGACGACACGTTGATCACGCGACCGAACTTCTCGCGCACCATCGTGCGGAGTACGGCCTGGGTGGCGAGGAAGGCGCCCTTGACGTGGGTGTCGAGCATCAGGTCCCAGTCGGCCTCTTCCATCAGCGCGAGTGGGACGACCTGCCCGAAGCCAGCGTTGTTGACGAGGACGTCGACCTTGCCGTGCTCGGTGTCGAGTTGCTTGACGAGCTTGTCGAGTCCGGGCTTGTCGAGCACCGAGACCTTGTGAGCCGACACCCGCGCACCGGCGTCGCGGAGGAACGCGAGGGTGGTAGCCGCGTCGTCGTCGTTGTTCGCGTAGGTGAACGCGATGCGCGCGCCTTCGCGGGCGAGCACCTTGCAGATCGATCGCCCGAGGCCGCGCGAGCCACCAGTCACCAGGGCGACGCGACCCTCGCAGAGCATCACTGGATCACGGGCAAGCTGAACGGTGCGCGCCCGAACTTCGCGCGCGGCGTCTCGGGACCCTTCGCGGCCCCGCGGTGGAACATGTTGAAGCCGCACGCCGGCATGATGCGGCCGTCGATCTGCGGGTAGTGATGGCAGCACTTGCGGAGGCGCTCGAGATCGAAGTCGTGGCGGTCCATGTAGTGGTGCAGGAAGATCGACTTGCTCTGCCGCTCGGAGACCTGGAACGACTGCTTCGCGGTCAGCGGCTTGCGCGGGAACATCTCGTCGAGCGAGCGCCGCAACGCCTTGAGGATCGCCGGGCCGTGCTCGATCTCGTCCTGGCGTGCGAACACGTCGTGGATCAGATCGCCGAGCGCCTCTTCGACCTCCGGCAGCGCGGGCAACGTGGCGGAGCTCCGGAGCAGCGTGCCGTACTTCTCGAAGTCGGTGAACCGCGAGAACGGGACGCTGGTGCCATCCTCGAGCGTCAGCAGGTAGGTCAGCGACACGCACTGCGGGTGGCTGCACGGTAGCGGGAAGAAGTCGGTGTACGTCAGTCGACCGGCGGTCTGCTGTTCGACGCGGCGAATGATGCCGGGGATGGTCAGGCGATCCATCGGATCGTGCTCGAACTTGCCGCCGCCGTGGCCGGTGTACGCGACCGGCTGAAAGTTGAGCGACAGGATCTGCGGCGTCGCCAGGAACAGGTCTACCGCCTGACCGATCTGATGATCGTTGATGCCCTTGGTGGCGACAAAGATCATCTGGGTTGGCAGGTCGAGCTCGCGGATCGCGGCGAGCGCGGCGGCCTTCTCGGCGCACAGATCGCGCCCGCGGATCTTCTCGTGGACGTCGGCGGAGAAGCCGTCGAGCTGGAGCCCGATGTACGCGCCGAGCTCCTTGAGCTTGGTCGCGAATGCGCGGTCCTTGCCGAGCCGGATGCCGTTGGTGATCACGACGACGCGCCCGATTTCCGGGCGACTCGCGATCTTCACGAGCTCGAGGATCTGGGGGTGGCTCGTCGGCTCGCCGCCAGAGATCGCGATCGACTCGCACGTCCCCTCTGCCTCGATGAGCCCATCGACGATCTTCGAGAATGTCGCGGTGTCCATGTGCGTCGAGTACTGATTGTCGACGATGCAGATCGGGCACTCGAGGTTGCAGTGATCGGTGACCTCGACGATCGGCAAGCAGGTGTGCTGCTCGTGATCTCCGCAGGTGCCGCAGTCGGTGGGGCAGCCATGCTCGACCTCGCTGCGGAACTTCAGCGGCTCGGTGCCTTCGCGTGCGAACGCGTAGGCGCGTACGTAGTAGCCGGCGTCCTCCGAGACCAGCGCCTCCGACGGGCCGCACCGCGTGCAGTCCTTGAGGAAGAACACGCGGCGCTCGTCGACGCCATCGAGCTTGACCGTGCGGATCACGACCTGCGCCTCGACGAGCGCGAGGCACTGCGGACACGTCGAGGTCGTGGTCTTGAACAGGTGATCACCGACGAGCCCGTCGGGCACCTTGCCGCGCTCGAGGAACGCCTGGATGTACGACTTGCTGTCGATCCCCAGCTCTCTCTCCTGCGGACCGCAGCTCGTGCAGTGCAGCAGGTGCACCACCTGGCCGTCGCGAAACACCACGCGTGCTTCGATCTTGGTCTCGCATTTCGGGCACGCATCGAACTCGTGCGCGAAGAACAGGTGCGGGCGATCCACTCGCTTCACAGGTGAGTCGCACGTGGTGCAATCCATACCGACGGCGTATCGCGACGAGCCCGTACGGCGCAAGCCGACTGCCGGGTTCTGCCGACGAAGAATGCCAGCGTGCCACCGCCCATCATTGGCACCGGATGCCAGGCTGACTCGCCGCAGTCGGGTGCTATCGTCCGCGGCGCGTGCGCTACATCCTCCTGGACCGGATCACGCTCTTGCAGGCGCCCGAGCTCGCGCGTGGCGTCAAGTGCGTGTCGCTGTCGGACGACTGCTTCACGGATCACTTTCCCGGTCACCCGATCATGCCCGGCGCGCTGATCATCGAATCGCTCGCGCAGCTCGCCGGTGTGCTGCTCGAGCAGACGCTTCGCGACCGCAAGCTCGCACCCGCCGGCACCGAGCTCCACGCGCTGCTGACGATGATCGATCGCGCGAAGTTCCGCCACGTCGTGCGGCCCGGCGACAAGCTCGAGCTCGAGGCCCGCGGGCTGCGCGCCACCGAGGACGGCGGTCAAGCGGACGGCGTTGCCACGGTCGACGGCCAACGCGTCGCCGAGGCACAGCTGTCGTTCGCGTTCGCCACGGTGTCGAACCCCGCGATGCTCGCGAAGCGCCGCGAGTTCCTCGACATCTGGCTCACCGGCTCGGCCGGAGCACCGTGACCCGTCGACGCGTGTTCATCCGCGGCGTGGGCGCGTACTCGCCACTCGGTGCGAGCTGGCCCACGACGGCGGAGCGACTCGCCGCGGGGGACTGCGCCATCGCCCCGATCACCGCGTTCGACGCCACGGGCTTCCCATGCACGCACGCCGCCGCGATCGCGCGTGGGTCGGCGGATGAGGAAGATCGACGGCTCGGCTTCGCTCGTCATGCTGCGCGGGAGGCGTGGGTGATGGCCGGCGTCGCGCAGGCGGGCTCGTCGCCAGACTCGGCTCGGCTTGGCGTGTTCATCGGTGCGGAGTCGGGTCGCGGACGCTTCGAGACGGTGCTCGGGTTGTCGCGTGCGGCGCGGTCACCCACGGGCAAGTTTGACGGCGCGCAATTCGGTCGCGAGGCGCGGGTGTTCGCGGAGCGGATCGACGCCTCGGTGATCTCGCCGTCCGCCGTCGCGGCTGCGCTCGCTGGCGAGTACCACGCCGGTGGTCCGGTCGAGACCATCTCGCTCGCGTGTGCGTCGGGCAGCGCCGCGATCGTCGAGGCCGCGCGGGCGATCCGGCTCGGCGAGATCGACGTCGCGTTGTGCGGTGGCGTCGGCGCGGACGTCGACCCGCTGATGCTCGCCGGCTTCGGCTTGCTCGGCATCCTGTCGCCGCGCGGCGTGTCGTGTCCGTTCGACGCGCAACGCGACGGCTTCATCATCGGCGAGGGCGCCGCGATGCTGGTGCTGACCGCCGACGGTCGCGGCACCTATCCGGACGGCACGCCACTCGTCGAGCTCGCCGGCATCGGTCGCAGCCTCGACGCGCATCACCTGACGGCACCCGATCCCGAGGGCGATGGTGCATACCGCGCGATGACGGCCGCGTTGCGCGACGCAGGTCTGCCCTTCGTCGACGGTGCGGTCGCACCCGAAGCGGTGATCGACTACGTGCAGGCACACGGCACGTCGACGCCGCTCAACGACGCGATCGAGGTTAAGGCGATCAAGCGCGTGCTCGGTCCCGTGGTCGATCGCACGCACGTGTCGTCGGCCAAGGGCGCGCTCGGTCACTGGGTCGCCGGTGCCGGTGCACTCGGCGCGCTCTACGCGTGGGAGTCGATCGCGCGCGGTCGCGTGTTGCCGACGGCGGGCCTTCGCGATCCCGATCCGCGCTGCGATGTTCCCCACGTCCTGAACGCGGCACTCACGAAGCCGGTGCGCACCGCGCTCGCGAACGCATTCGCCTTTGGTGGCGCCAACTCGTGCCTCGTGTTGCGCGCGACGTGAGCCTCGCCCTCATCGACGAAGCCCGCGGGTGTTCGCCACCTTGCGTGACTGCACCTCCTCCAAGCCCCCGTACCGAGATCGTTAGAACGACGGTCATAACGGACTCCGTTCTGACGGTTGTTGTAACGGACTCCGTTCGTACGACCGCGATCGCGGGCTTGGACCGAAACCGCGTCCTCGTGCACGACTCCGGTCTGACGGTTGTTGGAACGGACTCCGTCAGTAGGACCGCTATCGCGGGCTTGGACTGCGACCTCGTCCTCGTCCTCGTGCACTCCGTTCTGACGGTTGTTGCAACGGACTCCGTTCGTACGACGGTGATCACGGGCTTGGACCGGCACCACGTCCTCGTCCTCGTCCACGTCCTCGTCCACGTCCACGTCCTCGTCCACGTCCTCGTCCTCGTCCTCGTCCACGTCCTCGTCCTCGGCGACTCCGTTCTGACGGTTGTTGTAACGGACTCCGTTAGTACGACGGTTATGACGATCGCGACTAGAGGCCTACGCGGTGGGCTCGTCGCTAACTCCGCGAGATGTGGTTATCCAAAGTCAGGCTCGCATCCGTCAGGCGCGCGTGGACGCTCGCGCCGATTCCTATGCCGACCGTTGCGCAGCCTGCGCCGAGCATCACGCCGACCACCGCGCCGATGGATGCAGCGAGCATCACACCGACCGTCACGGTACGGGCGGGATGGAAACCAGCAGCGTCCCGTCGTTCGCGGGATCGGAGGCTTCAGCGGGTGGGGGTGGGTCGGGAACCAGCTCGAGAACGCGCGCGATCGTGGTTTCCCACGGCGTGTCTTCGCGGCGGCGTGCCGCGTCGCTTCGAAGTTGGAGACAGTGGGCGATGCGCTCGACGGTGATCAGATCGACGTGTCCCCCGACCTGAGCGTCGAGAAGGAACGTCCTCCACGACGTCCCGTCGTGAGACAGCGGCTTGAACTCTGCGGCGCCCATGCCGTACCTCTGGATCAGCACCTTCAAGGTGCGCTCGAGCCGAAATCGATCCGGCTGCCCAGTTCGATCGGCACGGCGAATTGGGCGTATGAGGATCGTGTCCTTGTCTTCGATCAGAATCCGGAGCTCGGTCGTGCGATCGATGCTGAGCAGTCGACAGGTCTTCCTGTCGATGGTGAGCGCGAAGCTGTTTCCAACGGCGATAACTTTGCGAGGTTTCGACATGGTCCTCGTTACAGCGCGGGCCTGACGTTCGAGGAGGTGATGGCATGACACTCGCGTTGGTGACTGGAGCATCGAGGGGCATCGGACGAGCGATCGCGATCGAGCTCGCGCGTCGGGGACACGATGTCGTGGTCAATTACCGGACAGACGACGCAGCGGCGCGCGCGACGGCGACGGAGATCGAGGCACTTGGGCGTGTCGCGTATGTCCGGCAGGCGGACGTCCGATCTGCGGACGAGGTCGCGGCGTTGTTTGTCGAGATCGACGCGATCGCGAAACTACGTGCAGGTGCGAAGAGCCTCGACGTGCTCGTGTGCAACGCGGGCATCACCAGGGACACGTTGCTCGGCGCGAGCGTGCCGGCCGACTTCGACGAGGTGCTCGCGAGCAATCTCGGGGGCGTCGTCAACTGCTGCCGCGAGGCGGCGAAGCGGATGGCGAGCCGGCGGAAGGGCGTCATCGTGACGCTGTCCTCCGTGGCGGCACAGCGGCCGGGAAGGGGGCAGAGCAACTACGCGGCGAGCAAGGGCGCGATCGAGGCGTTCACCAGGGCGCTCGCCGTCGAGCTCGCGCCGCGGGGCGTTCGCGTCAATGCCGTCGCACCGGGGATCATCGAGACCGCGATGACGGCGGAGCTGCAGGCGATCGCCAACGACGAGCTGCTTCGCAGGGTCCTGATGAAGCGGCTCGGCAAGCCGGAAGAAGTGGCAAAGGTCGTGGGGTTTCTGTGCGGCGACGACGCCAGCTACGTCACGGGGCAGGTCTGGAACGTCGACGGCGGCTTCAAGCTGGACTAGGTTCGGGTGACGAGGCCGACGAGGGATCATGGACGTCAGCGGAGCGGAGATGCTGGAGTGGATGCGCACGCGACGCAGCGTGCGGACGTTCGTAGCGCGACCGGTCGACAAGGCGATCCTCGAACGCGTGCTCGAGGCCGCGACCACCGCGCCGTCGAGCTCGAATCGGCAGCCGTGGAAGTGGGCCGTGGTCACCGCACCGCAGGTCAAGCAGGCGATCGTGACGGCGATCGAGCAACGCGCCGTGGAGATCAAGGCGATCATCGCGCGCGGTCATCACGCCGAGGATTACGGCAGCTACGGCGACTTCTTCTACGAGCCGTTGCGCGATGCCGCGGCGATCGTGGTGCCGCAGTACCGTCCGTATCCGGATCTGATCGCAAATCTGATCGCGAGCGGCGGTGGAGATGCCTCGCAGTACACCACCGCGGGTGCGATGCAGGCGGAGCTGGTGTCGACGAGCGCGGCCATCATGGCATTGCTCCTCCAGGCGCACGCCGAGGGGCTCGGGGCCTGCATGATGGCCGGCCCGATGATCGCGAAGGACCAGATCCATGCGCTGCTCGGCATCACCCAGCCCTGGCAGATGGTCGGCGCGATCGCGCTCGGACAGCTCGCTGCACCCCTACCGACGACCATGCCGCGCAAGCCGATCGACCGCGTGGTGACCTGGCACGAGGAGACTCCATGACGAACGCAGATATCGCCGAAGCGACGCGCAAGATCGTGGCCGATGCGTTGGGACGCAATGACGACGAGGTCAAGCTCGACTCGATCCTGATGGACGATCTCGGGGCCGAGTCGCTCGACTTCCTCGATATCGTGTTCCGGCTCGAGCGCGAGTTCGACATCCAGATCACGCGCGGCGAGATGGAGCGCGCGTCGCGTGGCGACATGAGCGCCGACGAGTTTGCACCCGGCGGGGTGATCAGCGAGGCCGGCCTGACCCGCCTCCGCGAGTTGATGCCGGAGGCGAAGGAGCGGATCCAGGCCGGGCTGCGACCGAGCACGATCCTGACGCTGTTCAGCGTGCAGACGTTCGCGAACATGGTGATCGGCAAGCGCGAAGGCCGGGTGGCCTGATGGAGCGCCTGCTCCACACGACGACGAGCCTGTGCAAGACCTGCAAGGAGGCCGTCGCGGCGAGCGTGGTCGCGATCGGCGAGGACGTCTGGATGAAGAAGGCGTGCGCGCAGCACGGCGCGCAGGACGTCCGGATCTCGACCAGCGTGGAGTGGTACGAGCGCACCCGCGCGACCAAGCAGGTGTTCTCGTCGCCGAAGGTGTTCAAGAAGGAGATCGAGCTGGGCTGTCCGTTCGATTGTGGCCCGTGCACGAGCCACACGCAGAAGGTGCGGCTGCCGGTCGTCACGATCACGAGCGCGTGCAACCTCGATTGCCCGATCTGCTACGTCCATAACAAGAACGACGACGCCTACCACATGCCGTTGTCGGACTTCGCGCTCGTCCTCGAGCACCTCAAGACGGATCACGGTGGCGAGCTCGACATCATCAACCTGACCGGCGGCGAGCCCACGCTGCATCCCCAGCTATTCGAGATGCTCGCGATGGCCAAGGCGGCCGGCATCCATCGCATCACGGTGTGCAGCAACGGCATCAAGCTCGCGAAGGACGAGGCCTTCGTCGAACGGCTGGCGCAGTTCGGCGCGCGCATCGCACTGTCGTTCGATACCTTCGATCCGCACACCGACAAGCTGATGCAGGGAGCGCATCTGCTCGACATCAAGCTCGAGACGCTGCGGCTGCTCGACAAGCACGGGGTCGATTGCACGCTGATCCCGGTGATGACGCGGGGGATCAACGAGCACGAGGTCGGCAAGATCCTCGAGTTCGGCCTCGCGCGCCCGAGCGTGCGCCACATCGAAGTCCACACGATGACCTTCACCGGCCAGAGCGGGACGAGCTTTCAAGCCACCGGTCCAACCCCTCGCTCGGGGCGGATCTCGATGTACGAGGTGCTCGAGGAGATCGAGCGCCGCACCGACAAGCTCCTCGTGCCGAGCGACTTCGTGTCCTCGCCGTGCGCGCATCCGCTGTGTTACCAGATCGCGTACCTGCTGCTCGATCCCGACGGCGGTGCGCCGATTCCGTTCACGCGCTTCATGCCGGCGAGTGAGCTGTACGCCGCGCTGTCGGATCGCCTGTATCTCGAGCCCAGCCCACGCCTCGAGGCCTCGCTGTCCGCCGCGATCGATCGACTGTGGGCCGAAGGCGACGAGGACGACGCGGAGACGGCGCGCACGCTACGGCTGCTCCGCCGGATGCTCGATCTGATGTTCCCGTCGGATCGTCCACTCGACCGTGAACAAGCGCTCCGCGCCGGCGAGAAGGCGATCAAGGCTGTCTACGTGCACTCGCACATGGACGAGGAGACCTTCGATACCGAGCGTGCCGTCGACTGCTGCGACTCGAACTGCTACGCCGACGGCACCACGATCCCGGTCTGCAACTACAACGTCCTCTACCGAGAGAAGGAGGCGACGTTCAACATCGAACCGGCTCACTGGGGAGCGCGGCGCGGCGGTCAGCGCTCGTTCATCCTGCCGGTGCTGCGATGAGGCTCGAGGGCAAGCGCTGCCTCGTCACCGGCGGCTCGCGCGGGCTCGGGCGCGCGATGTGCGAGGCATTCGTCGACGCCGGGGCGAAGGTCGCCTTCACGTACTCGACCGATGACGTCGATGCCGAGGCCGCGAAGGCCGCGCTGACCGCGAAGGGCGCCGAGCCGCTGGTGTTCAAGGGTAGCGTCGCGGATTCGGCGCACGTCACCGCCACCGTCAAGGCGATCGTGGCCGCGTGGGGCGGCATCGACGTGCTGGTCAACAACGCCGGGGTCACGCAGATCCTGCCGATCGCGCTGCTCGAGGAAGCAGACTGGGACCTCGTGATGGACGTCAACGCGAAGGGCGCGTACCTGATGTCGCGTGCTGTCCTCAAGTCGATG
The DNA here is from genome assembly GCA_038325805.1 of Haliangiales bacterium. Taxonomy (GTDB): domain Bacteria; phylum Myxococcota_A; class Polyangia; order Haliangiales; family Haliangiaceae; genus JABFXX01. The sequence continues at coordinate 11,496 of JBBQJJ010000033.1, forward strand.
ATCCGCGCGAAGAGTGGTCACATCCTCAACATCGGCACGTTCGCGAGCGAGCGCGTGATCGAGGCACCGGTGCACTACGCCGCCGCGAAGGCCGCGCTGCGCGGGATGACCGATGCGCTCGCCCGCGAGGTCGGGCGCTACAACATCAAGGTCAACTTGCTCGCGCCCGGGCTGCTCGACTGCGGGCTCGCGCCGAGGCTGCCCAAGCACCGGCTCGACGAGTACCTGTCGCAGACCGCGCTCGGCCGGCTCGGCACCGCGGCGGAGGTCGCGCAGCTCGCGACGTTCCTGGTGTCGGCCGACAACTCGTTCATGGCCGCCGCAAAGATCATCGCGGACGGTGGGTTGTGAGGAGCCCGGCCTCGACGGGTAGCGCGAGGCACGACGAGATGCTGCGCGAGGGCTACGAGGCCTATCGCAACTACGTCAATCCGCTGATCGCGTTGCGCGCGGAGCTGCTCAGCGAACCGACGCGCGTGACCTCGACGCGTGATGGCCAGCTGCTCGAGCCGCGCGGCGCCGTCGAGGATTTTCACGGTACGCAGTCGTTCGGACACCGCCATCCTCACGTCGCGAAGGCGATCACCGACTTCCTCGCGACCGACTCGCCGAACTGGTTTCCGTGCCGGATCAATCCGTACGCGGGCCTGCTCGCCGAACAGCTCTGCGAGCGCGCCAACGCCACACCGGGCACGCCGGTCGACACCGCCACGCGCTATCGCAACGTGTTCTTCGCGAACTCGGGCTCGGGTGCGGTCGAGGCCGCGATCAAGCTCGCGCGCGCGGCCACGGGCAAGCCCCGCGTGCTGTCGCTGCAGGGCGCGTATCACGGCACCACGATGGGTAGCTGCGCGCTGATGACGCCCGGCATGTTCAAGGATCCGTTCGGCCCGCACGTGCCCGGCGCCGGCCCGATCGCGTTCGGCGACATCGATGCGCTCGCGCAGGCCTTGAAGTGCAACGACGTGGCGGCGGTCGTCGTCGAGCCGATCCAGCTCGAGGGTGGCGTGCGTCCGCTTCCGAGCGCCTGGCTCGAGGTCGCGTGCGAGCTGACGGCGAAGCACGGCGCGCTGCTCGTGGCCGACGAGATCCAGACCGGCCTCGGCCGCACCGGCACGTTCGTGATGTCGGCGAGCTGGCCGCGCCGACCCGACGTGATCATCCTCGGCAAGCACCTCGGCGGCGGGCTGGTCCCGATCTCCGCGATGATCACCACCGAGGCGCTGTTCCACCGCGCGTACGGGCAGCACTACGCGTCCGCGGAAGCCCACAACTCGACGTTCTCGGGCAACGCGCTCGTCGCCGTCGCCGCGCTCGCCGCCCTCGAGCTGGTGACGCCGGAGCTGATGGCTCGTGTCGCGGACGTCGGCGACAGGTTTCGCGCCAACCTCGCCCGCACGCTCGCGCGCCACGCGCTGTTCGAAGAAGTTCGCGGTGCGGGGCTGATCGTGGGCGTCGTCCTCGAAGCCTCCGACCATCCGTGGCTGTCGTTCGAGCACTTCGGTGTGCCCGACCTCTCCGATCAACCCACCACCGGCGTGCTGATGTGCCACCGGTTGTACAAGCGCGGCTTCTACTGCTTCGCGTGTGGTCACGACTGGCGGATCATGCGGATCCTGCCGCGCTTCAACGTCCCCGAGCCGATCCTCGATTCCTTCGTAGCCGCGATCGACGAGGACCTGGAGTTCTTGTGCAACCTGGTCTGAGCATCCGATCGACTCGCAAGGCGCTCGTGATCGGTGGCACCGGCACGGTGGGGTCGGCGGTGTTGCGCGAGCTCGCGGCACGTGGAGTCACCGCGGCGTTCACCTTCCATCGCAACGAGGCGCACGCACGCACGCTCGCGAGCGAGCTCGGTCAGACGGCGTTCGCGATCGATCTCGCGGATCCGATCGCACTGCGCGGGGTGCTCGATGCGCGGGCGGTCCCGGATGGGCCGGATGTGCCGGACGTGGTCATCTGCTGCGCCGGCGTCACCGCCTCGCCCCCACTGGTCGAGCTCGATCCCGCGGCGTGGCAGCGCGCGGTCGCGATCAATGTCGGCGGCCCGCTCGAGGTCTGTCGCTGGGTCGCGCAGCGCGCCTCGAAGGCTCGTCCGATCGACGTCGTGATCGTCGGCGGGCTCGATCGCACGCAATCACTCCCACTGCCCGTCGGCTACGCCGCCACGCAGGGGGCGCTGTCCGCGATGGTGATGGCGCTCGGTCACGAGCTCGGTCCGGCGGGGATCCGGATCAACATGGTGTCGCTCGGGGTGCTCGAGGGTGGCACCTCGCGCGATCTCCAGGCGCAGCGGTTGCGCGACTACGAGAAGTTTTCGGCGCTGCGACGGGTGGGGACCGCGGTGGAAGCAGCGAAGGCGATCGCGTGGCTGGCACTCGAGAACACGTACATCCAGGGCAAGGTCGTGCCCGTCAATGGAGGCATCTGATGAGCGAGACGTACAACACGCGCGGCATCTACTTCTTCGATGGCACCGTCGCGTGCCCGTTCGCCGGCCTCGGGACGCGCGGGACGCACGCGTCGAACCGCCTCGTCCTCGATAGCTCGGACACCCACGTCACGATCGATCGCGAGGCTCGCACGATCGTCGTGCGCGACGACAAGGCCTACAAGGAGAAGACCACGGTCGCCGACCTGATGTTCTTGTCGACGGGGTACGCCGCCGACGGCAAGGCGCTGCCGTTCTCGGTGCACCTCAAGGTCCAGAAGCAGGGCCACAAATACAGCGTCGATCTGCATCGCCACCTCCGCAACCAGACCAAGATGGTGCGCGCCGACTACGAGGCGTACACGGTGACCGCGATCGATGGCGGCACGTCCAAGGTGGTGCTCGACAAGGCAAAGACCGACGAGCTGATCATCGAGCCGTCGTTCGCGCTGCGCGTGGTCAAGGCGCTGATGGCGATGAAGGATCACACCGCGGGCGTCACGCAGGATCCCGGTGAGGTCGGCTATCGCGTCGTCGATCTATCGGTCGGGTTCGGCGCGCTCGGGCTCGACTACATGATGGCGCGCGCGCAGCTGGTGTCGCTCGACAAGGCGAACGGACCGCTGATCGAGCGAGGGAATGTCATCGAGATGCTGCGCGAGGGCGCGTGGGAGATGAAGCTGACCGCGCTGTCCGAGAAGTGGCTCCCCGAGGTGGTGATGCGCGACATCTTCCTCTACGAGCTCGACAAGCTGCCGCTCCTCGCCGAGGTCAGGCAACGCGGCCTCAAGAAGAACCAGACGCTGAGCTTTCGGTTCAGCAAGGGCAGTGGATCGGCCGCGCTCGACGGCAAGTCCGTGGAGCTGCCGAACGCTCTCGACGTCGCGCGTGCCTATCTCGAGTTCCACATGCTGGGCGGGCTCATCGCCGAGCACGCCGAGACAGGAGCGCGTCCGTCACCCCGCGGACCGGGAGATAGATCAGCCCGAGCAGCACCTGCGCGTATGCAGTGAGCCCGCGAAACAGGATGACCACCACGAGCGATCCGCCGGCGGGGAACAGGTCGTCGAAGAACACGGGAGCCCCGGCCTCCGGAATCCCGGGTGCCGGCGCGATGTACGCGAACGCCTGGTAGACGATCGAGGTCCCGACCAGCTCGCCGGTCGTGCCGCGCGCGTCGAACAGGTAGCCGAGGGCGACGAACAGGCCGACGTAGCTGCCGTAGTAGAGGAGGTGCGAGCCGGCGATCGCCAGCCAGCCCGACACGCCCGCGGTGCGAAACAGCACCAGGCGATCGATCGAGCGGGCGAGCAACGCGCCTAGCCGGCCGCGCACGGCCGGGGGCTGCGAACGCCCCTGGAGCCACCCGATGATCCGGTGCGCGAACGCCGGCCACACCGCTCCGACGAGGAAGCCTCCGACCAAGACGACGCCGAAGCCGATCGTCAGCGCGATCACGACCACCATGCCAGTCGACGACGCGACGGTAGGGCCGAACCCGGCGGCGACCAGGATCGCGGCGAGCCCCATGAACAGCGCGAAGCTGGTCGCGAACTTGCCGAACGAGATCGCGAGCGCGACCTCGGCCGGCACGCCCCGCTTGGTCATGAACCAGATCCCGGCGGGCTCGCCGAGCAGGCCACCCGGCGAGATCCAGGTGAACAGATCATTGGCGAGCGACGCATCGAACGCCGCGCGTGCGGGGATCTTGGTGCCGAGCACACGGCCGAACACGATCAGCCGGAACATCTCGGTGGCGATACACGCGAGCCCGAGGGCGACGAGAAGGAACACGCCGCCGAGCGGCAGGGCCGATAGCTCGCTCGTCAACCGCGCGAGCACGGCGCCGGACGGAGCCGCGTACCAGACACCGAGCGCGGTGAGGCCGACGAAGGCGGTGACCAGCAGCGCGAGCTTGAGACGCGCCACTACGCTGTTCGACGTCCGCGACCGAGCGTGATCAGCGGAGGTTCGGGAGAGCGGGTAAACCGTGCATCGCGGTTGCGGTACAGCGTGTTGTACGCGCACGACGGGATGTTGGTGCCGTCGGGCTCGCGGATGCCAACGCAGCACTGCCGGATCCGGTCGGTGTCGAACGTGTCCTCGTCCATGTGCGAGTGCACGTAGACCGCCTTCGACATCCGCTCGGCCCGCCGCATCCGATCGGCCGCCGCCACGGTTGGTGCAAACGCGGAGGTGGCGAGGTGCTTGAGCTGCGCGAGCACGTCGTCGCTGGACACGCCGGGTGCATCGACGGCGAGCTCGCCGCTCCACAGCCGCGCGATCACGTCGGCGAGGCGAGCCTCCATCGCCGCGGTGGGCTCGAGGTACAGCATCCCCGCGAGCATGCTGCGCAGATCCTGCGGGGTCATGAAGCGGGGAAACGGCAGCCAGCGATCGTCGGGGAGCTCGAGGAGATAGGTGACGAGATAGCAGAGCGGGTGCGCGGCGGGAGACGGCACGAAGTCGGCGACGCGGAGCAAGCCACCGGTCTGGTTCTCGAGATCGACCAGCACGTCGTGCGTACCGTAGCGGCCGGCGCGATCGAACGCGACGCCGTTGCCGCCAGTGAACGTCATCGTGTGGAGCTCGACGGAGCGAATGAACTTCTTGGTCAGGGCGAGCTGCACGAACGCGCCAACCTCATCGTCGTTGACACCGCGTGCGAGCACCGGAAGCAGCGTGGTGGAGACGTCGTACTTCTCGAGCAGGTCGAGGACGCGCAGCTTGCCGTCGAGGAACGCGCCCCCGAGCATGTGTTGATTGGTCTCGGGCTTGAACGAATCGAACGACAGCACGATGCGCGCGTCGAGCTTCGCGAGGCGCTCGAGGATCGCTTCGTCCTTGAGGAACCGCAGGCCGTGCGTCGACAGCGTGATCCGATGGATGCCTTGCTCGGCACACAGCTCGAGGAGTCGCTCGAACTGCGGATGCTGCGTGGGCTCGCCGCCGGTGATGTTGATGATCCGGCGATCCGGATCGGCTTCACAGATGTGATGAAGGATCGCGCGGAGCTCGCCTTCGGACATGTGATAGGCGCCGTCGTTCTTGTTGTGCGTGTAGCAGATCGGGCAGTCGAGGTTGCACGCGCTCGTGATCGGCACGATCGGTAGCTGCACCTGCTGCTCGTGGCTCGTGCACGGACCGCAATCGAACGGACAGCCCTGCGAGACCTGCTTCGTCGCCGTGGGAGGCGTCAGCGTGGCGGTCTGCGCGACGATCGCGTCGTACCAGTCGGCGTCACCGGCGATCTCGACCTCGGCCGCGCCGTGGAGCTCGCAGCGCTTCTTCATGATCACGCGGTTGCCGATCCGCCACAGCTCCGCCGGCACCGAGCTCCGGCACGTCGCACACAGCGACGTCGTCGAGCGGAGCAGGCGATCGATCATGGGGCCAGCCTGCCATCACGGATGCGCACGATGCGACCCGCGCGGGTGGCAACTTCCGGGTCGTGTGTGGCGATCAGCACGGCAGGGTCGTCCGGAGCACGAGCTCCGAGGAGGGCGCCGACCACGATCGCCGCCGCCTCACCGTCGAGACTCCCGGTCGGCTCGTCGGCGAGGAGCAGCCGAGGGCGGTTGATCAACGCGCGCGCGATCGCCACGCGCTGCGCCTCGCCGATCGACAGCTCGTTGCCGTGGGCCTTCCCTCGTGGTCCTACGCCGAACCGCTCGAGCAGTCGGTCGGCATCGACCAGCGCCTGCTTGCGTGAACCGGTGGCGCGCCACGCCGGTAGCGCGACGTTGTCTCGCGCGCTGAGGTGCTCGAGCAGGTTGCTCTGCTGGAACACGAAGCCGATCTTGCGCAGGCGCAGGGCGGCGCGGGCGCGGTCGGACCGTGCCCACGCATCGACGCTGTCGATCGCGATGGTGCCGGCGTCGGGGCGATCGAGCAGGCCGATCATCTGCAGCAGCGTGGTCTTGCCGCAGCCACTCGGTCCCATCAGCGCGACGGTCTCGCCCTTGGCGATCTCGAGATCGATCCCGGAGATCACGTCGCGACCACCGAGCTGACGGCGGACTCCGCGGACCTCGATCATTCGATCCTCCGTAGCACGCTTGCGGGTGCCACACGCGATGCCCGCCACGCCGGTGGCAACGCGGCGACGATCGCCGTCGCGACGATCACGAGACACGGCACGAGGAACGTCGACATCGAGGCGCTGGGGGTGACGCGCAGGCTCTCCCACTCGAACAACGGGTTCGCCATGAAGTACTGGATCGCCGCGTAGCCAAGCCCGACCCCGAGCACGCAGCCGAGCACGGCGATCGCGAGCGCCTGGATCACGCAGATGGCGGCGATCTCGGAGCGCGTGAACCCGAGGCTGCGCAGGATCGCGAGCTCGCGGCGACGTCGCAGCACCTGGAGATACAGGAGGGCCCACATCGGGATCGCGATCGCGGCGATCACCATCGCGTAGGACACGGCGCCGATCACGTCGCGCGCGTCGAGGTAGCTCGCGAACCCGGGTTCGTCGTCGCGCCACGCCACCACGCGCGCCTCCGGAAGCGCCGCGGCGATCACGGGGACCAGCGGTCTCGCCGCGGCATGATCGGCGAGGTGGACCGCGATCGTGGTCACGCCGGTCGGCGTCCCGGCATCGTCGCCGAGCAACGCGCGATCGACGAATACGAAGCGATACGCCCCGTTACTCGACGTCACGATCCCGCGGACGACGACGTCGAACGCGCCCTGGTTGGTGTCGCCGAGCGCGCTCGACCCGCCATACAGCACGCGCAGCTGGACGGCATCTCCGACTCGGAGCTGCAAGCGGTTCGCGATCGTCGCCCCGACGAGGATCGAGCGAAGGGACGCCTCGCGAGGCAGGTCGGAACCTTCGAGGAGATGGAACGGGCGCAGCGGTCCCACGTCGAGGCCGATCACCGGGGCGCCGAAGAACTTGGGAGGCGCGGCGACGCCGGGCCTGGGCACCGCGCGTACCGCACCTGGAAAGACGAGGGAGGGGATGATGGCGGTGACCGGGAGGTCGCGGGTGGCGTTCACCAGCGCGGGCAGCGTGTGCGTCGTGCCGTCGACGAACCGCGCCCGATCGCGCGGCTCGATCCGGATATCGCCGGCACCGTAGACGAGGCCGTCCTCGAGCAGCGCCGCGTGGAGGCCGTCGAGGTTCGCGGTGTTCGGGATCTGGAAGGCGGTGCCGAGCGCGACCGCGAGCACCAGCATCACCGTGGTGCCCCAGCCGGCGGCGAGCGATCGGAGGCCGAGCGAGAGCACGATCCTCATTCGAGCCTCTGCAGGATCCGCGCGGTCCGGGTGCGAGCTGCGCGCCACGCCGCGAGGGTGCCGGCGAGGATCGTCGTCGCGAGCACGACAGCGATCGGCGTCAGGAACGTCGCGGCCGTGGCGAGTGGGCGCACGGAGAGGCCTTCCCACTCGAAGATCGGGCTGCGCTCGAAGTAGCGGATCGCGGCGTAGCCGATCGCCGCACCGACGAGCGACCCGAGCACGCCGACGATCACCGATTGCAGCAGCGAGATCGCGAACAACTCGGCGCGCGACAGGCCGATCGCGGCGAGGATCGCGAGGGACCGACGGCGGCGCAGCACGCGAAGGTAGAGCAGGGCGAGCAGCGGCACGGCGACCGCGGCGATCACCATCCCGTAGCTGACGCGATCGATCACGCGGTTCGCGGCGATCAGGTTCGGCAGCTGCGGGTCGTCGGCGCGCCAGTCGATCGCGAGCAGCGAGCGATCGGCGACGGGTAGCGTGGCGGCGACGAGCTCCGCGTCGTCGTGGTTCGCGAGGTGGACGTAGAGGTTGCTCGCGGCGCGTGGTTCTCCGAGCGAGGTCGCGAGCCAGCGGCGATCGACGAACGCGAAGCGGTACGCGCCCGAGGTGCCACCCGCGATGCCGTGCACGGTCATCGTATACGCGCCGAGATCATCGTCGGTCGGCGCGGTCTCGAGGCCGCTGTACAGCACGCGGAGCTCGATCAGATCGCCGACCTTGACCGCGAAGCGCCGAGCCAGCGAGCTCCCGATCACGATGCCAGACTCGCCGAGGTGGTCGGCGGAGCCCTCGACGAGCCGGATGGGAGCCGGGTTGTCGATGCCGAGGATCGGCGTCGCGGCGAACTTGCCGCCAGTGCCCACCGCACCCGCGAGCTGGAGCACTTGCACGACCCGGCCACCGGTCAGCTCGACGACTCGCCGCGCCGTCGCGTCACCGTCGGAAAACCGCGCGCGATCGACGGGCTCGACACGAACATCGCCGGCCCCCCACACCAGGCCTTCCTCGAGCAGCGTCTGGGTGGAGCCAGCGAGGTTCGCGGTGTTCGGAATCTGAAACCCGACGCCGATCGCGACGGCGATCACCAGCAGCGCGAGCGACCACCGGGTCGCGAGCAAGTCACGGATCGCGAGGTACCCCAGCAGCCTCACTTGTTCCGCCAGATCACGAACCGCAGCACGAGCCATCCAAGCGTGCAGCAGACGAGTGCGAGCGTGATGTTGAAGGCGTGCGTCATCCACATCGCGTCGAACATCCCGGCCGTCGGGCCGTACGGCGCGTGGACGAGCATGACGTTGAGCTCCGGATCCGCGATCAGGTACGCGAGGATCATCGCGAACGGCTGGAGCAACCACGCCGGGATCAGGATCCCGCGCGGTAGCGGCTCGGGCCACAGCGCCCACATGCAGGCCGCGATCGGGATGACGTGCAACAGCGTCGACGTCACCGAGGACTCGCCGATCACGAACAGATCGAGCAGCCACGCGGGAATCCCCTGACCGGCGTGGAACACCAGGCCGACCGCGATCAGGCGTGGGAGATCGAACGCGAGGCCGAGCGCGATCACGATCGAGGCGAGGTGACAGGCCCACAGGATCTGCGTCGGCGCCCAGGTCAGAGCGTGCGCGATCAACAGGCCGAGGATCGCGACGGCGAGTGCGAGGCGGATCGCCGCGGGCCTTCCGGTCACCAGGCGCACCCGCCGAGCCTAGCCCACTCCTTTCGCGCCGTTAGCCGACGATCGCAGGAAGTTCGCGCGTGGTGCCGGCCGTTGCCAGCGTCAGACCACGCGAGTATGGTCCGCCATGCTCGACGACGTCCTTCGTGAAGCGCTCACCTTCGACGATGTCTTGCTGGTGCCAGGGTTCTCCGAGGTCATCCCGAAAGACGTCGATGTCGCCACCCGGTTGACGCCGGCGATCCCGCTGCGCATGCCGCTGGTGTCATCCGCGATGGACACGGTTACCGAGGCCGCCACCGCGATCCGCATGGCGCGCGAAGGCGGCATGGGGTTCATCCACAAGAACCTGACGATCGAAGAGCAGGCGCGCGAGGTCTCGCGAGTCAAGAAGGCGCAGTCCGGCATCGTCGTCGATCCGTTGACCATCGCGCCCTCGCGCACGCTCGAGGATGCGCTCGCGATCATGCGGCACCACCGGATCAGTGGGTTGCCGGTGGTGGATTCGGAGCGGCGCCCGGTCGGCATCCTGACCAACCGCGACGTGCGGTTCGAGAGGCGGTTGTCGCTGCAGGTCGGCGAGCTGATGACCAAGGACCCGGTGACCATCAAGGATGGCTCCACGTACTCGCTCGAAGAGGCGAAGGAGCTACTCCACAAGCACCGGATCGAGAAGCTGCTCGTCGTCGATTCGGCCGGCAAGCTCAAGGGCCTGATCACGATCCGTGACATCGAGCAGGCGGAGATGCACCCGGCCGCTGCCACCGATGACGGTGGGCGGTTGCGCGTCGGTGCTGCCGTCGGTGTCGGTACCGATCGCGATGCGCGGATCGAGGCGCTGCTCGCCGCAGGCTGCGACGTGATCTGCATCGACACGGCGCACGGTCACTCGAACGGCGTGCTCCAGGCGTGCAGAGATGTCCGCAAGCAGTTCCCGAAGCTCCAGCTGGTCGCCGGCAACGTCGCCACCGCCGAGGCCACGCGCGCGCTGATCGAGACCGGCGTCAATGCGGTCAAGGTCGGTGTCGGCCCCGGATCGATCTGCACCACACGGATCGTCGCCGGTGTTGGCGTGCCACAGCTCACCGCGATCTCCGACGCAGTCAAGGCGGCGAAGGGCACGGGCGTCGCGATCATCGCGGACGGCGGCATCAAGTACTCGGGGGACGTCGCGAAGGCGCTCGCCGCAGGAGCGGACACGGTGATGATCGGCTCGCTGTTCGCCGGCACCGACGAAGCACCGGGCGAGATCATCCTGTACCAGGGCCGCTCCTATAAGAGCTATCGAGGCATGGGCTCGATCGGCGCGATGAAGGAAGGCTCGAAGGATCGCTACTTCCAGGCGGACGTCGAGACGCCGCAGAAGCTCGTCCCCGAGGGCATCGAAGGCCGCGTGCCGTACAAGGGCCCGCTGCGCGAGTCGATCTACCAGCTGGTCGGCGGCCTGCGCGCGTCGATGGGGTACCTCGGCTGCGCCACGATCAACGAGCTCCACGCGAAGGCGAAGTTCGTCAAGATCTCATCGAGCGGCCTGCGCGAGAGTCACGTCCACGACGTGATCATCACGAAGGAAGCTCCGAACTCCCGGGTCGAATAAATCATGAAACATCAGCTCGTCGTCATCCTCGATTTCGGGTCGCAGTACACGCAGCTGATCGCGCGCCGGATCCGCGAGCAGGCGGTGTACTGCGAGATCCATCCGTACACGATCGCGCTCGATCCCGAGCTCACCAAGCTGCGCGCCCTCGAGCCCATCGCGATCGTGCTGTCCGGCGGGCCGTCCTCGGTCTACGACGAGGGGGCACCGACGATCGACAAGGGTGTCTTCGAGCTCGGCGTCCCGGTGCTCGGCATCTGTTACGGCGCGCAGCTGACCGCGCGGTTGCTCGGTGGTGACGTCCGGCCTGCGGAGCGTCGCGAGTATGGCCGCGCCAGCGTGAAGGTCCTCAAGGGCGAGGGTGTCTTCAAGTCGGTGTCCGCGAATGAAGAGCTCTCGGTGTGGGCGTCCCACGGCGATCACGTCGAGGCGATTCCTCCGGGCTTCGTGCACACGGCCTCGAGCGCGAACTGCAAGTTCTCCGGCTTCGAGACCCCCATGTCGGCCACGAAGAAGATCCACTGCGTCCAGTTCCACCCCGAGGTCGTGCACACGGCCCGCGGCGCCGAACTGCTCGGCAACTTCCTGTTCGGGATCGTGGGTGCGAAGGGCGACTGGTCGATGGCGTCGTTCGTCGACGAGTCGGTCGAGCGCATCCAGCAGCAGGTCGGTAGCGCAGGGAGAGTCATCTGCGGCCTGTCCGGCGGTGTCGATTCGTCGGTCGCCGCGGCGCTGATCCACAAGGCGATCGGCGATCGGTTGACCTGCGTGTTCGTCGACAACGGCGTGCTGCGCAAGGGCGAGCGCGAGTACGTCGCGTCGATCTTCCGCGATCACTTCAAGGTCGACCTGCGCGTCGTCGATGCGGAGCAGCGCTTCCTCGACAAGCTCGCGGAGGTCAGCGACCCCGAGAAGAAGCGGAAGATCATCGGCTACGAGTTCGTCGCGGTGTTCGAGGAGCAAGCGAAGACGATCGAGAACGCGAAGTTCCTCGCGCAGGGCACGCTGTACCCCGACGTGATCGAGAGCGTGTCGCTCAAGGGGCCGTCGCACGTGATCAAGAGCCACCACAACGTGGGTGGCTTGCCCGAGAAGATGAACCTGTCCCTGGTCGAGCCGCTGCGCGAGTTGTTCAAGGACGAGGTTCGCATCCTCGGGCTCGAGCTCGGGTTGCCCAAGCACATGGTGTCGCGCCAGCCGTTCCCGGGGCCGGGGCTCGCGGTGCGCTGCCTCGGTGCGTTGACCAAGCAGCGCCTCGACGTGCTGCGCAATGCAGACGCGATCATCGATGAAGAGATCCGTTCGGCAGGGCTGTACGACTCGATCTGGCAGTCGTTCGGCGTCCTGCTGCCGGTGCGCTCCGTCGGCGTGATGGGGGATGCGCGCACGTACGAAGAGGCGCTCGCGCTGCGTGCGGTGCACTCGCGAGACGGCATGACCGCGGACTGGGTGCACCTGCCGTACGACCTGCTGGGACGGATCAGCTCGCGCGTGATCAACGAGGTGCGTGGGATCAACCGCGTGGTCTACGACATCACGTCGAAGCCGCCGGGTACGATCGAATGGGAGTGACAAACCCAGACGCAACCGCTGCGACTCCGCCCGAGGTCGAGCAGGTCAGCGTCGTCGGGGAGGCCCGGCGCATGTGGGTGACGGTTGTGGTTGTGGTTGTGGTTGCGGTTGCGGTTGCGGGTCAGGCTCGGGCCGACGTCGATTGGGCTCGTGGGCTGATCACCGCCGAGGGAGTCGGGATCGCGAATCGCCAGGCGCCATCGCCGGCAGCGGCACGCGAGCCCGCCCGTCGGCTGGCGGAGGACGCGGCGCGGCACCAGCTCGCCGCGCAGATTCCGGCGCTGCCGCACGCGCGGGGTGGCACCGTCAAAGATCAGCTCGCTGCGAGCACCGCTGCGGCCGAGCGGATCGCGAAGGCCGTCGAGCGCGCGTACACGATCGCGGCGACGCCGCAGACCGATGGCTCGTGGAACGTCACGCTCGCCCTCCCACTCGAAGCGGTGCGGCAGGCCCTCGACGGCGGAGCGCGAGCGCAGGCTGCCGGTGGCGATCGCGATCCACCCGTCGTGATCGTGGAAGGTGTCACCGTGAAGCCGGCGCTCGGATACACGATCGGACGCTCGGCCGGCCCGGTGGTCTGGCGCAAGGACGTGCCGGCGTGGGCCAAGGACGCACCGCGCGTCAAAGCAGGACCCCCGCCGACCATGACTGGCGGACCCTCGACGCTGTATCTCGTGCTCCGACCGTGATCGGGCTCTGCTAGGCTCCTCCTGATGAGCGACACCTGGACCGGCCGGCTGATCGATGGGCGTTACGTCGTCGACTCGATCATCGGGCAGGGCGGCATGGGCGTCGTGCTCAAGGCCCGCCACAAGTTCACGAGCGCGGAGGTCGCGCTCAAGATGCTGCAGCCCGATCTGCAGATGAACGAGGAAGCGAAGGAGCGCTTCCTTCGCGAGGCGCAGACGCCGACCACGATCGGCCACGCGGGCATCGTCCAGGTCCACGACGCCGGGGTGACGCCCGACGGCGAGCTCTACATCGCGATGGAGCTGCTCACCGGTCGCACACTGCGCCAGGCGATGTACCCGACGCTGCCACCGCAGGTCGCGCGGCGGATCCTGCTCGAGCTCCTCGATGCGCTCGGTGCGGCGCACGCCCGCGGCATCATCCACCGCGATCTCAAGCCCGAGAACGTGTTCCTCTCCGGGCCCACGAACACGGTGAAGCTGCTCGATTTCGGCATCGCGAAGATGGTCCAGGCCGGGCGCACGGCGGCGGGCATGATGCTCGGCACGCTGAGCTACATGGCGCCGGAGCAGCTGTCGGATGCGAGCACCGTCGACGCGCGCGCCGATCTGTGGGCGGTCGGCGTGATGGTCTACGAGATGCTGACGGGCAAGCTACCGTTTCGAGGCACGCAGCTCGCCGAGATCATGACGGCGCTGGCGACGCAGGAGCCGGATCCGATCGGCGTGTATCTCCCGGAGGCCACGCCGTCGATGAAGGCGTTCTTCGCGAGCGCGCTGGCCAAGGATCGCAACCGCCGCTTCGCATCGTCCACCGACATGGCGATCAGCGTGTCGGCGATGTTGATCGAAGGCACCGCGCCGCCGGTGAGCTCGACGCTCAACGGCCTCGGCTCGCCGCGCTCGAATCAGATGACAGCAGCCGACAGCGGGCCGTCGGCCGCGAGCCGCCCGCAGCCGGCCGTGAGTGCACCGCAGTTTGCGGTGAGCTCCCCGTACTCCGCACAGCTCGGAGCCCAACTAAGCGCACCGCAGACCGCGCAGGTCGGCGCGCAGAACACGCCGTTCACGCCGCACGTTCCACCGCCGGGTGCGCCCAGCGCGGGCTACGCCGCCACGCCGAACGTCACGCCGAGCGCACCGTTCACCGCACCGGGCACGCCGGGCACGCCGAGCGCACCGTTCACCGCGCCGGGGGCATTCACCGCACCGCAGGGACCAGCGGTGGGTCCGTACGGCTTCGTCAACGACATGCAGCCAGTGCAGCCGCAGCGCCCGGGGCAATACGGCTTCGTCGACACCAAGCCCAAGCCCGCGGCGAGTGGGCTCGGGATGTCGTCGTGGCTGATCTTCGGCGGTGTCGGCGTGGTGCTCGTCATCTTGGTGTTCGTGGTCAACAACATGATGAGCAACTCGAAGGGCTTCGTCCGCACCGACGTGCCGACTGCGTGCCCCGACATCTGCACGAAGCTCGCGAAGTGCCCAGGCACGGGCGACATGGATCAGGCGACCTGCAACAACACGTGCGAGACCGAGCCGAAGTTCAAGAAGTGCTACGCCGAGGCCGAGGGGCTGTGCTTCTCGTTCCTGTCGTGCATCAACGACGAGCTCAAGAAGTCGGCGAATCCGAGCGAGCTCGAACCCGGGCCAGCGAGCCCGTAGCAAACGCGCAGGATCGCGCGGTTATTGCGGTGCAGAGCGCACCTGCCGTGCGCTAGGCTCCCCGCTATGCGTGCAGTCATCGTGATGCTTCTCCTGTTGGCGCCAGCGGTGGCGCGGGCAGAGGACGTCGCGGCCTATCAGGTCGATGGTGATGCGGATGTCGGCGGCGCCGATCCTCGCGTCGCCGCGCTCGATGAAGCGTTCGGTCGCGCGACCGCGCAGGCGCTTGCCGACGTGCTCGATGCGCCTACCCGCAAGACGCACAAGCCAACGCTCGACAAGGAGATCGTGGGCCGCGCGCGGTTGTGGGTGGTTGGTTACAAGGTCGACAAGGAAGGTGTTTCCGACGGCCGCAAGCAACTGAGCGTCACGGTGCGTGTCGATCGCGACAAGATGCGCGATCGCCTCGAACAGCTGTCGATCTCCGGAGGCGGTGGCGATCCAGCGGTTCCGGCGGCGGCAGCGCGCACCAGCGTGATCCTGCTGCGGGTCAGCGAGACCGGCGGTACGCGCGCGTCGTTCGGTGCGAGTGCGGAGAAAGAAGTCCCGGGCCTCGGCGCCCTGGCGTCGTCGCTGCGCGGTAGCGGGCTGACGATCAAGCGCGCCACCACGGCGGGTCCTGCGGCCAAGCCCGGTGGCGAGCTCCCGCTCGACGACGACGAGGCCGATGCGATCGCGACCGACTCGAAGGCCGAGATCGCTGTGATCGCGGGTGTCACCGTCGGCGCGGCCGTGTCGGTCCGCGGCGTCGCCACCACGGCCTCGCTTGTCACCGCGCACGTCCGCGTGATCTCGCGCGGCAAGAAGTTGATGGGACAGGGCCTCGGAGCGGTCGCGAGTCGCGGCTCTGATCCCTCGGCGATCAACGCCGCGATCGAGCGCGCGCTGGTCGTGGCATCGGGTGATGCGATGCCCGTAGCACAAGCGCCGGTCGCTCCAGCCGCGGGGTTCTCCGGCGACGACACGCCGATCGCCGAGCCGGGCATCGTGTTGATCCGGATGCCCTCGAAGACACCGTTCGCGCTGGTCGCGGCGGAGCTCAAGTACCTCGCGGGTGCCAAGGGCGTGTCGCGCGCGGCGCTGCATCGCGTGTCGCCCGGTGGCTGGGTGATCGGCGTGTCGACCTCCGAGTCGGTGTCGAAGATCGCGTCGATCGCGAAGAGGGCGCCGACCGCGGATACCTCGGTACAAGTGAAGGTCGTCGGCGAGCTCGTCGAGCTCTCGATCGCAGGAGGCCGCTGAGATGACACTTCGAGCCACGCCTTACTCGGTGGTCGTCCTGATCGCGATCGGTAGCGGCTGCGGCGGTCGCAACGGTCCGACGCAGGTCACGCGCGAGGACGCGGTCGTCGTGCTCAAGGCCAACGTGCGCGACGCGCAGCTGTACGTGGATGGGCGGTTCATCGGCCCGCTCGACGCGATCGGCGGTGGTGTGGCGGTGGCGCCGGGGACCCATCGATTCGAGCTGCGCCACGAGGAGTACTTCTCGTCGTACCTCGAGCTCACGCTCGGCAAGTCCGAGCGGAAGAAGCTCTCCCTCGATCTCGCGCCGGTGCTGCCGTAGCCGCGAGCATCCGGGCTACGCTGCGCGGGTGCTGATCTCGAAGACCTACTGGGGCGGCATGCCGTTCTGGTTCCGGCGCGCCCCCGAGCACGCGCACGTCGAGTCGCTGGTGCTCCGCGCGCACGACCTCCGTCAGCTCCGCGCGCTGTACTGGACGTCGTCGGCGCACCCAACCCCAAAGGTCGGGGTCGTGGTGATCCACCCGCGCGTCGACTTCACGCAGCACTACGCGATCCCGCGCCTGCTCGCGGCGGGCTTCGGCGTGCTCGCCGCGCAGACTCGCCACGCGGGCAACGACACGATGGCCGAGCACGAGGAGATGGTGCTCGACGTCGGCGCGTGCGTACGACACCTCAAGGAGAAGCGCGGCGTCGCCAAGGTCGTGCTGTTCGGCAACTGCGGTGGCGGCTCGCTCAGCGGGTACTACCAGGCGCAGGCGCAAGCGGCGCCGAGCGAACGGATCAAGACCTCACCCGGCGGTGCGCCGACGTTCTTCGACGGTGCGAACCTACCGCCCGCCGACGCAGTGATCTACACGGCGCCGCATCGCGGGCAAGGGAACGTGATGCTCGCGGCGATCGATCCGTCGGTTGTCGACGAACGCGAACCATTGTCTTGCGATCAAGCACTCGACATGTACAACCCCGCCAACGGGTTCGCCGCACCGCCGAGCTCGTCCTCGTATGCGCCCGCGTTCCTGGCGGCGTATCGCGAGGCGCAGCGCGCTCGGGTCGCGCGGCTCGATGCGTTCGCCCGCGAGCAGATCGAAGCATCGAAGACCTCGACCGATCCCCGCCGCAAGGCGCACGAGCCGGTGATGGTGGTCTATCGAACGATGGCGAACCCGGCGTTCGTCGATCAGTCGATCGATCCATCGCAGCGCGACTACGGCTCGCTGCTCTCCGAGCGTCCCGATCTGATGAACTACGCCGCGCTCGGGCTCGCGCGCACGTGCACGCCGCGCGCGTGGTTGTCGACGTGGTCGGGGTTGTCGTCGAACGCGGATCTCGTCAACAACGTCTCGAGGATCACCGTGCCGACGCTGCTCGTCCACGCCGGCGCCGATCGCGAGATCTTCCCTGCCGACATCGCCGCGATCAGCAACGCGGTGGCGTCGGCCGACAAGCGCGTCGAGGTGATCTCCGGCGCGCGCCACTACTTCGAGCCGGAGGTGGGCGCGAAGGAAGCGCCCGACGTCGACAGGTGCATGGACGTCGTCGTGCCGTGGATCCAGGAGCGCTGCGCGTGAACCGCCATCCGACGACGAAGACCTGGGTGTTTCCGCCGGAGCGCGAGCCGCAGGTGAATCGCACGAACCTGAGAGAGCTCGCCGCGCGACCGGAGCGCTTCGAACATCACCTCACGATCGTCGCGCAGCTCGGTTGCTCCCAGCTCGAGATCGCGACGGCGAGCGAGCCCGTCTACTTCGCGCACGTCAACATCTCCGACGAGTACGCGGTCGCGCTGCCCACCGGCGACGCCATGATCGACATGTTCCCGATGCGCACGTTCGTCAGCGATCCGCGCACCGGGGCCGACGTCGGCCGCTACAACCACCGCTGCGGCGACCTGGTGCTCCACCCGTACGGCTACGCGCACTGGCCCGGCAAGCTGCGGCCACCGTTCACACCGATCCCGTTTCCACCCGGCGCGCGGCGCTGCGTGCTGACGCTGGTCTACTGCGCGAGCACCCGGACGCCATCGACGGCACCGATCGTCGCGCTACCCGAGGGCCGCAAGCCCGATGACGTCAAGCCGTACATCGATCCGCCACCGCCACTGTCGCTTGCTGCACTGCTCGACGGTCCCGCCGGCGTCGTCGCACGGGTCGGCGACACGCACCTCGAGCTCGTCGACAAGCCCGCGCGGATCTCCCCACCGCGCGGCGGCTGGGTCGTGATCCTGGTCGGAGCCGCACCCTGCGATCTGATCCGCGTTGCACCTGGTGACTCCCTCGACGGCGCTGGCATCGATCGCGCGCTGATCCTCTCGGGTGACGCCGAGCCGGAGCCGATTCCTCCGTCGTGGACCGAGCTGCCGCTGCCGCCGTTCGCGGTCGTCGAGGATGCACCGCGGGTCGCGTTACCGTTGACGATCGACACGCTCACGGTCGAGGCCGCCTCCGACGCGACGGTCCGGATCACCGTGACGCCGGATCGTCCCGAGGATCGGTTCACGTACGAGCATCCCGGTCCCGTCGAGGTCCCGCGCTACTGGCTCGCGCGCGTGCTGTACCGCTGTGCGCTGCATGGGATGCAGCTCAACCACGTCGAGACCTATGGTGGGTTCTTCGTCGACGACTCCGGGCCGGACGTCGAGCTCGGCATCAACCAGCCGTTCGGGCGGTTCGCCGTGAGGATCCCGCGTGCCGAGGCGATGGCAACGATCGAGCGCCTCTACCGCGCCGTCGCGCCACCTGGCTACGCCGAGCGCCTGACGTAGCCCGCGCACTCGTGATACGCCGGTCTTCGTGCAGGGGGCGCCGCAGAATAAAGACCTGACGCAGATCCTCACGATGGTCCGCTGGCTGCTGATCATCGTGCTGTTCGTGCTCGGCTGGATCGTGCTGGGCTACCTCGCCGGTGTCCTCGGCCCCATCCTCGCAGCGCTCGGCATCTCGTACCTGCTGAACCCGTGGCTCGAGCGCCTCGTCAAGAAGGGCATGAGTCGGTCGGCCGGGGCCGGCATCTTGCTCGGGCTCGCGCTCGGCAGCTTCATCGTCCTGATCTCGATCGCCACCCCGGCGATCGCGAATCAGCTCGGCGACTTCGTCAGCCGGTTGCCCGAGACGCTCGGCAGCCTCGATACCTGGCTCAAGGACCGGCTCGGCTTCGAGATCCCGAAGCAGTGGCGCGACTACATCAGCGGCAGCGACGTCAAGGGCGCGCTCGCCGACAGCTCGCCGATGCAGCGGATCTCCGAGGTGGCGTTCTCCGGCATCGCCGGTGTGGTCGGCGTGCTCGCCGAGGTGCTGCTCGTGCCGGTGTTCGCCTTCTACTTCCTCGTCGACTGGCCAAACCTCCTCCGGCGGATCGAGCACATGATCCCGCCGCGCCGCCGCGCCGAGGTGCGCGAGCTCGCCAAGGAAATCGACCGCGTGATCGCGAACTGGGTGCGCGGTCAGGCGATCGTGACGAGCATCCTGATGATCCTGTACGCGATCGCGTTCACGATCGTCGGCATGCCGCTGTCGGTGCCGATCGGCTTCGTCGTCGGCGCGCTCACCATCATCCCGTTCATCGGCACGTTCGTCGGTGCTGCGCTCGCACTCCTCGTCGTCATCACCGGCGGCGGCAGCGCCTCGATCCTGGGTGGCATCGCGATCGTGTTCGTCGTGCTCCACCTCCTCGAGGCCGCGATCCTGACGCCCAAGATCGTCGGCCATCGCGTCGGCCTCTCGGAGTCCGGTGCCCTGCTCGCCGTCGTCGCCGGCGGCAAATTGCTCGGCTTCGTCGGCGTGGTGCTCGCGGTGCCGATCGCCGCCACGTTCGCCGTGCTCGCGCGCTACCTGGTTCGCTACTACGAGCGCACCGACTTCTTCGGGCGCGAGTCCGACGCCGACGTGGTGATCACGCCCGCGATGGCGCTGATCATTCCGGGCAAGGCCTGGGTGCCGATGGTGTGGGATCACGGCGCCGCGGCGGTCGAGACCGACAGCGAGATCGCGCTCGAGGGCGATCTGTCCCTGCCGCCGAACGACGAGACGACCTAAGGCGCGCCCGAGCCCGCGGGGGCATCGGGATCCTCGACGGGGCGATCCTTGAGATACAGCTTGGACAAGCAGGTCAGCATCTCGCTCGCCAGCTGCTGCGACTTGTGATTTGGGCTCCCCGAGCTGGTCGGCAGCTTCTTGATAGCGGCCTCACCGCACGCGACATCGCGACAGGCGCAGACCTCCTCGCGCACCGCCCTCACCGCGTCGACTTGCCTGTCGGGGCAACCGCAAAGCGCGATCGCGATCACGGCCGCTCGGAGCATCACGGCCATCATACGATCCGTCTGGGATACAATCGACGCATGCTGCGCCCGAGTATTGTCGTCCTCACCATCCTGTCGGCTGCTCCGGCCAACGCCGACGTGGCCGTGCTGATGGGCAGCGTCCAAGGTGGCGGGCAGGTCGGAAAGGGCACTGGCGGCGACCAGAAGGACGAAGCGTTCTTCGCGAACGCCCCCAATGGTGCCTACGGCGTCTCGGTCACCGGCCGCTTCCTGTTCTTCGCTGCGGATATCACGCACCGCCAGTACTCGTTCGTCGGTGGCGAGGACGAGAACAGCGTGCGCACGTGGACGCAGTTCTCCGCCGGCGTCGACTTCGAGGTCGGCCTCGGCGACACCAAGCAGAAGGCGGCGCGCAAGGGTGGCTTCGTCCAGCTGTCTGCGATGGCAGGCTTCGGACTCGGCACGGGCCAGCAGGTCGATCCGCCCCTCGACAACGGCCAGGTCACCGACAAGGGCTTCATGCTCGGCGGCAAGGTCGCGCTCGGGACGCACCTGTCGAAGCACCTCGACCTCGGCATCATGGTGCCGGCGCAGTACGGTTACTTCTTCAAGAACGGTGTGGCGGTCAACGACGTCAGCAATCACTACCAGGGCGTCAACATCGAGGCGTTGGTGTTCCTCCGCCTCTACATCAAGCTGCTCTGATCAGCGACCACGGAGCTTGTCGCGCAGGCGCTCGATCGCGGGGCGGAGATCCTCGAGGAACGCGTCGGGCCCGACCTTGGTCTTGAACCGCGTCAGCTCGATCCCGTCGGTGGTCACGAACACCACCGTCGGGAGCGCACCAGACGCGTCGTAGCGGTCGCGGATCTGGGTGTCCTCATCGGTCGACTTGCTGACGTCAAACTTGAGCGGCACGAAGTGAGTCATCAACTCGTCGTAGACCTCGGGGTCACCGAACGTCAACTCGAACTCGTAGCAGGGCTCGCACCAGGTCGCCGCGAAGTCGACCATCACACCTTTGCCCTCCGCCTTCGCACGTTCGAACGCGACCTTCTCGTCGGTCACCCACGGCAGCTTCTGCTTCGGAGTCAGCGTCCACGCATACGCGCCGAACAAGCCCCCGACGAGGCACAGCAGGCCGAGGCCCTTGCGGACCTTCTCGATCGGCGTGCCTCCGAACGTCAGATGGATCGCGCCGATCACGACGCCGAAGGCCGCGACGCCGAGCGCGAGCCCGAGGAACCACATCTCGGGGGACGCGAACGAGCGCATCCACGGTAGGAGCGGGCGCAGGAAATAGATCGCGGCGAGCAGCATCAGCACGCCTCCGATCGACTTCACCGCATCCATCCACGCGCCGCTCTTGGGCAGCGACATCGCGAACGCGGCGAGCACGAAGAACAGCACCCCCATCCCGAGCGCGTAGACGAACAGCATCATGCCGCCGTGGAACGTCGAGGTCTTCGCGGTGAACGCGAGCAGACCGCCGAGGAACGGCCCAGTGCACGGGGCGGCGATCAAGCCACCGACCGAACCCATCGCGAACGCGCCGCCATAGCCCTTGCCGCCGATCTGGTTGAGCCGCGCCTGGAGGCCAGAGGGCAGGTTGATCTCGAACGCGCCGAACATCGACGCCGCGAACGCGACGAACACGACGACCAGCGGGATCACGACCGCGGGGTGGGAGAGCTGGCTCCCGAAGCCGGTGGCGCCGAAGATCGTGGCGAAGATGACGCCGAGGATGGCGTAGGTGACACCCATCCCGAACACGTAGGCGGCGGCGAGCGCGATCGCGCGCTTCTTCCCGACGTCCTTGCCGCGCGCGCCGAAGATCGCGAGCGTGATCGGGATCATCGGGTAGACGCACGGGGTCAGCGAGGTCAGAAACCCGGCGCCGAACGCGCCCAGGTACATCCACACGAAGCCTTTTTGCTCGGCCTCCGTGAAGTCACCTCCACCCGCCGCGAACGCGAGGGTAGGGATGAGCATGAGCACGGCGGTGACGAGCAGACCTGACTTCCGCGGGCTCATGGGGCGGAACTATAGACCGGTCTGCCCTGCGGGGCATTCCGACCTCGCAACCGACCGCATCGCCTCTGATCCCTGGGTTCCCCTTGACGGGCCCTCGTTGTAGGGTCCCTCGCCGTGTCCGAATCGTCGTTCGTTCCCCAACATGTTCGCAGCCTGGACGTTTATCAACCGGGCAAGCCGATCGAGGAGCTCGAGCGCGAGCTCGGGATCTCGGGGGCGATCAAGGTGGCCTCGAACGAAAATCCGCTCGGGCCCTCACCCAAGGCGCTCGCCGCACTCCCCGCCGCGCTCGCGAATCTGCACCTCTATCCCGACGCCGGTGGGTTCCAGATCCGCCGCGCCCTCGCTACGCACCACAACGTCGAGGTCGAGCAGATCGCGATCGGCCCCGGCTCGAACGACTTGCTCTACCAACTCGTGGTCGCAACCTGCGAGCCGACGGATGAGGTGCTGTCGCACAAGTTCGGCTTTCTCTCCTATCGCCTCGCCGCGCAGGTCCAGGGGCGCACGTTCGTCGCTGCACCGGTGACCCGCGAGCTCGGTTGCGATATCGACGGCTTGATCGCGAAGATCACCCCGAACACCAAGCTCGTGGTGCTCGGCACGCCGAACAACCCCACCGGCTCGGTGGTGACCAAGGGCGATGCAGGAAAGGTGCTCGCCGCGCTGCCGTCGCGCGCGCTGCTCGTGATCGACGAGGCCTACGCCGAGTACGCCGCGGCGTGGCCCGAGGTCGATCACGTCGACGGGCTCGCGCTGATCCACCAGGACCCACGCGTCATCGCGCTCCGCACGTTCTCCAAGATCTACGGGCTTGCCGGGTTGCGCATCGGCTTCGGCATCGGCGCGCCGCCGGTGATCGAGACGCTCAGTCGCGTGGGTCGCACGTTCCACGTCTCGAGCCTGGCGCAGGTCGGGGCGATCGCCGCGCTCGACGATCGCGACCACGTGCGTGCGAGTGCCGAGCTGGCGCGCCGGCAGATCGAGCACCTACGAGCGGAGATCCACGGCGTCGGCACCCACGTCTATCCGTCCCTCGCGAACTTCGTGCTGATCGATTGCGGCCGGCCGTCGGGACCGATCTACGACAAGCTGCTTCGCCGCGGCGTGATCGTGCGGCCGATGGCAGCGTGGGGCCTGGCCAACTGCATCCGCGTCTCGATCGCGCGCGACAGCGAGCTGCCGCGCGTGATCAGCGCGATCAACGAGACGTTGCACGAATAGGGACTGTGGTTCGTTGCCGACCCTTCGATCTCCAACGCTCGTCATCGCGGTCCTCGTCGCCGTCGGGGGTTGCGGCGGCGGGCGGGCACGCACGAAGGTGCCGAGCAAGGTCTCGACCGCGATCCCCCGTGCCGTCACCGCGGGGGATCACATGCTCGCGCTGCTCCCCGACGGTGCGCAGCTCGTGGTCGAAGTCGATCTCGCCCGGCTCCGTGCGAACAAGGTCGTCGGGCCGCTGATCGCCAAGCTGCTCGGCGACCACGGCATCCCGCAGCTCGCGGGGTTCAGCGATGCCGACAGCGTGGTGTTCGCCGCGTACGGGCTCGGCACCAAAGA
>JBBQJJ010000034.1:0-35309 GCA_038325805.1 Haliangiales bacterium
GAGTGGCCAGTCACCAGCCGTCAGTGCTGCGAGGAGGTCGTCCATGCGAGGGGCAGAGTAGACGTGAACCGTCCGCCGCGCCCGAGTCGACCACCCATCGTCGTCGCGGCCTGGTGCCGCGAGCGAACAAGCGCTACCCCAGCGTGTTGGAACGATCCCACGCCTATCGGGGCGCGCCAACAGGCTACGTTCTGGAGATGGGTCTGTTCGACAGCATGTGCCTCGAGAGTGGCTTGATCATCGATGACGACCAGGCGCTGCTCCCCATCATCGAGACATCGGAGGGCTGCTGGGTCCCGCTCGCGCTGCCGATCGCGGGGACCAACGACCGCGGCGGGACGATGGATGTCCCCGACAAGCTCGACGCGAACAGCAAGGCGGTCGTCGCGTTCGGCAAGAAGAAGCTGTCCTACGACGACGCGAAGGTGACGAACCTCGAGGACCTGCTCGACGAGATCCGGGCCGACGGGCCGGGCGCCACCTACGACGGCAAGCGGGTGTCGTTCGCGCTGTTCGATCTCACGGTCTACCGGGCGATCAGCAAGGCCGTCGCGAAGGGCACGGCAACCGCGTGGCGACGGTTCGCGCAGCGCGCGATGCAGCAGCCCGAGCCGCCGTTGCCACATCGCGAGAAGACCAAGGTCAAGGCTCGTCGCGTCGACCCGACGACGAAGCGGCTCGCGGAGGCGATCCTGGCGCGCCCCGACGACGAAGCACCGCGGAAGGTCCTCGTCGATCACCTGCTCGAGCGCGAGGATCCGCTCGGCAAGACCCTGTCGGTGTTGCCCGTGCTCGGCAAGCTGTCGGTCGAGGGGCTCGCCGCGATCGGGCTACCCGCGACCACCGCGGTCTATGGAGCTGCGCTCGCGGAGCACAAGCTGGCGCTGCGCGACCTCGTGCGCTTCCTCGCCTGGGGCACCGTGCTCGCTCCATCGCACGGCGAGGGGCAGATCTTCGGCTACGAGTCGGACGATCCCGACGACGATGGGGTCGCGAAGCCGTACATCAAGCGCGCGCGGATCAAGTACGCCGGGATGCCCGAGCTCCTCGCGATCTGCGAGCGCAACGAGAAGGCGTTCCGCGAGCGTGGCGCCGATGACGACGATGACGATGACGACGACGACGACGAATAGTCAGTTCGTCGGGCGAGCGTGTACGAACCTGCGGCTTGTCGCCTTCGACCACGAAGGCACCAGGCGGCGGCGAACGCGGGCGATCTCAGTCCGAGGGCACCAAGGCATGGCGAACGCAGACGGCCTCGAGCGGTCGTTGCGTTAGCGACGACGGCGGACCGCGAGGAGACCGAGCAGCAGCATCGCGAAGCCCGAGGCGCTCGTCGTCGAGCAACCACCCGACGGGGAAGCCTCTTCGTCATCCTCACCACCAGCACCGCTGCCACCGCCACCACCGCCACTACCGGGTGCTTCGGTCAGACCGAAGAACGTCGCCGCGACCTGCGTCCCGCAGATGTCTTGATCCGAGAAGTACGTGCCGCTCGTCGAGGCACAGTTCTCGCCGTCGATCGGCACCGCGTGACCCATGCCGGCGATCGTGTAGCGCTCGACCGAATCGCCATACGTATCGAGCGTCGCCTTGCCGGTGGTCTCGGTGCTCGACGGCTCCGCCGGGATACCGTGCACGTTGGTCCACTGCTCGACCAGCTCGCCGGCGTTCATCGGCGCGACGGTGAAGTCGCTCGAACCTTGCCAGATCTGGACGCGCGGCCACGGTCCATCGGCGGCGCCGCGCACGAGATCCCCCCACTCATCGGCGGACTTCTGGATCCCCGGCGTCGTGCACGTGAAGGACTCGTTCAGCGTCGTCGCGCAGCGATACGGAATGCCGGCGAAGATCGCGCCCGCGGCGAACCGCTCGGGCCAGGTGGCCATCATCACCGACGTGAAGGCACCGCCCGCCGACAGACCGGTGACGTAGACGCGCGCGGGATCGAGGTCGTGGGTCTCGATCGCGTGATCGATCATCGCCATGATCGACGCGTTCTCGCCTTGGCCCCGGACGAGGTTTGCCGGATCGCCGAACTCGCCACCCCAGTTGAAGCAGCGCGACTGGTTGTTCGCCGTCTGCTGCTCGGGATAGATCACGGCGAAGGCGTACTGATCCGCGAGGGTGTTCCAGCCCGCGGGCAGGTAGCCACTCGCTTGTTGTGTGCAGCCGTGGAGTGCGACGACGAGCGGACGCTTCGCGCCGAGGCTCGCCGGCACGTACTCGTACATCTTCAACGCGCCGGGATTCGACCCGAAGCTGTCGACCGGCTGCAGCGCGTCCGCGCTCGCGACACCGGAGAGAACAAGCAGAGGAACAATCGATCGCATGGCCGTCCGCAAGAGAGTGCGCTCACCATGCCCGAGGATGATGGCGGTTGCCAACAGGATACCTTGGCGACGGCGTGGCATGCACGGTGGGTGCGCCCACCGATCAATCGATCGCGACCTACGGTCCAGCGCCTCGAGATGAAGTACCTGCGCGGCGCGGATCGTACGGATGGATCGACCGTACTTGCTGACGCTGTTGCGCACGCACGGGCTCCGTTCCTGACCTCGCGAAACCGGGCTCCCGAGAGCGATATTCCTGGAGGGTTGGCGGTGGTGAATCCCGAGGAGAAAATCACGTGCGAGCTGGCGCGGACCCGACCGACACGGCAAGCTGACGCGGCCCGTGAACTACGAAGCGAAGATCGGTTGGCGATACCTCTACGGCGGTAAGAAGGATCGCTTCCTGCTGCTGCTCGCCGGTGGTTCGGCGGTGTGCTCGGTGATCGGTCTGGTCATCTTGATGATGGCGAGCGGCAATCCGATCGGCGTGCTGATGTTCGTGCTCGGCCTGATCGCGACGGCGGTGTTCGTCCTGCTGTCGCTGTTCACGGTGTTCACCAGCGTGTCGATCCTCGGCGTCGCGCTCGGGGTCGCGGCGCTGACGATCGTGCTCGCCGTTACCACAGGCTTTCAGAAACAGTTTCGCGACAAGGTGCTCGGCGTCAACGCGCACGTGATCGTGCTGAAGAGTCAGGCCACGTTCGCCGAGTACCGCGACGTGATGAAGACCGCGCAGGAGATCGATCCCGATGTCCTCGCGGTCCAGCCGTTCATCTTCGCCGAGATGCTGGTCACCCGCGGCAAGGGCGAGCTGTCGGGCGTCGCGATCAAGGGCATCGATCCGGGGCTCGTGCGCGGCGTCCTCGAT
This sequence comes from Haliangiales bacterium, assembly GCA_038325805.1. Classification (GTDB taxonomy): domain Bacteria; phylum Myxococcota_A; class Polyangia; order Haliangiales; family Haliangiaceae; genus JABFXX01. The sequence continues at coordinate 3,202 of JBBQJJ010000034.1, forward strand.
CTCGAGCAGCACATGATGAAGTGCGACGAGAAAGAGACCAAGCTGATGGCGAACTGCGGCTCCGTCGAGTCGCTCGCGAACGCCTCCCAGCGTCCACCCGGCGTACTCGCCCCGATCATCATGGGCAAGGAGCTCGCTCACAAGCTCAAGGCCAAGGTCGGCGACGACGTCACCGTCGTGGTGCCACTGTCGAACATCGATTTCGACACGTTCCGCGCGAAGTCGAGCGCACCTCGAACAAAGCGCTTCCGAGTGTCGGGCATCTTCTACAGCGGCTTCGACGAGTACGACCGCCGACTGATGTACACGGCGTTGCAGGACACGCAGGATCTGGTCGGTCGTGGCGATCAGGTCATGGGTGTCGAGCTCAAGGTCAAGGACGTCGAGCGCGCCTCGGAGATCGCCGAGAAGCTCGAGAAGCAGCTCGGTGGTCCGCCGTATCAGGTCCAGGACTGGTACGAGCTCAACCACAACCTGTTCACGGCGTTGAAGGTGCAGAAGTTCGCGCTGTTCTTCATCCTGCTGATCATCATCCTCGTCGCGACCGTGAACATGGTGTCCGCGATCTTCATGATGGTGACCGAGAAGACGCGCGAGATCGCGATCCTCAAGTCGATGGGCGCGTCGTCAGGCAGCGTCGCGTGGACGTTTCAGATCGTCGGCGTGGTGATCGGCAGCATCGGCATGACCATCGGCGTCGCGCTCGGGCTCGCGATTTGTTACGTGGTCAGCTCGTACGGCTACCACCTCGATCCGAAGGTCTACCTGATCGACAAGCTGCCGATCGAGATTCGCTGGCTCGAGGTCGTGCTGGTCGCTGGCACCACGATGCTGGTCAGCGTTCTGGTCACGCTGTTCCCCTCGCTCACCGCCTCCTCGCTACGACCCGCCGAAGGTCTCCGCTACGACTGACGCAACAAGAGTTGCTTTCATGCAACTTTGATTGCTTGGTTGAAGTCATACCCGAGATCTGCACCCCATGATCTCGATGTGTTAGCAAGTGCCTACATTGGCTCACCCTTTGTATTTGACGCAGGACATCATGCGTATCGCTTCTTCGCTTATCGCCCTCGTCCTCGCCACCTCGACCTTCACCGCGTGCGCCACCGGCGGCGACGACGACTTTTCGGAAGTCGACGGCGAAGCGGCCTCTGCCGGCAAGCTCTCGTTCTGGCAGGCGACCGATGGCCAGTGGCACTTCAACCTGAAGAGCGGCAACGGCGGGATCCTGCTGACCTCCGAGGCGTATACCGGTCGCACCAGCTCGATCAACGGCGCGCTGTCGGTGCTCGAGAACGGTGTTGACCCGGCGCAGTACGTGATCAAGCAGGCGGCGAACGGTGGGTTCGGCTTGTCGCTGAAGGCGAAGAACGGCCAGATCATCGCGTTCGCCCAGGTCTATTCGACGAAGTCCAACGCGAGCCGCGCGGTGACGTCGTGCGTGAAGGCCGTGACCTCGCTCCTCGACAAGCGCGAAGCGGCGACTGGCGCCCGCACCGAGGTCCTCGTCGGTGAGACCGGCAAGTTCCGGTTCAACGTGTTCGCGAAGAACGGCAAGATCATCCTGTCGTCGGAGCAGTACACGACCGAAGCGGCCGCGTTCAACGGCGCCTTCGCCGTGCAGACCGAGGGTCAGAACGCGTCGTCGTACAGGCTGAACGAGAACACCGCGGGTGGCTTCTACTTCAACGTGAAGGCGCAGAACGGCGAGATCGTCGGCACCAGCCAGCAGTACACGACGAAGGCCGCGGCGGAGAGCGCGATGACGTCGCTGCAGAGCCTGCTCAAGACGCTCGTCGTCCTCTAAGCTCACCACGCGCTGTGCAGCCGGGGCGGTCACCGTGACTGCCCCGTTTACGTTTCGGGCTACTTATATTTCGTCGCAACCAAAGTTGCAAAAGAGCAACTAACATTGCCTTGATAGGATGGCTGAAAATCTAGCCACCCGAACGATTCAAGCAGGTTGCGCGTCGAGCGACCTGGTCCGCCGCTTGTAATTGGTCAGGTCATCATGAAGATCGCCGCCTCGCTTATCACGACCCTCGTCCTCTCCCTCTCGACCTTCACCGCGTGCGCCACCACCGAAGGTGACGAGCTGTCGGAGACGGATGATGAAGCGACCAGCGCCGGCAAGCTCTCGTTCTTTACGGCGACGGACGGCGAGTGGCGCTTCAATCTGAAGAGCGGCAACGGCGGCATCCTGCTGACCTCCGAGGGGTACGTCGCTCGCACCGGCGCGATCAACGGCGCGCTGTCGGTGCTCGACAACGGCGTCGACCCAGCGCAGTACGTGATCAAGCCGGCGGCGAACGGTGGCTTCAGCGTCTCCCTCAAGGCGGCGAACGGCCAGACCATCGCCTTCGCCCAGACCTACTCGACGAAGTCCAACGCGACCCGCGCGGTGACCTCGTGCGTGAAGGCGGTGACCTCGCTGCTCGACAAGCGCGAAGCGGCGACCGGCGCGCGTGCCGAGGTGCTCGTCGGCTCGACCGGCAAGTTCCACTTCAACATCTTCGCGAAGAACGGCAAGATCGTGCTGTCGTCGGAGCACTACACGACCGAAGCCGCCGCGTTCAACGGCGCCTTCGCGGTCCAGACCGAGGGGCAGAGCGCCGCGGCGTACACGCTGTCGGAGAGCACCTCGGGCTTCCACTTCACCGTCAAAGCCCAGAACGGTGAGATCGTCGGTACCAGCCAGCAGTACACGACGAAGGCCGCAGCGCAGTCCGCGATGACGTCGCTGCAGAGCCTGCTCAAGACGCTGGTGGTTCTCTAACCCCAGAGTTGGTCGAGTCTTCGAAAGAGTCGACGCACATCACGACGGGCGGTCTCGGGGGCGGGACCGCCCGTCGCCCTTTTCGGCGCGGCTGTCGATCGGCCGACACTTCCCCTCCCGAAAGATTTGCGTAGACTGGCCGCTCTGTCGTCCGCAGATCCTCCGAAAAGCATCCCCCGCCAGCTGTTCTCGCTCGCGCTCCCGATCATCGGCATCAACGTCCTCACGGTATTGATGCTCGCCGTCGACTCGGCGCTGTGCGGTCGCCTGCCGAACTCCGAGGACTCGCTCGAGGCGCTCGGCTTCGCCGTCCAAGTCGTCTTTCTGTTGATGACCGCGATGCTCGGCCTGATGGTCGGCACCGTCGCGCTGGTCGCGCGCGCGTATGGCGCGAAGTCGATGGAGCGCGTCAACGAGTTGCTCGCGCAGGCCTCTCAGCTGACCGTGCTGTTCGGCATCGGCGTCGGCATCATCGGCGCGGTGTTCTCCGAGTTGATCCTCCGAGGGTTGGGCGCGAGGCCGGAGGTGGCCGCGCTCGGTGCCGACTACTTGCGCCCGTTGATGCTCGGGACGCCATTCTTCTATCTCGGGCTGCTCTATGCCGGCGTGCTCCGCGGCGTCGGCAACACCTGGCTTCCGTTCGTCTGCGCCCTGATCGCGAACGTCGTCAATGCTGTCCTCAACTACATGCTCGTGCTCGGCAACTGGGGCGCGCCATCGCTCGGAGTGACGGGCTCGGCGATCGGCACGATCGTCGCGCAGTTCCTCAACGTACTGATCCTGACGACGGCCCTTCGCCGGGGCCTGATCCCCGGGATCAAGCTCTCGCTCCGGCCGCGCGCGATCGATCGCACCCTCGCGCGCGAGATGTTCAAGATCGGCTGGCCCGCCGCGCTCGACATGTTGGTGCTCAACGCCGGCTTTCTCACCGTGATCGGCATGCTCGGCTACATCGACGGCACCCTGGTCGCCGCGCATGGTCTCGGACTGCGCGTTCAAGCGCTCGCCTTCGTCCCGGGTCTCGGCGTCTCGCAAGCGACCGGCGCGTTGGTCGGTCAGGCTCTCGGCGCTGGAGACATCGCCAAGGCCCGTATGGTGACCCGCACGTCGATGTTGCTCTGCGCGGTGCTGATGTGGAGCCTCGCGCTCGTCATCGTGATCTTCGCGCACGTGCTGGTCGGCATCTTCGACGTCAAGGAAGGCACGCAGCTCGAGATCTATGCCGTCGAGTGGATGCGCCTGCTCGGGCTCTCGATGTTGCCGGCCGCCATCAACATCGCGCTCGTCGGGATGCTGCAAGGTGCGGGCGCTACGCGCACCAGTCTCCGGATCAACATCTGGACCACGCTGCTCATCCAGATCCCGCTGGCCGCGCTGCTCGGCTTTGGCTTCGGTCTCGATGAATTCGGCGTCTGGCTCAGCTTCCCGCTGTCGTTCGTCGCGAAGGCCGCCGGGACCTATCTCGCGTATCGCGGCGAGAACTGGGCGGTCACCGGCGTGACCGTCCGCAAGTAACCCACCGCTCCCCGAGGTCAGGCGGCCCTGGCTGGAAACGCGAGACTCCAGCGGCGTCTGGACTCGTCACCACATCAAGCGCAGTGATGCGGACTTGGACCGCGATCTCGCCGGATCGAGCCTTGCAGCCTCGTCGCCCGTGCTGTTCGCTCTGTTCGTGATCTCGCTACTCGTCACGATCGGGCTTGCGATCTATGCGGGAGGCGCGCTGATCGGCATCCGCACCACCAAGATCGAGTCGTTCTCGGTGCCGCCACCACACTCGACCTATCTCGCGCTACCGACGCCACCGCCGGCCCCGATCCGCGCCGCACGCGGCACCACGCCGCCACCGATCCCGAGTCGCGCCGCATCGCCGGTTCCCACCGGCGTGATCACCAATCGCGAAGACGCGCCCGAGCCCCAGCTCGCTCCCGACGCGCGGTTCTCGGTACGCCGGTCTCGCCCCCGCATCTAGCGTCGCAACACCGCAGACGGAAGTTGCTGCCCGGGTTCGAACACGAGCACGACCCCCGAGCTGCGCCGATAGAACGACGCGATCGGCTCGACGCTGCGCGCAGCATACGGGTCGATGATCGACAGTTGCTCGCCGGTCTTGGCCTCGATCACCACGAACGCCGGTACGTGAGCACCGACCACCACGTGCCCGATGCACGGGTAGGTGAGCTCCGAGAATCCGGCCGGATGTTCGAGCTGCAAGCCTCTCGCGATGAGGCCGAGCTCGGCCGCTGCACGAATGATGTCGGCCGCGCTGCGATCGAGCTCCGGATCCTCGGCCACTTGCGAGAGGAAGCGATCGACCTCGTCGGGCTCGACCTCGCGGCCGTGATACCGCGCGATCATCGTCAGCGTCGCGCACGTGTCGTCGATCTCACCGCCGACCTGGATCGGCTCGATGCGCGTGCGGCCGAACCGTCTCCGGATCCGATCGAACACTAGTCCTGACGCACCGTGCGGCCGAGCTGGAGCCCACGCCGCTTGAGCAACCGATACAGCGTCACCGTGTTGATGCCGGCCGCCTTCGCCGCGATCTTGACGTTGCCCCCGTGCTTCGCGAGGAGCTCGGTCAGGTACTGGCGCTCGAGCGGCTCGAGCCAGAGCTCGCGTGCGGCCGCGAGGGTCTGGTGTTTCGGCTTCTCGCGCACCAGCTTGGCATTCGTCGTCTGCAACGGGCGCGGCAGATCCTCGGGCTGCAGCTCGTCGCCGGTGCACAGGATCACCGCGTGCTCGATCGTGTTCTTGAGCTCGCGCATGTTGCCCGGGAAGTCGTACGCCGACAGCCGCGCGAGCACCGTGGTGCCGAGCTTCGGTGCCACCTTGCCGTGCGCGGACGAGGATTGCTCGAGAAACACGTTCGCGAGCGTCTCGAGGTTGTCCTTGTACGAGCGCAACGGCGGTAGATCGAGCGTCATCACGCTGAGCCGGTAGAACAGGTCGTCGCGAAACGCGCCCGTCTTCGCCATCGCCTCGAGATCTCGGTTGGTCGCGCAGATCAGCCGCACATCGACGCGATCCGGAGCGTCGTTCGAACCGAGCGGCTGCACTTCGCCTTGCTCGACGGCGCGCAGCACCTTCGCCTGCAGCATCACCGGTAGCTCGCCGACCTCGTCGAGAAACAGCGTGCCGCCGTTCGCCTTCTGGAACTCGCCCACCTTGTGGAACGCCGCGCCGGTGAACGCGCCCTTGACGTGACCGAACAGGATCGACTCGAGCAGGGTCTCGGGAATCGCGGCGCAGTTGACCACCACGTACGGTTTGTCGGCCCTGCGGCTGTTCCAGTGGATCGCGCGCGCGACGAGATCCTTGCCGGTGCCGCTCTCGCCGCGAATCAGGATGGGCGCGTTCGTCGGTGCCGCGAGCTCGAGCTTGCGCTCCACCTCGTGCCACGCCGGCGACAGGCCCTTGATCATCAGCGGCCGGCCCGTCGCCTGACGCGAGAGCTTGTCGACCTGTGCGCGCCGCAGCAGCGGAGCCGCGACCTCGGCGATCGCTGTCAGTGCACGCAGCGCTTTATCGTCGAGCCCGCGCGGCTTGAGCGACGACACCGTCAGCACACCGATCGCGCGCTTCTGATAGCGCAGCGGTGCCGCCGCGATCGCGCCGACATCGATCAGGTAGCGGGTGTACCGCTCGTCTCGCGACGTGTCCGGACACAGATAGGGTTCGCCGCTCTCGAACACGTGCAGCGCGATGCCGGCCTTGGTCGACGTGCCCAGCTTCGACGACGATGCCCGCGATGCAGGTTCTTCGTCGTGCTTCTTGACCACGCGAGGCAGCGTCACGGTGACGCCGTTGACGACGTGATGGACAAGCGACAGCCCATCGGCCTCTTTGTCCCAGACGAACAGCGCGCCGTGCTCCGCATCGGTGGCCTCGAGGGCGATCGCGACCAACTCGGCCTCGATCGTGCCGGGCCGTGCGGCGTGTAGCCGGTCCTCGATGTCGCGCACGTCGCGACTATAACTACGGACCGGTGATCGCGGGCGCCATGGAGCGATCTGCCGGACGAATCGCAGCTCTGGCCCGGCTTCCGGCAGCATCAGTACGCACGCTCGACCGGGCGGCCAGTAGCATCACGTTCGAGCTGTCCGCGATGGGCGGTCGTGGATCTCCAACGGCGCGAGTTGTAGCGTTTCGAAGGGCATCGAGACCCCTTCAGCGCGCAAGGCCTCGAACACCCGCTCACGCAACTCGAATCGAGTTGGCAGGTGGAGGCGCTCGTCACCGATCCAGACGCGCAACTCCAGCTCCACGTTGTAGTCGTTGAGAGCCTTGACGACGACCGCTGCAGCGGGCTCCTTCAGATATCTCGCATCGACCACGAGACCGAGAAGCACCCTGCGCACGCGAGACAGATCCTCGTCGACGCCGACGGTCACAGCGATGTCGAGGCGCAGGTTAGGTGCGTTGGTGAAGGACGTCACGGTCGTATTTGCGATCTTACCGTTCGGAATCGCGAGCATCTTCCCGTCCACCGTGACGAGACGGGTCGTTCGGAGCGTGATCTGTTTGACCTCACCGTAGTGGCCCTCCACCTCGATGAGATCGCCGATCACGAACGGGCGGTCCCACAGGATGAACAGCCCCGAGATGACGTTCGACAACGTATCGCGAGCTGCGAAGCCGAGCGTCAAACCCGCGATGCCGAGGCTTGCGATCACACCAGCCGTATCGATCCCGAACTGCTTCAGGATGCTCACGACACCCACCGACACCACGGCGAACTTGACGATCCGCTCGATGAGGTTCTGGGCGGTCGGATCGAGAGGGCTCTTGCCGAGAGCCGCACGGAGCACCTTCCTGATCAAGCGCCAGACCACGAAGTACGCGATGGCGAGGATCGTCGCGACCGCCAGGTCGGGCAGTAGCTGCTCGACTACGAACGTCGAGATCCTGTCCCAGGAAAGTACGCTCGAGAGCCGTTCTCCAATCGTGTCCATCGCTGTCCTCCAGGTCTGAGTGAACGGGTAGCAGCGGATCGCTGCAACCGCACTACGTACGTGTGATCGTCTGCATGCGCCACGTTTGGGGAACGGCGGTAGACGACGAAGCTCGACGGTGTGAGCCTCGAGATCGATCTCTTCATCGACCGTACTATCGGAATCAGATCACGACCGAGTCCGTCGACAAACCTGACAGCGCGCGAAGCGAACTGCACCGGTTCATGCTCTCCTCGCACCGAGGCCCGACATGACACGCGAACGGGTTGGGGTTGTCCGCAGGGCGAGTCGTGGGAGGCGATCCATCACGCCACAGCGAACACCGTGCGAGAAGGCAATTCGATGAACCAGGCTTTGCGACCCGACCCTCGGACCACGCGATGAACCTCGACAACGGTCCGTTGACGCTCGCCTTCGCGGTGATGATCGGAATCTTGTGCCAGGCGATCGGCCGCCACGCTCGAGTTCCCGGCATCGTTCTTCTGCTCGTGGCGGGTGTCGGACTCGGCCCTGACGGCGCCAACCTGATCCGTCCCGAGACGATGGGCTCCGGGCTGGCCGCCATCGTCGGTTTCGCAGTTGCGATCATTCTGTTCGAAGGCGGGCTCGGACTGCGGCTCGAGGTCCTCCGCAAGCAGGCAAAGCCGATCCGTCGTCTGGTCAGTGTGGGCGCGCTCATCACGGCCGCCCTCGCAGCCGTGACGGCCAAGCTGATCATGGCGTGGGACTGGCGACTCTCGATCCTGTTCGGCACCCTTGTCATCGTGACCGGGCCGACGGTCGTCACCCCACTCGTCCGACGCCTGCGGCTCTCGAAGCATCTGACAGCGATCCTGATCGCCGAGGGCATCTTCATCGATGCAGTGGGAGCAACGATCGCAGTCGTCGCACTCGAGATCGCACTCGCACCCACGACGGGCGACGCGGCGACCGGGGCACTGTCGATCTTTCTGCGCTTCGGGGTCGGCGCGATCGTCGGGCTTGCCGGCGGCATCGCGCTCGTCGCCGCATTGCGCGTCCGGCGACTGGTCCCCCACGGCCTCGAGAACGTGCTCGCCCTCGCAACCGCGTTCCTGACGTATCACGTCAGCTCGAGCCTCGTCGGAGAGAGCGGCATCACGGCCGCGATCGTCGCCGGCCTGGTTGTCGGCAACGCGCGGATCCGGAAACACGGCATGGTCGCGGAGTTCAGCGAACAACTCACGGTCTTGTTCGTGGCGACGCTCTTTGTCGTTCTCGCAGCCGACGTCCGGATCGCAGACGTCGTCGGGCTAGGCTGGCGCGGCGTCGCCGTCGTCGCTGTCCTGATGCTCGTCGTCCGGCCGATCAACGTATTCGCGAGCACCTTCCGCACGGATCTCACGCGACCCGAGAAGCTCTACCTCTCGTGGGTCGCGCCCCGTGGCATCGTCGCAGCAGCCGTCGCGTCGCTGTTTGCGCTGGAGCTTGCGCACCACGGTGTGGCTGGCGGCGTCGAGATGCGAGCACTCGTGTTCGTGGTGATCGCCACGACCGTGACCCTTCAAGGGCTGACCGCGGCCCTCGTCGGTCAGTTCTTGGGCGTCCGCCAACCCTCGCGGTCTGGCTATCTCATTCTCGGTGCCAATGCGCTCGCGCGCTTGATGGGACGTGTCCTGCAGGATGCTGGCGAGAGTGTCACGTTCATCGAGCGTACCGACGATGTCTGCGAGACAGCTCGGCGCAAAGGCTTCACTGTGATCCAGGGCGATGGGGTCGATTCGACGGTCCTCGAAACCGCCGGCATCGATGGTGTCGCGCACGTGATCGGGATGACCACCAACGAGCACGTGAATTTCCTGTTCGCGCAGACCGTGGCCGAGGACTACCGCGGGCCCGAGCTCCACATCATGCTCGAGCAAGTCGATGTCGGAGTGACACCGAAGCTCGCCAGCCGTCACGACATCCACGTCCTGTTCGCGGTCGAGCATGACCTCCTCGTGTGGCTCGACCGAGCTCGTCACGAACAAGTCGCGATCCAGCGCTGGCAACTCGGTGCGCCCAGCGAAGCTGGGTTCGCCGACATGCCGGCGGACAGCATGATCGCCTGCGCCGTCATCCGCGCAGACTTGATCGGCCTCATCACGCAAGACTCGACGGTTCGTGTCGGCGACGTGATCGTGGTGGCTGTTGCCACCGCGACTGCGGATCGTGCAGCAGCGTGGCTCTCGCAGCGCGGCTGGGTCGAGCAGCCAACAGGGACCGCAGCTTCGCAGGAGACCAACGCATGACCGGGTTGCGGCGGCAGCCTGCCGCGAGCATGCCACCTCCGCAGCGCTTGGATCAGTAGCGGCGCATGCCGAGACGCTGCGCGAGCTGTGCCGCCGCCGGGATCGTGGGATCGATCGTCAGCGCCGTGTGCAGGTGCCACCGCGCGGAATCGGGGTCGTTGCTCGCTGCACATAGCAGCGCGAGCGGGACCAGTGCCTTCGGCCACGGCCGGCACCCGAGCAGCTGCGCCTCGAGCTGGTTGCGCTCGGCGATCGCACCCTCGACGCGGTCCTTGCCCGACGAGACCTGCACGCGATAGCGCGCCCACGCGAAGTTCGCCTCGTACTCGGGATGCCCGGGGAACTGACGGCACGCGACCGCGAGGTCGCTCATCGCCTTGTGGACGTCGCCTTCACCGAGGGCGCGTTGGCCACGGAGGAACGCGGCCTCCGAGGTTTGCACCGCGGAGGCTTCCACCGCCCACACCGTCTTGAGCGTCGACATCTTGCCGCGCAACCAATCGTGGTACCGCCCGCGCGCCGCGTGATCGACGAGGACCGAGCGCGCCTTCTCGACGAGCTTCCACATCGGTTGGACCTGTGCGTGCAGCTCGGAGAGATCGTGCGCTTCGAGCAGCTGCGGCGAGAACCGGCTCGCGACAGCTTCGTACGCGGCCTCGATGTGCTCGTACTCGGCGAGCGGCGTCAGCTCGAGCACGTCGTAGAAGGTGCTGCCCTCGAGCCGCTTGACCCGCGCGCGCAGATGATCGCGAAGCTCGGAGAGCAACCGGCGTGGCCCGGTCGTCACGTCGCGCACCTCTGCGGTGAAATCGAGAGCACCTAACGACCCGAGCGCCCAGTACAGCCGCGCGGTCTGCAGTGGATCGAGTGGGCCGGCCCTGACGTGGGTCTGCACGGTGCGTGTTCCGTCGATCACCTTGACCGCCTCGAGCTCTGGCACCGTGAGCACGCGATCCTCGCGCAGCTCGTCGAGCTTCTTGGTCGGCGTCACGTAGTGGGAGGCATGCCAGCGCAGCGTCGCGCGCGGGATCTCGATGTCGACCGCACGCGCCGCGGCGAGCGTGGGTTGCCAGTGCGCGGCAGTCTCGTGAACCGGCGGCAAGCCGACCGCGGCGCGCAACACCGGCCAGCGCATGCCGGATGCGAGGCGGAGCTTCGCCGCCTCCTTGATCGCGGCCATCACCGTCTCGATCCGCGCGCCTGACGCGAGCAGCGTGACGCGCGCGAGCGGTGCCTGGGCGCGCGCGACCGCCGAGCTCCCGATCGCCACCACGCCGGGTACCGACAGCTGCGCGCGCCATTGCTCGGTGACCGGGGCCAGGCGTTCGCCGAGGTGATCGGCATCGACCAACACGACCATCGCCATCGTCGTCCCGCGCGGACCGTCGACCTGCTGCGCGTCCCACGTCGCCGCCACGCCCGCGGCGTTCAGCTGCTCCTCGAGCGGCATCGCAGCGCCGATGTCGGCCATCGCGATCAGGACCGCCGTCATTTGGAGACGATCGTATCACCCGGGCTCGGATCTCCAACTTTGTCGTCGTGGCCTGGGCCGAAATGCTGAGTTGCTGTGCGTGCTCGCCGTTCGCGTCACGGTGCTCGCGTCGGAGTGAGCTCGGCGACGATGTCGCGGCACATCTCGTCGATCGCGGCGCGCCCGGCTTTCACACCACCCGACAGACTGAGGAAGCCGTGCACGAGCGATGGATACCGGCGATGGATCAGGCGCACCCCGGCGGCTGACAGCGCGGCCGCGTACGCGTCGCCCTCGTCGACGAGTGGATCGAACCCAGCGGTGATCACGATCGCGGGGGCGCTGCCGCGCAGGTCCTCCCAGAACAGCGGCGAGGCGGCGCGGCGATCGTCGGAGTCGTGGAAGTAGTTGCTGTGGAACCACCCGATCATCGACCTCGTCAGCAAGTAGCCATCGGCATGGCGATCGATGGACGGCTTCGACATCGTCGAATCGACCATCGGATAGATCAGCACCTGGAGGTCCGCCTTCGCGCGTCGCGCGACGTGCGTCGCCAGGAAGCCACCGAAGCTGTCACCGGCGACGATCACGCGTCCCTTCGCACGCTGGCGAATCGACTCGAACGCGGCGACCGCATCCTCGATCGCCGCTGGATGCTTGTGCTCCGGGCCGAGCCGATACTCGATCGATGCGACACGGCACTTGGTCTGTGCCGCGATCAACCGTGTCACCGGTTCGGAGCCTTTCACCGAGCCGATCACCCCGCCGCCGCCGTGCAGGTAGACGATCCAGTGGTTGTTCGCGGCGTGGGGCACGTAGATCGTCATCGGGATCGTGCCCGCGGTCGTCTCGACGATCTCGACCATCGGCGCGAGCTTGACGTCGAGGAGCGAGAGTCCCTGCTCCGCGATCACGCGCGCCTTCGCGGGCTCGTGGGTCTCGAGCGCAGTCAGCTTCATCCGGCGCTGCAGCTCGAGCACCGCCGCGATCTGCGGATCGAGCCCGGTCTCGGCGGCGCCTTGCCGGCGGCGTCCGATCAGCTTCGCAGGAACGCGCATCAGGGCGAGGCGCGCGAGGCCCCGCATCACCCTGGCTTTGATCGTCACTGGTGCAACTACGTGCGTGCGGACGATCTACGACGCGTCACGACCCAACCCGCGAGCCCGAGCAATAAGAACACCGCACCGTCGTTGCCGCCGACCGAGCAGCCGCCGCTCGACGTCGGCCAGCACAAATTTGCGTCGGTCAGGCACTCGAAGCCCGACGGGCAGGTGGTGCCGCCTTCGCAAGCGCCGCTGCACAGCGATTGATCGCCGTCGGACGCGCACTGGCCGGTGATGCAATCCGTGTTGGTCGTGCAGTTTGATCCGAGGCCGCCAGCATCGCCGTCGAGTGGCTGACACAGCTCGCCGAAGCACACGGTGCCCGACGGGCAGGCCGCGCCGTTCTTGCAGCTCGCTAGCACGTTGACCGTGACACTCACCGTCGCGGTGCGATCAGCTTCGTCGACGACACCCATCGTTAACGTGTGCGGACCGGGCGTCAGCTCCTCGGGTGCGCTCCACGCGAACAGCGAGTTGGCTTCGGGGATCTCCTGGAACGTCTGGCCGTCGATCGCGAGCGTGCCGCTGTTGAGCTCGAGCGGTGATTCGTACGACGCGCTGATCGGAAACTTCGGCGGCACGAACTGACCCTCGAGTGGGCGCAGGATCTCGATCTTGGTCTCCGCGAGCGACGTCGACAGGCCGAACTGCTGACGCAGGTACGCGAAGCTGTTCTGCTTGGTGTTGCCGCAGCGGCAGGTGAACGGCTGGCCTTCGGCCTCGCCACAGTTGACGGTGTTGTTCTGGAACCGCTTGCTCGATCCGAGATCGAGGTACGTCATCGGATCGTCGGCATCGAGCTCGTGATCGAGGCCCCAGACGTGCGCCGCTTCCTGGGCGACGGCCGCGCACAAGAACGGGATGCCGTTGGTCTGGCTCGCGAACACGAACGACAGGCCGTTGTCAGCGGTCGCTCCGCAATCGATGAACGGCGCGACACCGCCGGCATCGAGACCCGCATCGAGCTGGCGCGACGTGCCGCCGAGCATCACCTCGTGGTGGGGAACGTTCGGGCCCGGATCGTCGGTCAGGATCTCGATGTTGAACGGCGCGAACGTCTCGCGTACGCAGGTGACGAGGTTGTCCCAGTGCGCGTCGCCCCACTTGTACGCGTCGAGCGTCTTGGTGCCGCCGATCGGACCGTCCGGGATGCTCGACCTGTTGGTCAGCGAGCTGTCCTGGCGGAACCCGGCGCGCGTGACGACGCAGCCGTTCGGCTTGCAGTCGTTGAGGAACAGCTTGCGAGAGATCGAGAGCGTCGCCGGTGGCGTGACGCCGCGGTTGATCACCCGGTTCTCGAAGATGATCGGCGGTTTCGGCGCGGCGAGAGCCACCGTCGAAGAAGCCAGGATCGTCGCTGCGATGACTGCTCTCATGCGGCCGAAACGGTAAGAGGTCGGCCCCGCAAAGACCAACACAATCGACGCGCGCGCGCTGGCACCTGCTAGTGGTCAGTTGCGACGGCCACGCCGCAGCAGGACAACGGCGAACCCGAGCCCGATGATCAAGAAGCCCGGGGAGTTACCGTTGCTCGAACAGCCCCCACCCGAGCTTTCGGGCCAGCAGATGTTCGACGCGAGGCACTCGAACCCGTCGGGGCAGGACGCATCGGCGGCGCAGGCACCCGTGCAGTGGCTCTCTTCACCCGCGATCGCGCACGTGCCGGTGAGGCACTCCTCGTTGTTGGTGCAGCTGGAGCCGAGTCCACCCGCGACGTCGCCGCCCGGGACGCAGATCCCCTCGAGGCACGCGAAGCCGGTCTCGCAACCCGCGGCGCAACTGCCGAGCACGCGCACCGTCACGGTATCCGTCGCCGTGCGCTGGCCGGTGTCCGTCAACGAGACCGTGATCTGGCGGCTGCCACCGGCGGTCGTGGCGGGTAGGGTGATCGCGACAGGAGCGGACGTGATCTCGCTGACCACGGTGCCGTCGATCGCGAGCTGGCCGCGATCGAACTGCAGCTGCGAGTCGAGCGTCGCGCGGATCGGTGCGCCGGGTCGAACGAACTGACCCTCGGTCGGCGACGTGATCATCGCGCTCGCCGGACCGATGTTGCTGTTGTCGAACGTGCTCGACATGAACGCGAAGCTGTTCTGCGTCGGGCCGCCGCAGAAGCACTCGCGGGGTCCATCGGCGCCGGGCATCTGGCCTGCGAGGTACTCGCCGCACTGTGACGCCGTGTTCTGGAACCGCTTGTCGCTGCCGAGCTCGAGGTACGTCATCGGATCGTCGGGGTTGAGCTCGTGGTCGAGGCCCCAGACGTGCGCGGCTTCCTGCGCGACGGCGCCGCACAAGAAGGGCAGGTTATTGACGACCTCTGCGAACACGAACGAGATCACGTTGTCCTCGGTCGTCGAGCAGTCGATGAACGGCGCGACGCCACCTGCACCCGCCAGGAATGGATCGTCCGACAGCTGCTGCGGCGTGCCGCCGATCATCACCTCGAAGTGCGGCGAGTTGCCGGGATCCTGCGTGGTGATCTGGATGTCGAACGGCGCGAACGTGTCGGTCACGCAGGCGACGAGCTCGTCCCAGTAGTTGTACGGAAATGCGCTCAGCACGCGCTGCGAGTCCGCGATGCTCGACGTGTTGGTGCGCGAGTTGTCGGCGCCGGGTTTGACGACGCAGCCATTCGGCTTGCAGTCGTTCAGGTAGAGCACGTGCGAGACCGGCGTGAACGCCGCGACCGCGCCCTTGTTCTTGACGGTGTTCTTCCAGACTCCGGTCCTTGGAAATGGCTTGCTGGTTTTGGACTCCGCGTGAGCGAGCGCAGGCAGGAGGAGGGCAGCAACGAGGGCGACGCGCATTGGGTAAATGATACGGACGACACATGTCCTACCTCCGTCGCGTGCCCTGGCAGCTAACGACGCACTGAGAACCGCGCAGCGAGGCCCTTGATTCTCCAGGGGATTCGCGGGATGTCATGCCCATGTTGCAGATCGATCTGACGGGCAAGCGCGCCCTCGTGGCGGGTGTGGCCGACGATGGCGGCTTTGGATTCGCGATCGCGAAGCACCTCGCGATGGCGGGTGCGAAGGTTTCGGTGGCCACCTGGCCGCCGGCGCTCGGCATCTTCAAGACCATGCTCGAGCGCGGCAAGTTCGATGCGTCGCTCGCGATGCCGGATGGCAGCAAGCTCGCGTTCGAGAAGATCTACCCGCTCGATGCCGAGTACGACAAGCTCGAGGACGTACCCACGGAGCTCAAGGAGAGTCGCCGCTATCGCGACCTCGGTGACTTCACGATCAGCGGGCTCGCATCGCAGATCGCTGCCGATGGTGGCGTCGACATCGTCGTCCACTCGCTCGCGAACGGCTCGGAAGTGAAGAAGCCCTTGCTCGAGACCTCGCGGAAGGGCTACCTCAGCGCGGTCTCCGCAT
The DNA here is from genome assembly GCA_038325805.1 of Haliangiales bacterium. GTDB lineage: Bacteria > Myxococcota_A > Polyangia > Haliangiales > Haliangiaceae > JABFXX01. Next base: position 19,136 of record JBBQJJ010000034.1, read on the forward strand.
CGGCGTACTCGAACGTCTCGCTGATCCAGCACCTCGGACCGGTGACGCGTGCACCGGGCGCGTTCATCTCGCTGTCGTACATGGCCTCGGAGCGCGCGGTGCCGGGCTACGGCGGCGGCATGTCGTCGGCCAAGGCCGCCCTCGAGAGCGACACGCGGTTGCTCGCCTACGAAGCGGGCCGCAAGTGGGGTCATCGCATCAACGTGATCTCGGCGGGCGCGTTCGCATCGCGAGCGGCGAGCGCGATCGGGTTCATCGATCAGATGATCGAGTACACGTCGAAGAACTCGCCGCTCACCGACAAGCTGACCGCCGAGGAAGTCGGCGCTACGGCCGCGTTCCTGTGCAGCCCGCTCGCGAGCGGCATCACGGGATCGACGGTGTACGTCGACAAGGGCTACGCGGCGATGGGCATCGGCCCGGCCGATCTTCCCGTCAAGTGATGGAGCGCGCCATGCCCGAGATCGCGAACGTCCTGCATCGCGGCACGCTCGCCGCCATCGTCGGCAGCTCGTTATTCGAACGCGGCCAGCAGGTGTTCGCGTCGGGGCGCGTCGAGAGAGTCATCGCCGACGGCGGCGAGCTCAAGGGCACGGTGAGATCCGACGGTGCGCCGTACCTCGTGCGGATCTCGATGCGCGAGGAAGGCCTCGGCTACGAGTGCACGTGCCCACACGGGCAGCGCCGGCAATTCTGCAAGCACACCGTCGCGATCACGCTGTATCACCTCGAGGCACAGCGGAGAGAAGCCGAGGCGGGGCTCGGTGTGCTGCAGCAAGCGCTGCTGGCGATCCCGCAGGAGTCGTTGGTCAGCGGGTTGATCGGGCTCGCGAAGAGCGACACCGAATGGTCCGACGCACTGAAGCGGCTCTGTCTCGACGTCCTCGAGCGCGGCCGGACCCGCGACTTCTGAGATCGCTGCACATCGCCGCGCACGACAAGGACCCTCGTCTCGCGAGGTTGTGGGCGGCCAACTTCTGACAAGTTCAGTTAGTGGTGTGTGATCGGTCGCGATCGCATGGTGCCCTGATGTCACTCGAGTCGCGGCTGCAGATCTTCGTCGACGCAGGGCTCCTCGAACGCATCCCCACGCGCTGGCAGTTGCTGCAGGGCGAGATCGAGATGACGCCGTACGTGGTGTCGACCGATGCCACCGCCGAGGAAGGCTATCGCGATCACCTCGCGTCTCATCCACTGGTGCGGCAGCTACGGATCTTCCGCCACGTCGGGCTCGATCACCTGCGGACCGGGAGCGCGCTCGGAGCTCGCCTCGCTTCGGTCTGCGCGCATCTGATCCTGACGTTTCATCGCGGCATGCCGGTGTTCGACCTGCAGGTCATCCAGACCCACGACCAGGGACTGGAGCATCTACGCGCAGCGATCCAGGAGACGCTCGATCGCTCGACGGCTCTCGGTAAACGCCGCCGCGAGATCGCCGACGTGCTGCTCCGCGATCCGGTGGGCTACCTCGAGCAGTTCCTCGCTCCCGATGGCTACATCGCGCGCGCCGAGCGGTTCGCTTATCCCGCTCCCGCTGCCGAGGGTTCGAGCTTTCCGCGCGAGTTCTGGAGCCTCGTCGAGCTCGCCGCCTATAGCGAGGCAACGTTCCCTCGCGCGCTCGCATGGTCGCGCATGCCGGTGCACGTGATGCGCCTCGCCTCGCGCCGCGTGCGTGAGGGCCGCACGATGGGGTGGCTGTCGGGTAGCCCTTCGCGACCACCTGCGGTTTTGTAGCGGCGGCCGCGATCGGCTCGTGGTACGCCCGCGCGGTGTTGAGGATCGTGATCGCGTGTCGCCGATCACCTGCGAGGCTCGCGGGTGCCACGTGTCCGATCGCCACGCTCGTGATCGAGCCCCCGTCGGAGCTGCGGTGGTGGGATCAGGACTCGCGGACGCTGCGGTTCTTGCGCGAGCTCGCGGGGATCGTGACGATCGAGACCGCACCACGGTGGGGTGACTTCGCGGTCGAGTACGCCGCGTTGATCGCACGATCCTTCGACGGCATGGTTGGTGTCGCGAACGAATTCCTCGGCGAGGTCGAGTGCGAGCCCGCGCCGATCTCCGAACGGGAGCTCGCCTTCGCGTGGCGTGCGATCGAGGAACGCGCGCAGACAGCGCTCGACGACTACCAGCGCACGATGCGGATCGATCACCTCGCGTGGGAAGCGCCCAGCCGCTACGCGATGAAGTCGCAGTAGGCTCGCGGGCCGTGCGCTCATCGAGCCTCATCGTGCACCTCGAGTGCATAGCGCCGAGGTAAGGGAAGGTGTTTTACAAGTCTCCTGTAAAACCACGGATGTCGAAGTCGAGCGCCAAACAACCCAAGACCAAAGCAACCGCGAAGCACTCCAGCACGGTCAAGAAGACAACCCCAAAGGGTGCCATCACGGGGGTCGATGTTGCGGCGTATGTCGCCAGCACGTGGAGCCAGGGCCGTGGGCCGTTGCCACTGCACGAGGGTTGTTTCCTCCATGCCCGGCGTTGCGTCGAGGCCAACGACCTCGCGGGTGCGACGGCGTTCATCGCGATCACGCCCAAGGACTTCTGGGTCGACCTCGTGGCTGCTCCCAGCATCAAGGCAGGACAGGCGATGCTCAAGCCGACCAAGGCACATCCCGAGTTGTTCATACGACCATCAGCTGATCGAGCCGAGATGGTCCCTGATCTCAGACGCCAGGCGGCCGAGGCCATGGTCAAGGAGATCGCCCAGGCAGCGAAGGCTGGCGGCGATGGACGCGTGGAGGGAGCAATGCAGTTTCTCCTGGGCTTCGATGTGAAGCTCGCGACCAAGGTGATCTCGACCACGAAGTCGCTCTCTTCGCCGTCGATCTTGGTGCCCTTCATCGTCCTGATGTTGCAAGCAGGCAACCTCGCGGCAGCGAAGGACGCCGCCACCCGCCTTGATAGTTTCGATGCGCTCCTGGCATGTGAGCTATCGCAAGAGCACTGGAGTGCGCTCGCCCCTTCGCTTCGGAAGGCAGGACAAGCAGTGCTGGACACCAAGGATGTTCAGGAGATCCTGGACTACATCGCGAAGTACGCCCGCAATGGAGCCGCCTCGCTCCTCAGCAAGGAGCCGTCCGTCGAGCTTGCCCGCATGCAATGGCAGGCAGGACACCTCGACGTCGCACGCAAGACGCTCCAGCGTGTCGAGGACTCCTGGCTCGAGGAGAGGTACCTGATGGGGCTGCTCTCGGCGGTGAAGCTGATCGAAGAGACAGGTAGGGCCGGCAAGTCAAACGCCTCGGCGTGGCGAACCCTCTCCCGCATCCGAACATCTGCCAACGCCAAGGACCTCGTTGCGATCGACAAGGCTCGCGTGGCAGCAGCGAAGCGTGGGCCCGTCACCTCCTACGACAAGGGTGTGTGGCCAGATGTTCAGATCGGCGAGGCGGCGCTAGCCGTCGAGCTGAGCGACGAGGCCGGGCTAGCGACGGCGGCGACCAACCTGAACCGCGTACTCAAGTCACTCGCACCGGACAACCGAAGGTCCAACCTGCATCGGGTGGTGAAGACACTCCTCTCGCGAGGCTCGACCGAGGCTGCGGTGCAAGCTGCGAGCGTCGCCAGCAACAAGCCGATCGTCATGAACGAGCAGGAACGAGAGCAGGCGATCCTCGGCTTTCTTCCTCACGATCCGCCAGGTGCACTCAAGGCGCTCGCCAAACTCGCTCCACCGAAGCTGACCTACGCTACCCGCTCCCATGGGCGTTGCCAGTATCTTCGCAATGACTGGGCGCTTCGCATCCTCGAGGCGATCGCACCGCGAGCCTGAAGCCCGGGGTGTGCCTCGACGTCGCAGCGACCGCTTCAGCGGTTACCTCGTTCTTCGATTGCGAGAGGTCGGCTTCTTCACAGCCCGCTTCGGCGCAGCCTTCTTCGGCTTCGCCTTCGATGGCTTCTTCTTCACCGCCGGTTTCTTCACGACCGACTGTGATGCCGGACGCTTCGACGTGGCTGTCATCGCGTGGCCGAAGCCATTGGCAATCGCCACCGAAACCAGCTCGCGTGTGCGCTTCACGGCATCAGCATCGGCGTCGCTTCTCCACACGACACAGAGTGACGTTGCGACCTTGTCGCCAAGGTTCACGCGCTTCGAACGCTCCTTCGAACCGATCTTGGGAAGTTGCTTGGGGACCTTGAAGCCGATGCGGATGTCCAGGAACGGCGCGAGCTCGACAATCGCCCGGCCGTAGTCGATGTCCCAGGTGTGCTCGGGGAGGCTCGCCTCGATCGTGCGTACGACGACGTCCGCGCGCGAGTTGAGGGTGTAGCGGTCCTCGTGCCAGCGGACGGGCACGGGCGTGTGCTCCCACCCCGTCAACCCGACAACGCCCTTCAAATGGAGAAGCACGTCGCTCAGGTAGTCACCTCGGACCTCGTGATCGAGCGCCGAGTGCAGCTCCCAGCGGGCGAGATCGAGATCGACGATCGGATGATCTCCGCCGAAGCCTTTGGCCTCGAACCAGCCTTCGCTGACGATCTGTGCGAGGTCTAGCTGGAGCGCGAGGAGCCACAGGAGGTCACGCGCCCGAACAGGACGGTGATCGCCCGCGACAGCACCATAGTCATCCACCAGCAACGCGACGGGATCCGGGTTGGCCGCATTGGCGAACACCACGATCACCTTGAAGTAGTCCGCGCGAAGATCGGTGACGCTTCCTAGCGGGCGAGCCCGAGCGTGGAGCTCCGATCCGGAGACTCCACCCAGGATCTTGCTGTCATTCGCCACCGACAGCACTGCGTCCGGGGGACCGCCGAGCAGCTCGCGAAGTGGCCGAACATGTGCGCGTCTCGTACCACACGCGACGCGAAAGCCATTGACCGAGCGGAACAGCGCGACGAAGCGGGGATCGATCGAGCATCCGAGCTGGGCCTCCACGGCGCCGAGCTCGGCGTCGCTCAGCGGGTCGCCGAGCTCCACCTCCAGAGGCTCGACCGGGCGCCGCTTCGAAGTCTGTGCGAGTTGGGCGCGCAACAGCCCCACGCTTCGCTCGATCATCGTTCGAAAGTTCGATGGTTCTAGGGGGAGAAAGCTCAAGGCGGCCGAGGGTAACAGAGCGACGTCAGCCGGCCACTCCGCTAGCCAGCCCCTCGCAACCGCGCGACATCGCTGTCCGCCGCCTGGCCTTGCGCTTGCTGTTCTGTCTGGGCATGCGCGCCCGCTGGCTGCTCGGCTTGCTTCTGGTGGCCTGTGGGCCCGATGCCGGTTCGGACATCGAGGACGAGGGCTGGCTCGACGGCAAGGAAGACGGCGCGTCGGCGGTCGATGTCGCCGCCACCCACCTCGACGTCGATGTCGCGGCCCGTAGCGCAGTGGCCACGATCGAGCTCGAGAAGAACGGCAACGTCGAGCTCGACGTCGGTGACCTCGCGATCGAGTCGGTCGTCGACGATCGCGGCAACCGCAAGTTCAAGGTCGCGGCCGGCAAGCTGCGCGTCTCGAGTGTTCGCGGTGCGATGGCGATCACGTACTCGTTCAAGCAACACGACATGGCCAACGGCCTGCTGCCCGGTGGCTCGACGGTGATCTGGCCGTACTTCTGCGGCAACCTGTTCCCCTGTCACTCCAAGCCAGCCGACGGCACGAAGTTCACGCTCGCGCTCACCGGCATCCCGCGAGGCAAGACGGCGATCTTCCCGGAGGCGATCGACGCCGATGCTCCGCCGTACCAGCTCGCGTGGGCGGTCGGCGCGTACAAGCGGATCGATCTCGGCACCACCGACGCTGGCACCAAGGTGTTCACCTCGTACCTGCCCAACGGCGAGTCGCCCGCGCGTCGCGGCACCGCTCATCTCGTCAAGGTGTTCGACTGGTACGAGAAGACGCTGGGTCCATACACGTTCGGCAACGAGGTCGGCTCCGTCTCGGTGATCTGGGGCGAAGGCTTGTTCGGCGGCATGGAGCACCATCCGTACTGGCACGTCGCGCGCGACGCGATGAGCGACGAGCTCACCCACGCGCACGAAGCCGCGCACGGTTGGTTCGGCGACGGCGTCCGCATCCGATGCTGGGAAGACTTCGTGCTCTCCGAAGGCACCACGAGCTACATCTCCGCGCGCGCTCTGTCGATCGCCGATCCGACGCAAGAGGATGCGATCTGGCAGGGCTACCAGGACGAGCTCGACGCCGCGATCGCCGACGGTGGCGCACCGGCGTGGCCGCAGGGCTGCAACCAGATCGACATCATCAAGGACAAGCTGTTCACGAACCTGCCGTACATGCAGGGCGCGTTCTTCTACAAGGACGTCGCTGCCGAGGTCGGGGCCGACGTGCTCGACGGTGTGATCAGCCGCTTCTACCTGGCGCACAAGAACAAGGCCGCGGGCATGCAGGACATGCTCGAGGCGATCCGCACGGACACGGGCTTTGATGCGTCGGCGATCGCCGAGGCGCGGCTTCGCAAGAAGTTCTGAGCGACGTCCGGCTCGTCGGATAGACTGGTCGAGTCATGGCAGAGCCAAAAGCGCGTCGCGCGACCTATCAGGACGTGCTCGATGCGCCCGAGCACAAGGTGGCAGAGATCGTGGATGGCGAGCTGTTCCTGACCTCGCGCCCGCGTGGTGGTCATTCCGTCGTCTCGTCGGCACTTGGAGACGAGCTAGGACCTCCCTTCAAGCGGGGGCGCGGTGGTCCGGGTGGCTGGATCATCCTCGACGAGCCCGAGCTTCACCTCGGCGATGACATCTGCGTTCCCGATCTCGGTGGTTGGCGTCGAGAGACGATGTCAGGTGTCGAACGCGACGCCGCGTTCATCACGACCGTTCCGGACTGGGTCTGCGAGGTGCTGTCGCCAATCACGGAACGCCTCGACCGCGCGCGCAAGCTGCCGATCTACGCGGCCACCGGCGTTTCGCATGCATGGCTCGTCCATCCGATCCATCGGACGCTCGAGGTCCTTCGGTTGCACGAGGGTCGATGGCTCACGCTCGCGGTGCATCGCGACGATCAACGCGTTCGCGCAGAGCCGTTCGACGCCATCGAGCTTGATCTCGCCGTACTCTGGGCGGACATCGTGGTCCCTCCGATCCGCGCGTCCGAGCCCCACGCCGCGTACGACGTGGGCTGACCCGGGGCGTCACGTTCGGGTCGCAGGTCGCGCGTGGCTGTTAGCGGCGGACACGACGCGTTTCGGCCTCAAAAGCGTGTGATGGCACCATGAGGATTGCACTAGCCGTGCTGCTGGCTGCCGCGTGTAGCGGTTCGCCGAGCTCGATGGTCTCGAAGGATGTGAAGCAGACCGCTGAACGGAAGCTCAGCAGCAGCGAGCAGCAGCTCGTCGACAAGCAGGGCTTCGCGATCATCGGCGGCTCGGAGACCACCAGCTTCCACGTCGGCTACACGGCGCTGTTCGAGCAGCACCAGCCGGTCTACGTCACGGCGGATTCGATCCTCTACGCGTGGCACAGCTCGTACGACCAGATCCTCCAGGACGTCGAGCGCGAGCACTTGATCCCGACCCTGCGCGCGATGCTCACCGAGCTGCGGAAGCGGCTAGCGGCGAGCAAGGCGGATCCCGAGACCCGCGGCGATGTCGACGTCTACCTGGCGATCACGCAGTCGCTCCTCGACGACAAGCTCGCGGCACCGGTCGCAGGCGGCGAGCTCGCGCTGATCGACAAGGCGGTCGGCGCGGCGAAGGCGGAGCAGCCGGGTGCACTCCAGCTGTTCGGCGATTCGAAGAACGTCGACTTCTCGATGTTCAAGCCGCGCGGGCACTACGAGACCTACCCCGAGATGCAGCAGTACTTCCGCGCCATGAGCTGGCTCGGACGGACCGAGATCGAGATCGCGTACAAGCGCGGTGGTGAATTCACGGTCAACCGGCGCGCGTTGCGTGGAGCGAACCTCCTCGCGCAGCTGTTCCAGGGCACCACGCGCAAGCAGTGGGACCTGATCGATCAGACGATCGGGGCGTTCGTCGGGCCCCAGGACTCGATGTCGATCGACGGCTTGATCGTCGGGCTGACGTCGCTCGGCAACAACGTCGACGCGCCGGACAAGGACGTGATCGCCGCGTTCACGAAGCTCAGCGAGCAGAAGATTCGCTCGCGCTTGATCCTGTCGGGCGACGAGTCGCTGTCGTTCATCACGATGGGCCAGCGCTTCGTCGCGGACAGCAAGGTACTCAGCGATCTCGTGTATGGCAGCCTGCCTGTCAAGCGGCTGATGCCTACGCCGCTCGACATCGCGCACGCGGTGTTTCACAACCCGTCGGCCAAGCCGTTGCTGAAGGACGAGCTGGCGAGGTTCGGCGAGCCGTATGGCAAGGCGCTCGATGCCGCGGCGGCAACGAAGCGCGATCCCTCGCTGTGGGAGGGCACGCTCTATCACGGCTGGCTCGATGCATTGACGAAGCTGTCACCCGACCCGAAATCGGATACAGCCTTACCGGCACCACTCACCAGTGACGCGTGGGCGCGGCGGATGATGGCGACGCAGCTCGCGAGCTGGGCGGAGCTCCGGCACGACAACCTGCTGTACGCGAAGCAATCGTTCACGGTCGAGATCTCCTGCGAGTATCCCGATGCGTACGTCGAGCCGTACCCCGAGTTCTACAAGGCGATGGGTCGCCTCGCGACCCGCGGCAAGTCCGTGCTCGACACGCTCGGCAAGTCGCCGCGGCTCGAGCGCACGGCTGCGTACTTCGACCAGATGACCGCGACGATGAACAAGCTCGGCGAGATCGCCGAGCGCCAGCGCGCGAGCGAACCCCTGCGCAGCAAGGACCTCGACTTCATCAACCGGATGGTCTCGATCAACGGACGCAACGGCGGGTGTGGTGGACCGCGCAGCGAGCCCGCGGGTTGGTATGCAGATCTGTTCTACGACCGCAGCAAGATCCTGTCGCACGATCCCGTGATCGCGGATGTTCACACGCAGCCCGACGACGAGTCAGGCAATCGCGTCGGCCGTGTGCTGCACGTCGGCACGCGCAGTCCGCGAATGTTCGTCGTGCGGCTCCAGCACGATGGTGGCAAGAACGCGCAGAGCTATCGCGGCTTCGTGTCGACCTACGCCGAAACGATCACCAAGGACTTCAAGCGCTATACCGACTCGGAGTGGGTGGACGACAGCGGCAAGGTCGAGTCGACCCCGGCGTGGCTCGCGCCGCTGATCACGCGCTGACGCTAGAAGGCACCGACGAGACCGACGACGGCGCCGGTGCCGGTCTTCGGCTGCTCGACGGTGATCCGTCGCTGGCTGTCGCCTTTGAAGTACAGCGCCGCACCGCCCGCCACGCCGACCACACCGATGGCGTAGAGCACGTACTGGAGCGTCTGCGCGCTCTTTCCGGAGGACTCCTTGTCGGCGAGCTCCGGCGTCCACTCGCAGCCCATCGCACAGGCCTCGTCGACCTCGCTGGCGAGGCTGCTTGCACGGCTGCCGAAGTAGAGGCCGGCGGCGAACACCGCGAGTCCGGCACCACCGACGATCAGTCCAGCGCGACGTTTGCCCTTGCCGCGATCCTCGAAGCGGAGATCCGGAAAGACCGCCGTCTTCACCAGTGGGATCGGCTTCGGCGCGGGACACGGCTCGAGCTCTTTCAGGAACTGTTCCGCATCGGGTCGCTCGGAGGACTGCGGATCGAGCGACAGAAAGCGCTTGTAGGCCTCGACCGCCTTCGTGCAGTGACCGCCGAGCCGATGTGCCTGCGCGAGGTTGAACACCAGCGCCGGGAGCTTCGACAACGTGTAGCTCTTGTCCCAGGCGGCGATCGCGGCGTCGTACTGCTTCGCGTCGAACGCAACCTGGCCCTCTTGATAGAGCTTCTCTGCGTCGCCGTCGGCATGCGCGACGCGGGCGAGAAGTGAGAGAGCGAGAACCGCGGCGATCTTCACGGCGCGACTATCTCACTTGCCCTTCGCAAAGGGGTTGATCGTCTTGTCGCGTTTTGGCTCGGTTGGCGGCTGCGGGGGCGACTCGGGCTGCGGCTCCGGCTTCGCGTACTCCTTGAGGATCGATTGCGTGGCGCCTGCGCGGACGTCGACGACGAAGCGATCGTCGATGCCGAGCTCGGCGTTGAGGATCGCGATCTGGTGACGACCCGCGGCCAGCTCGAGCGCGCGGATCGGCGAGCGAATCGCAGGACCGCCATCGATCGACACGGTGCACGGCACGCTCTTGCAACCGATCGTCAGCCGGCCCGTCGCGCGCACGGGTTGCTTCACCGGTTGCGTGACCGCCTTGGGCTCCGGCTTCTTGGCCTCGATCTCGATCTTCGCGGCATCGACCTTGTCGTCGGTCTTTGGTGGTGTCTCCTTCTCCTTCTCCTTCTCCACCGCCGTCGGCTGTGTGAACTGCGGAGGCAGCGGAGCAGGGCGATCGGGCTCGCCTCCGCGCAGCGTGACGACGGTGATCACGGCAGCGCTGATCGCTCCGACGCTACCGGCCGCGAGCCACCAGCGTCGCTTCGCAGGTGCCGGCGGTTGCACGACAGAGACGCCCGCCGCCGCGTTCAGCGTGGTCGGATGAGACGTGCCGAGTGCACGCACTCGTCCACTCGGGCGCGAGCGCGGTTGCAGCGACGGCGGCAACACGATCTGGAGGTTCGCGATCGCGTCGGGCAACAGCGTCGGCGCCACACCCGGCGACCACGCGCCGGCTTTCTCGAGCGCGCGGATCACGGCGGCCATCGTCTGCGGGCGGGCGTCGGGCTCTTTCTCGAGCAGCTCGCCGATCAACTGCACGAGCGTGGGTGGCAGCGAGTCATCGATCGAGGCCGCGGAGGGGGGATCGATCAGCACGTGCTGGGCGATCAGCTCGCCCGCCGCACCTTGAAATACCGCGCGACCGCAGACGAGCTCGAACAGGATGCAGCCGAGCGTGTAGATGTCGCTGCGGGCATCGACCGCCGCTGCCGATCGGCACTGCTCGGGCGACATGTAGCGCGGCGTTCCGAACACCGTCATCGATTGCGTCTCGACGCCTGACGACGCGCGCGACAGCTTCGCGATCCCGAAATCGAGCACCTTGATCCGCTCGCCGGTGCCGACCGCCGAGTCGGGGACCAAGAAGATGTTGTCGGGCTTGAGATCGCGGTGAACGATGCCGGCGCGGTGCGCGGCTTCGAGGGCGCTCGCCACCTGGCGGGTGATCTCCATCGCAGCCGGCGGATCCAGCCTGCCGCAGCGGGCGAGCCGGTCCGTCAGGCTCTCGCCCTGGAGCAGCTCCATCGCGATATAGGCAGAGCCATCCGCGGCGCCGCCAGTCCCTGCGATCTGACCGCACTCGTAGACGGTGACGATCCCGGGATGGGCGATCTTTGCCGCAGAGCGGGCCTCCTGGAGGAACCGGTTCAGGATCTGGGGCGTGGCGGTGTGCTCGGGGTGGAGGAACTTGAGGGCGACCTCGCGGTCGAGGCTGGTGTCATGTGCCCGGAACACCACGCCAAACCCGCCCGAGCCAAGCTTCTTCCCGAGCAGATACCGCCCGATCGTCATGCCTGTGGTGACGATGGAAGGCGCCGCGCCCGGGAAGCTTTCGACTGACTGATCCGTGCTCACGCGACTTCAGACGAAGGTCATCGTCTGAAGTCGTGTGTGTGAGTTATCGGGAGCCAGTGACCGTCAGGACGACATGGGCGTCGGGCACTCCCGCGGTCGTCGTCTGGGTCGCGTTTGGCGTGCCGCACAGCGCCGCCCGCAGGTATGCGGGGCGGTCCTCGTCGGCAGCGGTCACCCCGATGGTGAACTGCTCGCCGGTCCCGGTCAGGTCGGGGGAGCGGACCTCCACGACGAGCTGGCCGCCCGCCGGAACCGTGCCGGTGATCGGCACATCGATGAGCTTCGGGATCTGCGTCGGCTGAATCGTCGCGTCGGCGCTGCCGAGCGGCGTGATGTCGGCCGGATCGAGCATCGCGCCGGGCGGCGCGACGAGCGTCCCGATCTTGATCGTGACCTCGGGCTCGCCGACCGCGAAGCACACGCCGAAACGAACCGATTCGATGTCGAAGTCGCCGCTGATGCCTTCATCCGCAATCGAGAACACGCGGTACCAGCTCGTATCGGGCGTGGTGCCGTCGCTGTTCGTGCACCCGAACACCAGGCTGCGCTCCACCTTGTCGTCGACGGTCTGCCGCAGCGTGGTGCCACCCGCACCGCAGACGCCGCTCGAACCCTCGGTCCGACACACGCCTTCCATGCACGTGAAGCCGTCGGGGCACGTCTCCGACATCTGACAACTGACCTCGCAATCCTCGAACGAGACCCCGTATGAACATCCAGTCCACACGCTCGCTGCCGCTATCAGTCGCCACACGCTCCGCATCCTACGTCATCGCCGCGCTTCTGGCGCTCGGTGCGTGTGGTGGGAACAGTAATAACCCCGGTGACGACGACATCGACGACCCGACACCGCTGCCCGACGACGGGCCGTGCGCACCGGGTGCCCTGCGCTGCAACGGGGACTCGGCACAGGTGTGCAATGCGGAGGGTACCCACTGGGACACCGTCGAGGTGTGCACCACGTTCTGCCAGGACGGCATCTGCGCGTTGGATGGCCTCGACGTCGCGAGTGACATGGCGCTCGAGGGCAACATCCTCGTCGCCGGCGCGGTCACCGTACGCAGTGGCGCGACGCTGAGCTCGACCACCGGCAACCTCTCGATCACCGCGGACTCGATCACCGTCGAGAACGGTGGTTCGATCTCGATGGCCCCGACGGGGATGTCGCCCGACGGCAAGGGTAGCGACGCCTTCTCGAGCTCGTCGCAGCCGACGGGCGGTGGCTACGGTGCGGTGTGGGGCTCGGATACCGACTCCGACGTCCAGGCCGGTAGCCCGGGCGGCAAGATGATCGCCTCCTCGGGAATCCCCGCAGCCTTCGGCGGCGGTGTGGTGCGGCTGATCGCGAAGCAGATCGCGATCGCCGGCCAGCTCAGCGCGAACGGTGCGAACGGCGGCTCGAATACGGCGCTCTGCGTGTTCGGTGGCGGCGGTGGTTCCGGCGGCGGTGTGCTGCTCGCCGGCGACGACATCACGGTCACCGGATCGATCTCCGCGGCCGGTGGCATCGGTGGCCCGTCGAATCCGAGTTGCTTTAGCGTCGGTGGCGGCGTCGGCGGCGAAGGTCGCGTCAAGATCCTCCACGGCTCGCACGTCGAGGTCGCCGAGACAGCGGTCGTCGCCGGTCGGTTGACCAAGGGTCTCGCGCCGCCGATCCCGCTGCGCTCCTCGTCGCATCCCGATCCGTTCCGGATCTACAACGACGGCTTCCTCAGCTTCGACGTGTCGTGGGGCAAGGCGTTCCCGACGCTGATGGGCTACTACGTTCGGCTCGACGCCTCGCCGTTCGATCCGCCGACGGCTGCGGACGGTCAGTTCCAGGAGATCGATCAGGTCTCGTTCTCGCCCAACGACATCAGCGATGGCGAGAACTTCGTCCACGTGGTCTCGGTCGATGCGCTGTCGGCGGTCGGTACGGTCGAGACGGTGTTCCGCGTCCAGATCAACACGCAGGGCCCGTCCGTCGCATCGGACAGCCACCCGAGCCAGGCCACGTTCACCAGCAACGCCAACCCGTTCTTCCGCTGGTCGTATCCACAGGGTGACGACAACGTCGCGGGCGCTTACTACATCCTCGATCAGTTCGGCGACACGGTGCCGAGCGCGGCCGACACCCAGGTGCCGGCGAACCAGAAGCAGCTGCAGAAGAGCGGCGTCGCCGAGGGTGTCCACGTCCTCCACGTCGTATCCGTCGACACCGCAGGCCGGCTGTCGAAGAAGGCGGGTCACTACCGCGTCAACATCGGTACCGACCCGGGGACCGGCGCGGTGATCGGCCGGATCGTCAACGCGCAGTCGCAAGGCGTGGCCGGAGCGACGGTCACGATCAACCGCGGCTTGTTCACGACCACCACGGACGCGTCGGGCAATTACACGCTGCCGACGGTGACCGCGGGCTCGTGGGAGCTCAGCGTGAAGTCGGGGGCGCTGGCGGCGACCAAGAACATCACCGTCGTCAAGACGCAGACGACGGCCGGCGACATGACGCTCTAACCCCAGAGACCAGCGGGCCGGCGGCCGGCCACCACCTTGAACGAAAATGAGTTCGCATAGACCGCGAACTCTATTTTCGTGGCAGCTCACCTCGGTTGACCTCGAGTCCTCCTTCGCGTTGGGCTTGAACATGACAGCCTCTCCAGCAACTCGCGTGCGCGGTTCGACGCACGATGTTTCGTTGGTTCGCGACCTCACGTTGGTTGCTCGAGGCCCCGATCATCCGGGTCCCACCCGGACTACGGATAGGATGCCGTCATGGGCACGTTACGAATCGCCGTCTTGCTCGTGTTGTGCACGTTCGGAAAGGTGCACGCCGAAGGGGAGGTTTCCGTCGGGGCGTACCTGTCCATGACCGGCGCGTCGGCGACGTTCGGGATCTCGACCCAGCAAGGGATCCAGCTCGCGGTCGAGCAGTACAACGCGAAGGCGAAGGTCAAGGTCAAGCTCGAGACCCTCGACACGATGGGCAAGCAGAGCGATGCGGCCGCGGCGGTAACTCGACTCGCGGACAATGGCGTCGTCGCGCTGATCGGCGAGGTCGCGTCGAGCTTGACCCTCGCCGGCGCGGTGGTCGCGCAGAAGCGCGGCATCCCGATGATCACGCCGTCGTCGACCCACCCGACGATCACGGACATCGGCGATCTGATCTTTCGCGCGTGTCAGACCGACGACGCGCAGGCACGGGGGATGGCGCGGTTTGCACGAACGCTGAAGATCGGAAGCGTCGCGATCCTGAAAGACCAGGGGCAGGCATATTCGACCGGTCTCGCCGCGGCGTTCGAGACCGCGTTCAAGGCGCAGGGTGGATCGATCGTCACGAACCAGGCGTACACCTCGGGCTCGGACGACTTCGAACCGCAGCTCCGCGCGATCGAGACGGCGAGGGCGCAGTGGGTGTTCGTGCCCGGCTATTACACCGACGTCGCGAAGCTCGCGCTGCAGGCGCAGCAACTCGGGATTCGCGTCAAGTTCCTCGGTGGCGACGGCTGGGACTCCACCGAGCTCGGCAAGCTCGCGGGGACCTCCCTCGATGGCAGCTACTACATCAATCACTTCGCGCTCGACGACACGCGCGTGGCGACGCGGAACTTCGCGAAGGCGTACCAGGCCAAGTTCAAGCAGGCACCTGACGCGCTCGCAGCGCTCGGCTACGACGCCGCCACCGTGGTGCTCGACGCGATCGCGAAGGCGAAGTCGACGTCGGGGAAGGATCTCGCGGATGCGATTCGCGCGACGAAGATCAACGGTGCTACTGGCCAGCTCGCGTTTCACGCGAAGGATCAGGGCATCACGAAGTCGATGGTCGTGCTGAAGGTCACCGGCGGCAAACCCAGGTTCGCCGCGTCGGTCGCACCCTAGGGCGCGACGACGCCGCCCCCTAGAGCTTGTAGCCGAGGGTGAAGTCGAGCGCGATGAACGGAGTCGAGGCTCCGACGCCATTATCACCATCGATGTAGATGTACTGCGCGCCGGCGCCGACACGCATGTCGAGTGAGGTCAGCGGGCGAAACACGTAGCCGACGAAGGCACCGGCCGTGATCACCACGCCGCCGCCCTTCATCCCGGTGTCCTCGTCCTCACCCTTCGTGTAGCCGGCGCGGACGTACGGGGTGATGTAGAGGCCGCGATTGTCGCTCTGCGCGAACAGCGTGCCGCGCAGGCCGCCGATGCCACCGAGGGTCTTGTCGCCGAGATCGAACCACGGCAGGAAGTAGCTGCCGAACGTGCCGGCCTCGACGGCGATCGCGCTGCGGGTCGTCAGCTTGTGTTCGTACGCGCCGGCGATCACCGAGAGGCCGAGGTCGGCCTGGATCTGATCGGCGCGGGCAGCCGGTGACGCCAACACGATGAGGACCACGAGGCTACGCATGGCGGCGACGAGACCACCGCTGGAACCGGGCTGCCATGACCGGTTGCGGCCATCGGGATGACCGAGACGGTCAACGAACGCTCTGAACATGCGCCGACGATACACGGTCAGAGCACACCGGATCGTGGTCCGATCGTGGTCTGCAGAGAGCTAGTACGACTTTGGGGATGCGCTGGAGTAACCGGCGTGCGAAGGCCAGGAATTCGATCGACCGTTGGTACACGTCGAGTTTCTGGAAGCTGAGCATGACCACCCTTCGGCCACCCGGCGCGGCGGTTGCGTCACTCCCGTCAACGGGTC